>QIBC01000299.1 GCA_003225215.1 Acidobacteriota bacterium
TTCAATGGAAGCATCGCGCTCACGGCCAGGCGGTGCTGCGAGAATATCGGACACTCTCACGCTGCCTCGTTGTTCTGGAAGCTGGAATCGCGGCCAAGGCCTGCGGGTCTTCGCGAGTTGCATATGAGCTCTCTGCACGTCCCGGCCGGAATATTGCTTTTCCATGTGTAGATACAGTCCGATAAGTGCAAACGTCAGCCGGATCGGCTTTTCGCTCTCGCGTGCATTCTGTGCAGCGTATGCGTCAACTGCAAGCTGGTGAATGAACGACGGATCACGATGAGCGAGCGTATAGAAGCAGAGCTCGTCAAATTTCGCTTGTTCGCTTTCCGTTGCCATCGTTCCAATATCGTTGCTATGCCATCACGCTCGCCGTGTACTCGTCATACGTTCCCTTGAAGTCTTCGATTTTTCCGTGATCAAAGTGCCAGATGCGGGTTGCCACTTCTTCGATCAGATCGTGGTCGTGGGTGACCAGGAAGACAGTCCCTTCGTAGCGCTGTAGAGCGATATTTAACGCGTTGATCGATTCAAGATCGAGATGGTTCGTGGGCTCGTCGAGCACCAGTACATTGGGTTTTTCCAGCATCAGCTTGCAGAAGAGCACTCGTGCGGCTTCTCCCCCAGACAGAGCCTCTACCGGTTTTAGAGCCTCGTCCCGCTGAAAAAGCATTTGGCCCAGTAGTCCTCGCAGTTCTTCGGTGGATGCTTTGGGGTCGAATTGTCGCAGCCAATCCAATGTAGTAAATCCGTCTGCGATGGATTGACGATGATCTTGAGCAAAGTAACCGATCTGTACTTCGTGTCCCCACTTGATGTCGCCAGAATCAATGTCTAATCCTTCAGAACTTACGGCGGGCGCGCTTCCTAAAAGCGAACGAATTAGAGTCGTTTTGCCGGCGCCGTTGCGTCCGATCAACGCGATCTTCTCGCCGCGTCCAACCGAGGCTCCGAAGCCGTTGATGACGTTGTTCTCCCCGTAGTTCTTCGACACATCCTGAAACTCAAGCGCATGTCGACCGGAAGGCCGATTCATCGTGAATTTTATGTATGGACGTTGAATATTCGATTTCGCTAGGTCTGTAGTTTGCAGGCGCTCGACTTCCTTTTTGCGCGACATGACCTGGCTTGATCTTGTTCCGGCGGAGAAGCGGGCGATAAATTGATTCAACTGCGCGATCTTTTTTTCGCGCTGGGCGTTGTCGGCCTCGATCTGCGAGCGAACCTGAGTTTTGGCCACCACCATGTCATCGTATCCACCGGTGTAGGTGATGATGGTCTGGTAATCGATGTCGGCCACGTGTGTGCAGACGCTGTTCAGAAAATGGCGGTCGTGTGAGATGACGATTACTGCGCCTTCATACCGACTCAGGAAATCCTGCAACCAGTGGATTGAGTCGAGATCCAGGTGGTTGGTCGGTTCGTCAAGCAACAACGCCTGCGGATGACCATAGATCGCCTGTGCCAGCAGAACGCGAACTTTCTGTCCGCCCTGAAGATTGCTCATCTTCTGATCGTGCAGAGGCTCGGGGATGTCGAGACCATCGAGCAGGATCGCGGCATCGCTTTCGGCGGTATATCCATCTTCTTCGGAGACAATGCCCTCGAGTTCCCCCAGGCGCATGCCGTCTTCATCGGTAATTTCCGGCTTGGCAAAGATACGGTCGCGCTCTTCAATCGCCTCCCAAAGTCGTCGATTGCCCATGATCACCGTATCGATTACTCGATAGGCGTCGAAGGCAAACTGATCCTGACTCAAGACTCCCAGCTTGCGCGGGCGGACAACATTACCTTTCTGCGGCTCAAGTTCTCCGGTAAGGATTTTCATGAACGTGGATTTGCCGGAGCCGTTTGGGCCAGTGAGGCCATAGCGCCGGCCCGCAGTAAAGGTTGTGGAGACGTCGTCGAACAGTATTTTGGCGCCGTAGCGCATGCTTACGTTGCAAACAGAAATCATTTCAGTACGATTTGCCTTGTTTTGGGACTTGCTGAGGTAGGGCTTTCGAACGAGGTCAGAAGCAACTACTCCTTTCAAGGATAGCATGCGAGAACCGAGGGCTTAGAGACCGCGGAAGAATCCACGGGCGAACGCAGAATAAACAGCGAAATAAACAGGGTGATTCTTGAATTCGACCTCCAAATCATCGAATTCTGCCCAAAATATGCAAATTTACTTCAAAGGCAGGGAAATAACAGGGAAGTCTGTAAATTTCTCTCTAAGCCTATCATTCAGGAGCACTTAACCGAGTTTCGCAAGGGGATTCAAAAAAATAACAGGGAACCTGCAGGGAATTTTTGTTCCATAATGGGTCTCTTGCCCACCGCCGACTTGAGCGGCAGGGACAAAAGATTGCGGCGGCGACTGGGGATTCCTCCGGAGCCGCCGTCGTGCATTTTGCCGTTGAATTAGCTGAATGGCTAAACGGCGATTGCTGCTTTCCCGCTACATCTCCGGCTGGATGGCTTTTGCCGCTTCCCAGGTGATTCGTTCCTTGCGCCGGTATGCAAGATTTGCCATGTGTCCCGCGACAGCGGAGAGGTAACCGATTTCCACGGTAGCGTTAGGCTGTTTGCGCGAGCGGATGCAATCGACCCAGTTCTGCATGTGGTTTTGATCGGGTGTATTGCCAGTAAGGGCGGTTCCGTCTTTGCGATTCACCTTTTCCGGGAAATAGCGGATTGCCGACTCCGATCTTCCGGTCACCATGTTCTGTTCGCCGGCCACGTGCTCAATGGTTCCATCGCTACCGAGGATATGCTCGCCTAATCCGTAGTGACTGTTACTGAAGGTGGATTGCCAGTTAACCACGATGTCCTGCGGGAACTCGAGGGTGACGGCGATGGTGTCGGGCACCTGGCGGCCATCTTTCTCAGAGAAGACGCCACCCGACATAGTGGCCGCAGTGGGAACCGGCAAATCGAGCGCGCTCATGATCCAGGAGATCTGATGCACCATGTTCTCGGTGATATTTCCCCCGGAGAATTCCCAAAACAGGCGCCAGTTTATGAACTTGTTGGCATCGAAGGGCTGCGACGGACGGCCGTTGAGGAAGGCGTCCCATTTCACGTTGGCGGCAGTGCAGTCCGGCGGAATAGGCCGCACCCATTGTCCGTGACCGTGTCGGCTGTTGCGGCTCATCCACGACTGCACCATCGTGACTTTGCCGACGATGCCGTCCTTGATCCACTTCTTCGTGTCGGCCAGCGAGCCATCACTCTCGTGCTGGAGGCCGATCTGCACTACACGATCTGAATTTTTCGCAGCCTTCAGGCAGTCTTCCGCTTCAGGAATCGACCACGTCATCGTCTTTTCCGAGTAGAGGTCTTTGCCGGCACCTAGCGTGTCCTGGAAATGCCGAGCGTGAATGTGCAGGGGACTAGCGACGATCACAGCATCAATATCTTTTTGCTGGAGCAGACGGCGGTGGTCATCGTACGTCTGGATGTTAGGAACCACGGCTTTCGCTTCGGCGAAGCGGCGAGGATAAATGTCGGCCATTGCGACCAGGTCGACATTCGGTACGGCGACAATTTGTTTCAACAGCTCGTTACCCCGCCCGCCGACACCAATCATGCCGACGCGCACGCGGTCGTTGGCGCCGAGCACGCGCGGTGGATAGATCATTAATGCCGCCGTTCCCATCGCGGCCTGCTTTATGAAGTCACGCCTTGCAATTGATCTGTCTGACATTTTGCCCTCCCTGGCTGGTTGAACTATCTCGATTCATGAACAGTGCCCTTTGCCGCAAGGTTACTCATAGTGCAAGAAAGACGTAGCGTGCTGCAACCTCGTCAAATAGCTTCGCAGAAAAATGGTTCTGAAGAGGCACGGCTTGAGCGAAGCGCAGCCGTGCCGTAGCGCAACCTTAACAACTGGCCTTAGCCCCTGAGGAATCTTTGGCGTTTGGTAAAGATTCCCGCAGAGGCTGAAGCCGAATTTCAACGCGCATTAACGGCACGGCTACGCTGCGCTGAAAAGACTGCGAACAAATGCCGTGGATAACATCCTTTCAACTCTGACGCTGTCATCCTGAGGCCCGCCTTTGGCCGAAGGATCTCCCGCAATGATTGGAACATACATGCCGTGTCGCGGCACTTCGGCGAAGATCTTCGTGAAAGAGCCAGGATGCAGCCATCAAGTCTGATTCATTCCGGGAAATCCTTCGGCCAACCGAGGGCCTCAAGATGACAGTTTCGAG
>QIBC01000108.1 GCA_003225215.1 Acidobacteriota bacterium
CTGCTGCTCAGGGAGTAGCTGGCCTGATAAGTGAGGTTCGTCAGAAAGAGATTTTCGACCGCGGAGGTGGTGACTCGGTTGTAGAAAATGCCGTAACCGGTACGGATAGAAGTCTTGTCATTCAGGGCGTAGGCCACGCCAAACCGAGGCGCCAAGTTGAGACCATTATTGGGAATGCGGCTCGTCTGTGGGACTGCTGGTTAATCTGAAGACGCGTTACAGCAGTTGGTTCCAGGGTGATGTGGCCTATACCTGGAGTCACACAATCGATGATGGCATCAAGGGCGCGGGCACATCGATTCTCTTCGGCAGCACGTTCCCGACTTCTTACGCCAACGGCTTCTATCGCGGTGATCGCGGCTCGGCTTCCACCGATCAGCGCCATCGCGTGACGGTGAACGCAGTATTTGCGCCGACGTTCAGCCATGCTGACAACTGGGAAGGCCGTTATCTCGCCAATGGCTGGCAGCTTTCGGTGATATCTGTAGCGGCTTCTTCTCAGCCGCTGCAGCCAACGATCTCGATGAGTTCGACGAACGCTCCCAACAGCAACATGTTCCAAACGTCCACGCTGAACGGATTAGGCGGATCGTTCCGCGTACCCTTCGAATCGACTTCAGCTCTTGATGTGGGTCACTTTGTAAAGACTGATGCCCGCATCGTGAAGCAGTTCCCCATCGGCGAACGGGTGAAGTTGAACGTTGGCTTCGAAGCGTTCAACGTTTTCAACCACCTGATTGTGTCAGGCGCATCGCCACGGCAGACGCAGCAGTACACCGCCGCCAAGATTACGTCCACAGGAGCCGTAAACCTTGTTCCTTTCGCCAATTACGGACTCATCACGGCAACGCAGATGCCGCCCGACGGCACAACTGCTCGCCGTGCGCAGGTTGTGGCTCGTTTCCTCTGGTAAATACCATCTGGAATTAACTTAAAAAGGGCAGCCGCAATGGCTGCCCTTTCATTTGTATTCGCGAACCTCCTGGTATCTTGCGACGGGAGCCTTGCTCGTTCTCCGCGAGGCACTTAGGCCCATTCAAGGTCCTTCCTCACGCCCTCCTCAGACGAAAGCACTACCTTGCCGATACGAAAGTTGCGCTATCCTTTTTGGACCAGCAGCAACTCTGAATTTTCATCCCGCGTTGGCGGGACTGGCCCGTTCGCACCAGCACAACGCGATCCGTAACAGATTCTTCAGTCGTTGTTCACAGTTTGTTCTTCTTGCCGTGGAAAACTGGCGAGACCTAACCAACAAGATCGTGGGATGAACATGGCTCTCGCGATCCTGTGAGATTTGCAAACCGAAAGAACCAGGAGTGAAAGATATGTTGTCGTTCGAGAGCCAAGGTCGACGCTCGACTCCGGCAAGCAAGACGTTTCAACTGCTCTTTGCATTCGTGCTCTCGCTCGCACTCTGCGCCGGAGCATTCGCACAGGCTGGTCGGGGCACAGTCTCCGGCACCACCATAGATCCATCGGGGGCCGTGCTGGCTGACAGCAAAGTGACAGCCACCAACACCGCTACCGGTGAGACCTTCAACATCACCAGCAATTCCGACGGCCTGTTTGTGTTTCCGCTTCTGCCTGTGGGTCCCTACAAGATCGAAGCTACACACGCCGGTTTTGGCACGCTGATTGAGACTGTGCAGGTCACGGTGGGAGCGAAGATCGATCTCAACATGCCGCTGCGAGTTGCCACGCAAGGTGAATCCGTTCAGGTGAGCGCCGAAGCGCCGGTTGTAGAAACTACGCGCAGCAGCATGAGCGACACCGTGGGCGACCGCCAGATTGCGAACCTGCCAACCAATGGCCGCAACTTCCTCGACTTCACTTTGCTTACGCCCGGCGTAGTGCGCGACGTGCGCGGTGGCGATCTCAGCTTTGCCGGACAACGCGGCACGTTGAACTCGCTGACCGTCGACGGCACCGACAACAACAACAACTTCTTCGGACAGACCCTCGGACGCACCGGTTCCGGCCGCGCTCCCTATCAGTTCAGCGAAGATGCGGTACAGGAGTTCCAGGTGAATACCAACGGCTACTCGGCTGAGCTTGGACGCGCAGGCGGGGCAGTCATCAACGTGGTTACCAAATCGGGAACCAACTCTTACCACGGAACTGCCTTCGAGTTTTTCCGCGACCGTGGACTGAACGCCAATGATCCGATCTACAGCTTGCAGCGCGCATTTGCTCAAGGCGCCGGCAAGCCGCTTCCGCTGAAGCCCGGCTACCATTTCAACCAGTTCGGCGGAAACGTCGGCGGCCCGGTAAAGAAGGACAAACTATTCTTCTTCTTTGATTACGACGGACAGCGCAACATCACCGGCAATCCCGTTCTGGTAACGCTGCCCACGCCGGTCGGTGCCGCTCAGACCGCAGCGGTGAACTATCTCTCGTCCCGCATTAACAATTACAACCGCACTTTCAATCAGGACGTGTATCTGGGCAAGGGCGATTGGAATATCAGCGATCGCAATCAACTCTCCGCCCGATACAATGCGCAGCGCTTCACCGGGCAGGGACTCGAGAACAGTGGTACCACTAGCGCCTTCGAACACACCGGCGCTTCGCTGGTGAACAGCGACAGCTTCAACACGCAGCTCACGACCACGCTGCGCCCCACCATCATCAACGTCGCGAAGTTCAGCTATCAGCGGGACAGTGAGCCTGGGCAGGCAAACAGCAACAATCCCGAAGCTCTCGTAAAATTCTCCGGACAGCAGGTCTTTGTCGGACGCAACTCCTTCAGCCCGCGTGAGACGACCATCCATCGCCAGCAGTACGGCGATACAGTCTCCTACGTCCTGGGACGCCATTCGTTTAAGTTCGGAGCCGACGCCCTGGTCGACAAGATCCTCAACTTCTTCCCGGGAAACTTCTCCGGCGCTTACACGTTTAACACCCTCGACGATTTCGGAAACAGTCTCCTGGGTCAACCGGTAAGAACTGCCGGCAACAGTTTCCTCGAAGCCTTTCCCGGAACGGGAACCACGGGAGCAACCACGCATCCGGACAAGCTCCAGCAAGCGTATTTCGTGCAGGACGACTATCGCGTAAGCAACAGTCTCACACTGAACCTTGGAATCCGTTATGACCTGGAGACGGTCAAGCAGCCCACATTACAGAATGCCGCGGCCTTCGCAGCCGGACTTAACACGGCGAAGATTGCCACCGACAACAACAACATTGCTCCGCGCGTTGGCTTCGCCTGGCAGCCGCTAAGTGGCAGGCAGATGGTAGTGCGTGGCGGCTACGGCATCTTCTACGGCAACACGCCGTCGATCATGTATGGCACTGCGCTTTCCAATAACGGAATCAACGTCCAGACTCTCAGCTTCAACACCAACAGCGGAGCTGCGCTTCCTGTTTCGTATCCCAACACGCTTTGCGGAGCTCCGCAGGCCAGCGCGGGATGCGCACCTCCCGCAGGCTTCACTTCAGCGCCTCCCTCCATTCTGCTGTTTGCGAGCAACTATCAGCAGCCTTATGTCGAGCAGTACAACACAGCGATCGAATATCAGGTCGCTTCTGACACCTCTGTGACCGTCGCGTACACCGGCGTGCACGGCGTTCACCTGCAGCGCACTCGTGACATCAACATCGTCAACACACCCACGGCGACCACCGCGATCGTTGCCGGCCAGCCCGGAACGACGTTCACTTACAACAAGTACCCAACCGCCCGCCTGATTCCTGCGTTCAGCCGCATCTTCGAATTCGAGAGCAATGCCAACTCGACCTACAACGGACTGACATTTGAAGGGAACAAGCGCTTCTCCCACAACTTCCAGGTGCTTGCTTCATATACCTGGAGCCACGTGATCGACGATCGTCCGGATGCGACCGCGGTCGTGCCTGGAACGGACGACGCCAAGATGGTCTTCGATCCGCTGCACATCGCACTCGATCGCGCCGCCGGCGATAACGATGTGCGCAACCGCTTCGTCTTCAGCGGCGTGTGGCAGCTCGACAGCTACACCCGCAACATGCCGCGGTACGTCCGCGTGATCGCAGGCGGGTGGGAACTGGCAGGTGTCTTCAACGCCCAGAGCGGCCAGCCTTATACCGCAGTTGTCAGTTCAGATTTGAACAACGATCTCAACAGCCGTAACGAGCGTGCGCCGGGAACGAGTCGCAATCAGTTCCGGCTGCCTGCGATCTACACCGTCGATCCCCGCATCACGCGCAATGTAAACATCACCGAGCGCGCCAAACTGCAGTTAATCGCAGAGGCCTTCAACCTGTTCAACCACCAAAACATCACGTCGGCGAAGAATACGTTGTACGCCACCAGCACAACCGCCTGCGGAGCTACCACATCAACTTGTCTAGTACCGCAAACGTTGGCCGTCGCCGGAGCGAATACATTCGGTCTGCCGTCCGCAGCCAGCATCAGCGGCCAGGGCAACGTAGGCCGCGTGCTGCAATTGGCCGCGAAGATCACCTTCTAGTAAGCACGGGTACGGGTAGAGACGCAGCATGCTGCGTCTCCGCCATGCACATTGGGAAACGCTTGGCATCGCAGGCCTGTCCAAATAATTCCTGTGAAGAGAGCATCGTCCGACCAGTGCCGCGCCTTTTGCGGCACGGTTGAAACTAGCCCGGAGTGAAACTCCGGGTTGGCGCATTTTGTATTCGAGTCCCGCGTCGTTCTCGGGACGACTGGATTTGATTTCCGACGGGAAAGGCAATTCAGCCGTCCGGCTAAAAGCCGGACTCGATTTCGGAACCGACGTTCACCCGGGGTTGCACCACCGGGCTATTCTCAACCGTGCCGCAAAAGACGCGGCACTGCTCTGGGATGGCACCGCAAATTTGGACAAGCGGCTTGGCATCGCTTTACAAACTTCATCGTGGAGACGCAGCATGCTGCGTCTCTACCAAAGCTATGGCAGCCAGAAATGGCTGCCGTTTTTGTTTACTGCTCTCATGTCCGACGCGTTGGGTAAATCTGGTTCCGAAACGCCGACTCACTGGATGACGCGGTGCGCCCGCAATATCCTCATCGTCTCATCCAGAGGCAGAGCCTCCACGGTGTGCCCGCGCCCGCTAACCGTCGTCGCTTTAAACAGCGAATTGATGATCGCCTCCTCGGTCGCCTCAATCACCGCTTCGAAGAGCGGCGACATCGCCTCATTGCCGAGTACCGTCACTTGCCGCGTTCGCGTCGCATCCGCCGAACGAATCCGCAGTTCAGGTGCGGTGGAGAAAGCAATGACGAAGTCGCCGCTGCCATTACTGCCCGAAGATCCTGTACGCGCCATTCCCATAATGGCTCGGGCTGCCAGTCGCTTCAGGTTACGCGCGTCCAGTGGCGCATCCGTCGCTACCACGATCATGCAGGAACCATCGGCACGATCTCGGGTTGTGCGTTGTCCCCCACGAGATGGACTCGTCGACTTTCCTTCCATCTCATCATGCAGGTAATAGCGTCCGAGTTCTTTGCCGACCGGCGCGCCGGCTACCGTAAGCACGCCGCCGAAGTTGGTTTGCACCAGGACGCCCACCGTATAACCGCCAAGTGTCGGAGGCAGCTTGCGCGACGACGTCCCTACTCCTCCCTTGAAGCCGAAGGTGACGGTGCCGGTACCCGCGCCGACCGCCCCTTCCTCTACCGGCCCGCTCTTCGCAGACTTAATCGCGGCGAAGACGTCCTCGCGCGAGATCGGCCGTGAGCGGATGTCGTTCAGATATCCATCGTTGGTCTCACCCACCAATGGATTCACCGATTGCACGTCCTCGTTTCCTGGCAGCGCAATCATGTAGTCGATTAGCGCATCCGCCGCTCGCGGCACGCAGAGCGTGCAAGTCAGGAGGATCGGCGTCTCAATCTCGCCCAGCTCATTGACCTGCGTCGAGCCTGCCGGCTTGCCAAACGCATTGCCGATGAACACTGCCCCAGGTACCTTCTCCCGAAACAAGTTCCCGCCATGCGGCAGAATGGCAGTCACGCCGGTACGAATGTTGTCGCCGCGAATCAAAGTCGTATGGCCAACCATTACACCGGCAACATCAGTAATCGAATTCAGAGGCCCAGCGGGAAGAACGCCGATGACGATTCCGGCCTCACGAGCGCGCGGACGCGAAGGCGATTGAGCCAAAATGGGACTGGCGAGCAAAACAAGAATTGCCAGGCGGATGAAGGGTAGCAATGGAACGTTCATGATTGGTCGCTGGAAATTGTATTGCTCTTTCGAGCGCATCTTCTTTCGTCAAAATCTGCCGAACTCGTTCCACCTGTTTTCGCGTATCAATGAACGTGCTGCTGCCAGGAGAATGCGACTGTCCGTGTCACCGGGCGCCAATGCTGCATGTAGTTCCCTGCTGCGGGGGGAAGTCGGAATGTATGGAGCACGCCGCTTGGCACTTCGTGCTAGTCGGGATTCTGACTGTCTCAAACATCCCCCTCTCCTCGTCATCCGCGTGCTGTGGCGCTCCTAGGCAGCCTTCTATGTTTTCCACAGCGAACGACGGTTTTTTCATCCGTCGCTCTAAACCATTGCAAATAAGGTTGACTCTCTTGCTCGATTCGCGGTAGCACATAATTATGTGGCGAATAATAGGAGAAAGGATATTCAACGAGGCTGCATGAGCGAATACGAAGAACAAAACCCCGGTTGGAGAAACATTGGGGACCTCACAGAAGAGGAACGGGAGTTCGCACTAGAACGGTTTATCGAGGAAGAGAGTCTCTCGGAGCAGGCGCTTGATGCCAGTATTCGAGACTCAAGGCTTTCGGTGTATCTGCCGTTTGAGGAGTTGATCAAGCTGGATCGCAATGATCCGGTAGCAGTGCAGAAGGCATATGTGCGGGCGCTTCAAATTGAGATGGAGCAGGAGGCCGCGAAGGTCCCTGCGGATGGCGCATCTATCCCAATCGCAGGAAATTTAGCTGCGCCTTCAGATTCGAAGTTGGGACCTTCCCAGGAGCATCCGCGATCCCCCATCGGAATGTCGCCCGTGGATCGCGGCGCTCCCCAATGCGAGCACCTGATGGCCAACAATCGTCGCTGCGGAGCGCCCGCCATGGCACGCAAACGTTATTGCTACTTTCACAGCGAGTCGAATAGCGGACGCAGAACGGCAAAGCGGCTCTACGTTCCGGTTCTCGAAGACCAGCGGGCGATTCAGATGGCGGTCACAAAAGTATGCCAGGGAATCGCGGATTCGCGCTTAGATCCGAAAACCGCGACCAGCTTGCTCTACGGCTTGCAGGTGGCATCCAACGCCGTCCCAAGACCGGGCTCGGGAAAGAGAAGATGAAGTTCGGGAGAGGGAACGGGTTGCAGGGGACAGGGAACAGAAGAACTGAACTCGCCAAAGCTTGTTTTGATTTGCAAAAGTCCTCGTCGCATCCTCGGGTAAACACAAGATGTTCGATTGCTCGATCGGAGCAATCGAAGATGTTGTGTTGCAGACCAGGTTAATCTAGCGCTAAGTCCTTTAAACGCTGAATTTGGATGAAAAGAGGGGGGAGGGGATGACAGAGGTTACAGCGGACAGGAAAGGCGCGAAGACTCCGGCTTTTTGTCCCCTGAGGTTTGGTTTGCTGTCCCCTGTAACCTGTTCCCTGTAACCTGTAGTCAATGTCTTTTACTGAACATTACGACGTGGTCGTCGTCGGCGCGGGTCATGCCGGATGCGAGGCGGCGATGGCGTGCGCGCGCATGGGGCTGAAGACCGCGCTCTTTACCCTGAACGTCGATCTGATTGCGCAGATGTCGTGCAATCCTGCCGTGGGCGGAATCGCCAAGGGACATCTGGTTCGCGAAGTGGATGCGCTCGGCGGCGTGATGGGTGAGGTCACCGACGCCGTCGGCATTCAATTTCGCTTGCTGAATACTTCGCGCGGACCGGCCGTGTGGTCTCCGCGCGCGCAATGCGACAAGCAGCAATACCGCCTGAAGATGCGCGAAGTGCTCGAGAGCCAGCCCAATCTCTATATCAAGCAAGCTGAAGTCGCCGACCTCATCGTAGAGGCGCAGCATGCTGCGTCTCTACCATGCACTGAAGGCGCACGAGTCGCTACCGGGGTCACGCTGCGCGACGGACGCCATGTTCATGCCGGCGCCGTAGTGATCACCACGGGAACGTTTCTCAATGGCCTGATTCACTGTGGCGAGCAAACGTATCCTGCAGGACGTTCAGGGGAGCCGCCGTCTCAATTGCTGGGCGAATCGCTCAAGCTGCTTGGCTTGCGCGGATGCCGTTTGAAGACCGGCACGCCGCCGCGTCTTGATGGCCGCTCGATCGACTGGTCGCGGTTCGCGGAACAGCCGGGCGATGACGATCCCACCCCGTTCAGCTTTCGCACCAAGAAGATTCA
The DNA here is from genome assembly GCA_003225215.1 of Acidobacteriota bacterium. GTDB lineage: Bacteria > Acidobacteriota > Terriglobia > Terriglobales > Acidobacteriaceae > Gp1-AA112. The sequence continues at coordinate 8,327 of QIBC01000108.1, forward strand.
CCAGAAGCAGGTGCCGTGTTACATCGCGTTCACCACGGAAGAGACGCATCGCATCATCCGCGAGAACGTGCACCGTTCGCCGATGTATTCGGGACAGATCAAGTCGATTGGTCCGCGCTATTGCCCGTCGATCGAAGATAAGATCGTCAAGTTTCCTGACAAGCTGCAACACCAGCTCTTTCTCGAACCCGAGGGCCTGAATACCCACGAGATCTATGTAAACGGCATGTCGACCTCGATGCCGATCGATGTGCAGCTCGCGGTCATCAAGTCCGTTCCCGGATTGGAAACTGCGGAGATGCTGCGTCCGGGATATGCGATCGAGTATGACTCCATTGATCCAACGGAACTGGAGCGCACGCTCGAAACCAAAAAGATCGCGCGGCTGTTTCTCGCTGGACAGATCAATGGCACTTCAGGCTATGAAGAAGCCGCGTGCCAGGGAATCATGGCCGGCATCAATGCCGCATTGAAGGTCAAGGGCGAGAAGCCGTTCATTCTCGATCGCACGGAAGGCTACACCGCGATCCTGATCGACGACCTAATCAGCAAGGGAACAAACGAGCCCTATCGTATGTTCACCTCGCGCGCAGAGTTCCGCCTGCAATTGCGGATCGACAATGCCGACCGGCGGCTCACACCCTACGGACGCAAGCTTGGTCTGATTTCCGACGATGCCTGGCGCGACTACCTGGCAAAGCAGGAGCGCGCATCGGCTTTGAAGAAGGTACTGGAAACCACGAAGGGCGATCTCGAGAAGCTCGCGCAAGCCGTGCCCGAGAAGTCGTCATCCTTTAGCGGGGTCTCAGGACAGACTTACGCGCAATTACTCAAGCGTCCCGAATTGACGATCGAGGACTTTGCACCTCTGCTGCGCGAACTGCTGCCATCGTTTTTCGAGGCTTGTGGCTCGACTGGAATGCACCTTTCGTCGCAAGCTCGCAATGAGCTGAAGTCGGTTGAGACAGAAATCAAGTACGCCGGATATCTGCAGCAGCAACAGCGTTCGATAGAGCGGCTAAAGAAAGCCGAAGAGCGCACGATCCCGGAATGGTTCGACTACTCGCAGGTAAGCGGCCTCTCGCGCGAGATGAACGAGAAACTCACGCGCGTGCGTCCGCGCACCCTGGGCCATGCCAGTCGCATTCCCGGCGTAACGCCGGCGGCCGTTTCGTTAATCAATGTGTACATAGAAATTCAGGGAAAGCGGATGCAGCAGGTTGGATAAGGCAGGCATTCAGCATTCGGCGCTCGGAGTTCGGCCACGAACCCGTCTTTTGCCGGTGGAAACAGAGGCCGTCGAATTGTTTGTGAACATCAGAACAATGTTTGAAATGCCGCAACCGTTCAGTGGCCGAATGCCGAACGCTGAGTGCCGAATGTCCGCACACGCAGATGCTAGGATTTGCGAATGACCTCCACCCCGCCGCTGGTCGGCGTAATCATGGGCAGTCGCAGTGATTATCAGGTTCTCGAACCCGCGATCGAGATCCTGCACGAATTGCAGGTTCCACATGAAAAACGAGTCGTTTCGGCGCATCGCACGCCTGACTGGATGTTCGAATATGCCTCGACCGCCGAGAAGCGCGGACTGCAGGTGATTATCGCCGCCGCCGGTGGCGCGGCGCACTTGCCCGGCATGGTGGCATCCAAGACCATTCTTCCCGTTTTAGGAGTTCCGGTTCCGGCAACCATGCTCAATGGCGTCGATTCGTTGCTGTCGATTGTGCAGATGCCGAAGGGAGTTCCAGTCGGCACACTTGCCATCGGAGCGCCTGGAGCGGCGAACGCCGCACTGCTCGCGGCATCGATTTGCGCGCTGAGTAATCCCGATCTGCGCGAGCGCATTCGCGCGTGGCGGCTTGCACGGCAAAAAGAAGTCCTTGGCATGGAGCTGCCTTCGTGAGCGCCATCCTCCCCGGCGCAACCATTGGCATCCTCGGCGGCGGGCAGCTTGGACGAATGACGGCAATGGCGGCGCGCTCGCTTGGATATCGTGTGCAGGTGCTCGACCCAGACCGCTCATGCCCCGCGAGCTTCGTGGTTGATAGCTGCTTCACGGCGTCGTTCGATGACGCTCACGCTGCCGGCGACTTAGCGCGTGGATCCGATGTGGTGACGCTCGAGATCGAGCAGATCTCACTTGCAAGCCTCGAAGAAGCAGCGCGGCATGCTCCAGTACGCCCGGAAGCTGCTGTGTTGAAAGTAGTACAGGACCGAATACGTCAGAAGACCTGGCTGCAGACTAGCGGTTTCCCGATTGGGGAATGGCGATCTGCGACCCGCGCGCAGGAACTGGCCGCTGCTGTTCAGCAGTTTGGGCGCGATTGTTTCATCAAATCCACTTCGGGTGGATACGACGGCCGCAGTCAAATTCGACTGCGACCATCCGCGACTCCTGCTTCGGCTGACGAACTTTGGAAATCCTTAGGTTCGCGGCCCTGCGTTGTGGAACGCGCGCTCACCCTGGACCAAGAGATTTCCGTGTTAGTCGCGAGGCGTCCTCGCGGTGAAGCGGTTGTCTATTCGCCTGCATTGAACCATCACGAGGAGCAGATTCTAGATTGGTCGGCGATCCCGGCTTCGCTGCCTGCCGATCTTTTTAGGCAAGCTAGCGATCTGGCGCTACAGATTTCGCAGCAGCTTCAGGTGGTCGGTCTGCTGGTCATCGAGATGTTTCTGCTGAAGGACGGAAGGCTGCTGGTAAACGAACTTGCGCCGCGTCCACACAACAGCTACCACGCCAGCGAACGCGCATGCGCAACCAGCCAGTTCGAGCAGGCGGTGCGCGCGGTGTGCGATCTGCCGCTCGGCGATGCCAGCGTGATCAAGCCGGCAGCCATCTCGAATCTGCTTGGCGACGTCTGGCTCGGCGGGCATCCACCGGCGTTCGATCGCGCCCTTGCGATCCCCGGCGTGCGTCTGCACTTGTATGAGAAGAGTGTGCCGCGTCCGGGACGAAAAATGGGACACCTTTCCGCCATCGGAGACACGGCGCAGGAAGCGGTGGATCGGGTGCTGAAGGCGCGAGCAGCGTTGTAGGAAGTTGGATGGTTACATGGTGTTACTACTGGAACTTGTAGGGCTTGGAAATAGAGAAGAAACTGGATGGGTTAAGGGTTAAGGAGTCCGAATGGAGAAGAACCCCACTCTCATAATCTCGGTTCCTGATGGAAGTACCTCGCTGCTTGCCAAGTGCTCGGCCTGCCATCAGACGTTTCCGCTAAGCGCGGCAGTGGGACTAGATCCTCTTGCTGGCCAGCGCGAGCTTAAAACTGTGTTCGAAGCTCACGTGAAAGACAAGCACAGCTGGCGCGCCGACAACAATGAGACCGCGGCGATGCGCCTCCGCGAGATGATGAAGGATTTCGAGTAATTCCTATTTTAGGAAATGCCAGCGAGCCGCAACTCCTTGCGTGCGCGTTCCGCCAGCAGACCTAATTGACTGATCGGAGCAACATTGATCGAAGTCCGCTCCAGCGTGTGAATCGCGAATTGGATCGCGTCATCTTCGCGATTTAGACCATCTTCGATGATTGCTGTTAAATCCGTCTTGGCATCTTCCACCTGTGCGATTCCTTCCGACAGCGCTGGATAACTGAATGCGAGAACTTTGGCGCTGTCAGGTTCAGCCGCGAGTGAAACTGCATGGAAGAGTCTTATGACGCCGTTGGGACGATATCCGCAATCAATCCTCAAAGGATCCCCACGATGCGTGTACTTGGCTGCCT
>QIBC01000300.1 GCA_003225215.1 Acidobacteriota bacterium
ACTTGCCGGCGATCGCCATGCCTACACTCGTGGCAACTCCCTGTCCGAGTGGGCCTGTGGTGGTTTCCACTCCCGAAGTCCAGCGATATTCGGGATGCCCGGGACACTTGCTGTCGAGTTGGCGGAAGCGCTTGATGTCATCAATCGTGACAGTGGGCTTGCCGACCTGTTCGTAATTGGAATCGACCGCTTTCACGTTCGTCAGGTGCAGGATGGAGTACAGCAGCATCGACGCGTGTCCGATGGAAAGCACAAAGCGATCGCGGTTGGGCCAGATACAGTCCTCGGGATCGAAGCGCAGCACGCGATTCCATAATGTGTACACCACCGGCGCCATGGCCATCGCTGTGCCCGGATGCCCGGAGTTGGCTTGCTGCACCGCGTCCATGCTCAGCGTGCGGATGGTGTTGACGCAAAGCTGGTCGAGTTGTTTCGTGTCCACGAAATCCTCCAGGGCGTACGCAAATTGTCCGGGCTTTCGGCGCGGAAATCCTACGCGAAAGTGAGGCTCCCGTCATCTACACGGAAATGCTCAAACGAGCCTTTTTGGGGGTGAGCAGGGCCCGAGATTGTTTGCCGCAGGCCCGCAACTGTATCAAATATCCGGAATAGCTGCCCCAAAATCTTGCTTCTAGTGCCCCAAATCTTGATTATTAGGAGTGAGAAAATGTCGCGAAAGTGACAGGGAATTCTATGTGAGGGCTGGGAATGAATGAAATCGCTGCCAAACCTGTCATCCTGAGCCCCTCTTTTGGGCGAAGGATCTCCCGGAATATCTCGCGCTGATTTGCTCTTTCGAGGCACTTTCAGCATGCACTCAAAGTCACTGGCCAAAGAGCCTGGACAGCGTATTCGAGACTTCAACATCGCGGGAGATCCTTCGCCCAAAAGAGGGGCTCAGGATGACAGTTCTTAAGAATGCTAATAGTGCCCAACAGTCCGAGAAAAGGCCTCACAAACCCTCAACTGCGCCACCGTAACGTGACCGGACCCGCCATCGGATGCTGCATTATCGATCCCGTTTTCTTCGCCTGAAGGTACGCATTCTTGAGCTGGAAGTACCATTTGCCGAGCTTATCGGCGTCATCAATGAGCATTAACGGGGGGTTATAGCGCAGCCCTTCGGCCTGCAATTCCATCGTGGACTGGTCCTGACGGATGAATTTGCGTGCAAATACGTTGAATATAGGCGTTACAAACGGCACCCAGGAGAAGATATTCCACGCCGCAACAAAGTCAATTCGGCTCCGATTGTGGTCAATTGGCGTCACCACAGCGCGATTTATGACCCAGTGATCGCCGATCCGAATCTGCTCTACGCGGATATTTGGCAGCGTAAATTCGATCGAAGTCGTGATGGCATCGCCATAAAAACGCAGCAATTTGTAGGCTCCACTGTTCGCGCTAGGCGTGTGCGTACGTATGCGGAAGCCCATCGGAATGGGCTCGAAAGTCTTTTGTTTCTCGTGAATACTGCGCCGAGTACGCCACCACCATGACTGATGGACGAATGGACCATGCGCTGGATCCATCAATCCGATGACTCCATGGTCCACATTGCACGGCAGTTCGGCCGATAAATGCGTGATTTTATAGCTCTTAGATGGCAGCGGAAGCTCCGGAACCGGCGGCGGATTGCCCCCCGAACTGCGCGATTCGGCCATGAAAACCCACACGTATCCGTCGCGTTCCTCGCATGGATAGTGCGTAGCATGAATTTTTTCCGGCTTTATCTTGGAGTCAGCGGTCAGCGAAGGGATCTCAGCGCATGTCCCCGAGTGCACATTGAACTTCCATCCGTGATAACAACATTCGAGGTTCTCTCCGTCAATTCGACCGCAGGAGAGCGGAATACCGCGATGGGGGCAGATGTCCTTCATCGCAAAAGCGCGCCCGTTAACGTCGCGTCCAAGCACTAGCGGCTGCCCTAAAAGCGTGGCCTTTACTAGTTTTGTGCCGCGTAAAGCCCTGCTCAAAAGAGCGGGATACCAGAAATCAAACAACATCTTGCCTGCGGTGGAAAGATTGTCTACTGCGGTTGCAGGTTGCGGCTCCTGAATTTGGACAGGCGATTCCATTCCTTTCATTAGGCAATAGGCGATAGGCAGTAGGCAATAGGCGAATCAGCTTCGCAGCCCCGAAGCCTCGTAGCTGCGAAGCTTCTGCTACGCTGATTGATTCATGCGCGCGACCTCGGCGAAACGGCTCTGTCTCCCGGCGTTAGTGCTTGCTTTTGTATCTGGTTGCGGAACTCCAGGACCGCCGCAGCCTCCATCGCTGAACCTTAGTAAGCCCGTCTCTGACCTGAAAGCCGCACGGACGGGCAATCAGATTGTTCTGAGTTGGACAGTTCCGACTGAGACGACCGACGGCGCGACGTTTCGGCATCGTGGACAAACAAAGATCTGCCGCGCAATCGATCAGGCACGCATTGAGGGAACCGGGAAATGCGCAGTGATCGCAACGCTGGCGACGCCGGCCAAGCAAGAAACCGCCAACGCTGTTACGTCAGTGCCCGCCGAAAGCACTGCAGCAACCGATTACGTCACCTTTGCCCTCGAGGTCGACAACGACCGCAGTCGTAACGCCGGCCTGTCGAATCAGGTGCAGATCCCGACGGCTGCTGTTTCAAGACTGAATGGAAATCCTGCGAGTGAGCTCACACCTGACGCCGTGCTGGTAGTCGCCAATGCCACTCCTCAGGACGCAGGGCTGACACAAACTCTCGAGCTCCGCCGCAGCGAAAAGGGTGCTCCACACGAGATCACAGTGGCGCGTCGAATGCTTGAATTACCTCTTGGCGAAGCGGCTAACGTTGAGCTTCGGGATGAGAGTTTTGTTTGGGAGAAGACTTACGCGTATCGCGTAGTAGTCGTCGGATCGGCAAACCTGCCCAACGGCAGCACTGTGGTATTCGATGGCGCCTCTACGTCTCCGATTGAAGTAATCGCTCACGATGTGTTCCCACCCGCGATTCCAATGCAAGTGCAAGCTGTCTTCTCCGGCCAGTTAGCCGGACAGCCGCCCTCGATCGATCTCACTTGGAATCCTGTTATGGATCGAGACCTAACTGGATACTTCGTCTATCGACGTCTGCCGAACGAGTCCTCGGTGACGAAACTGAACCAGCAACCTCTCACAGCTCCCGCCTTTAGTGACAAGGCCGTTCAGCCCGGGAACACGTATTTGTATTCGGTGTCTGCCATTGATGAACGCGGCAACGAGAGCAGGCGCTCGGACGAAGCGTCAGAGCAGGTTCCAAGGTAGGGAATGATGGATTGACTCGCTGTTGACGACAAGCACTCAGTATTCAGTTATCGGTACTCAGTAAGGGCCGATAGCTGTGGCAGAGCCGCCCTTCGCTGTATTCGAAAATGCGTGGCAACGAGGCAATGGGAGCCTGCCAGTTTGTTTTTTCTTCCTCAAACCATAAGCTGTACGCATGCGCTACTGTAAGTTTCCTACCTCCGATGGACCGCAATACGGTGAAGTGCAGACTCAGGGCGGCGGGGATGTAATCGTCCGACGCGTTCCTCCACCGGAAGAAGATCATGCTTGCATCTTCCGCGAAGAGGAGATGCAGCCGATCCCGCTCAGCGAAGCGCATCTGCTGCCGCCGGTGAATCCGTCAAAGATCGTGTGCGTTGGACGAAACTATCGCGAGCACGCGAAGGAACTCGGCAATGAGGTTCCAATCGAGATCCTGATATTCCTCAAGCCGCCGTCTTCGTTGCTCGCACCCGAAGGCAAGATCGTGATGCCACAGATTTCCGAGCGCGTGGACTACGAGGGAGAACTCGCAGTGGTGATCGGCAAGAAGTGCCGCAACGCGACCGAGAGCGAGGCGCTCTCATTTGTTCGCGGATACACCTGCGCGAACGACGTCACCGCGCGCGATCTGCAGAAGAGCGATGGCCAATGGACACGTGGCAAAGGCTTTGACACGTTCTGTCCTCTCGGTCCTTTCGTGAGTGACGAAGTTAGCCCAGAGGCGCTGGATTTGGAGACCCGTGTAAACGGGCAAGTGCGGCAGAGGGGCAACACGCGGGATTTCATTTTCCCACTGCCGTCGGTAATTCGCTTCATCAGCACTCACTACTTTGGGTGAGTCGAAGAGGCAATAAGGCAATGAAATTCTTTCTCGACACCGCAAATATCAAAGAGATTCAAGAAGGCCAGGCCATGGGCGTACTCGACGGAGTCACCACGAATCCGTCGCTGGTCGCGAAGGAGGGGCGGCCTTTTAAGGAAGGAATCATCGAAATCTGTAACACGGTGAATGGTCCCGTGAGTGTGGAAGTCACCGCCACCGATCTCGACGGCATGCTGGAGCAGGGACGCAACTACGCCAAATGGCACCGCAACGTGGTTGTGAAATTTCCGACGACGCAGGAAGGAGTCAAGGCGTGTAAGACCTTCTCCGGCGAAGGCATCAAGGTCAACATGACGCTGTGCTTCTCTGCTACCCAGGCCTTGATCGTGGCCAAAGCTGGAGCCACCTATGTAAGCCCATTCGTTGGACGCCTCGATGACATCAGCACAAACGGCATGATGCTGGTGCGCGAGATTATTCAGATCTACAAAAACTACGGCTTCACCACGCAAGTACTGGCCGCATCGTTACGGCATCCCATGCACGTCGTGGATGCCGCACTCGCGGGCGCCCAGGTTGGCACCATGCCATTCAAAGTTCTCGAGATGATGTTCCATCATCCCTTGACTGATGTTGGCCTGGAGAAGTTCGCAAAAGATTGGGAGAAGGCTAATTTGAAGGACCTGCAGAAGGCATTGAGGTAATTCGCCTAGTAGAGACGCAGCATGCTGCGTCTCTACCAGGATGACGGCACATCCTGAGCTCTTCCTTTCCACTCGCCACCTTTGCCTCGCCAATAGTTCAGTGCGGAGTGAACCGTGGCATACGTGTAAAACATAGCAGCAAACGGCAACGTTAGTGCCGAAAGGGGATTCACTCTATGCAGCCGAAGAACCGGCACGTAGCTCGCAAACATAGCAATGCAGGCGGTAGCGGCAATCCAGCCAGCGGTTCTGTCCTTCGCCCAAACCAGAGCGAGCGGAGCTACGAATGTAAGCACCATTCCTACTATGGACACAATCAACATCAGCCATGAATGGCGGAGCTGATTGAACGCACTGCGGGAAATCATGTCCCGAAGTTTTGAGAAAGTGGCGTAGCCGCGAATGCTGCGCGTCTCCCGGCTTACTCCCAGCCACAATCGCCCTCCCGCCTTCTTCACGCGCCCAGCCAGACCGCAGTCGTCGATGATCTCGCCGCGAATCGATTCAAATCCTCCAGCTTTTTCCAACATCTCAGGAAGAATCAGGATGCATCCACCAGCTGCGCCCGCGGCTTGGCTGCGCTGGTTCCCGACTCGTTCTGGTGGATAAAGAAGAAAGAAGAAGTACACAAACGCGGGAATAGCAAACTTCTCGGCGAGAGTCTGGCAGCGCAGTTTCACCATCACCGACACAAC
>QIBC01000301.1 GCA_003225215.1 Acidobacteriota bacterium
TGGGAAGCAGCAATGTTGAGATCTTCGACGCGGATAATCATGGAATGTTTCTCTTGAGGAACGAGATCCAGAACGTCAACGCTTCAGGCGCGTCGCTGCTGTTCGATCGATTGGGAGATCGGTACTTCCTGAAGACTATCGAAACTTCGGATCTGGACATCGGCTTCCCGGTAAACGACGCGGAAAGGAGACTCGCGCTGAATACTTCGCCGACACCTGTTGTAGTGGCGGCAAACACGCATTGACCGCTCGCGGAGACTCTCGCCATCGCGTGAGTCTCCCGGCGAGACAAATTGTCATTCGCGTGATAGGACGAACTTCGATTCGCACGATAGAAAATTAACCGGGGCGGCGATGGACGCCGCCCGGTATCCGCATAACACTACTTGTTGCGCGACATCGCCGCCATGAATTCTTCGGCGCGGCGTTGTACTTCGCCTTGGTTGAGAGTCTCTTTCACCGTGGCCATCGCCCACACGTGTCCCCAGGGATCGCCCACCCAGCAGTAACGATCGCCGAAAAACATGTCAGTCGGCGGAAGCAGCGGAGTGCCTCCGAGCTGGACCGCATGAGCGAAGCTCTTGTCGACATCGTCGACGTACATCTCCAGCACTATGCTGGTGCCTCCCAGCGCCTCCGGCGAGCGCGGACCTCTTGGCTCGCGTCCGGGCAAGTCGGTGAGTTGAAGATACGATTCGCCGATCGTGAATTGCGCGAAGATGCCCGGCATGCCCGGCATGGGCGCCTCATAAAGGATCTTTGCCCCGAATGCTTTCTCGTAGAAGTCGAGCGCTGCGCGTCCGTCGCTCACCATCAGATACGGAACTACCTGCCGATTGTTTGGTCTTCCTCCCTGCACGGCCATGTCATGTGTCCTTTCGGTTCTTAATTTGCGTCAAACGCCAGATGTGTCCTGAAGGATCTCTGACGTTACGGAACTTCGCAGCCCATGCGGCGATCTGCTCGAGCGGCTCGGGATCGAGCCGGTAATAACGGTGGCGGCCGGCGCGCCGTGCAGCAATCAGCCCGCTACGTCTCAGCACGGCCAGATGCTTGGACAGCGATGGTTGCGTCATGCGAAACGGTTCGCACAGCTCAAGCACCGTATGCTCGCCGTGATGCAACCGCTCCAGGATGCTTCTCCGCGTCGGATCGGCCACCGCCCGAAAGATCCGATCCTGCCGATCGCGCCGCATGGTGCAGAATAATAGATAGCTAAATGGCTATATGTCAAGGAGGAGAAATTTCGGATTACTCCGAACGTGAATAAGAAGACAAGAATGCTCACAGAGTCAGACTAGTCGGGAGGTCCACACGGCCCAGTGCATAGAACGATCGGCAAAGGGAGTACTGGAAGAGGATGAAACCTAGGACAAATGCAAAGATGCCGCTACGGCCATTGAGAAACAATCGGCGCGTTGGCGCATTTGGTGATACAACACAAGGATGTACAAGCCCCGCGGCAATCCGAATTGGTGCGCACCGCAAATTCCAAGCTCCTCTGAGCCAACTGTGAGCGCCTTCGAACTGGAGACGAAAAAGTTGGGTCTAAGTCCGGATGATTTCGTCGGCTCGGCGGTCCTAAAGGAATGGGCGCGGAAGAACAAAGATCAGAGGTTTGTTCCTTCCGATCTCTTGCAGGCCTGGGGCTTCAACTCGTAATCCGCTAGGCAGCGGCACGGACATCTTTCGCCTCTCTGCACGCAATATGTAAAGTGGTTGCCGCAGAGAAGTGACGTTTCATCCATCTCATCGCGGAATACAACTTCGCCTGCCTCACTGACCGCGCCTAACCCAATCCCACTCAAGAGGATCGCAACCCCTGGGCGGTCAAGATCATGCGGGTGCCGGCTGCTTGCCGCCGCTTACTCGCCGATCGCCGGCCGCATTGGCGCAGCGGAACGATTCGATCCGAGCAATTCACCAAGGGCTTCCAGCAAGGCTTCGGGTCCATCGATCGCTCTGACGGTCTTATCGGCTTTCACCATGATGTACGTTGTGGCCATGATAACGATGATTTTCCCATTCGGATTGCTGGCTCGAAAAGCATCTGCAAACTCGCGTGCGGAGTGACCGGAAATCGTATGACCGATCAAGAGGATGTCGAATCTCTCGTTACCCAGGAGTGCTTCTGTCTCCGACTTGCTCGATGGCCACTTGACATCGTAGCCGGCTTGGCGAAGAACCATTGCGCGCAATTTGCCCAGTTCCGAATTGGCAGAAAGCGACAGTATTCGGCCCTTCATGTGTATCAAGTTTGATGCAGATTCCAGCGCACTCGCCGGATACCCGTCGGAGCCTTCAAGGCCAGGTCCGCTTGCTGTATTTTCGACGTGAACTGCCGGAATACCTTAGTCGATGACTGTCTAGCAGCGTCGATGGAGCCTGCTTTTGCGCTTGAAACACCTGCTTTAGAGGATCCGCAGTTCGGTCGCTGTTGAAAGGGAGATCCGCAGAACGAACTGGTTTGACACGTTGGTAGTCCTGGCATAATCTGCTCGACTTCAAAGGAGCGCATCGTGAAGATCCCAACCCTTCTTTTCACGGTCGTTGTACTGGGTAGCATCCTGATTGCCCAGAACTCGAAACAAGGCAAAGACGAAAGCGCCATCCGAAACGCAGACGCAGGATGGTCCCATGCTCTCGAAGCCAAAGACCTCGACAGAGCTACCTCATTCTACGGAAATGGCGCTTCTGTGTATCCCTTCAACGCTCCGTTAACCACCGGAAGAGACAATATCCGCCAACTCTGGAGTCATCTTTTCGAGAGTCCCGGCTTCCATCTGCAGTTCGCGCCTACCAAAATTGAAGTCGCAAAAGGCGGTGACATGGCCTATGACACCGGAACATTCGAGTTAAAGACGAATGGAAGCGATGGAACTCCCACGACAACCCCAGGTAAGTATGTAGTGGTATGGAAAAAACAAAACGGACAGTGGAAAGCCGTCGCCGATATTTTTAATACGGATAAGTGATTCTCGTCGGGACCCGGCGCGTCGTGCAGCGCTTGTCGATCCGGCGATTTCACTGCGCACCGAATGACAAGGAGTAGCCGCACCACCGGTACCGCCTGGCAAGATCGAAGTCGCAGAGCTATGAAGAATATCTGGCAGAAGGCTGCCAGCGAAGGTCGAACCCTTCAGGCCGTTGCCAATGAACTGTTGCGCCGGGCACTCACCCAGTCCGATCGGCAGACGTATCGGCTCAAGTTGCAAGGTTGGAAGGCACAATTGCAGCCTGGCATCGACATACTGGATCGCGACAGCCTGTTCGACGCGATGGACCGGGAATGAAGGCGGTCGACACCAACATTCTTGTCTATGCAGAGATCACAACCAGCCCACAGCACTCACGCGCGCACCAGGTCTTGACAGAGCTTGCGCAGGGTCCCGCAGCCTGGGCCATTCCATGGCCGTGTATTCACGAATTCCTGCGCGTCGTCACGCATCCCCGTGTCTATCATCCGCCACTGCCTTCGCAAGTTGCCCTGCAGGAGTTGAAGGCCATATTGGCTTCGCCGTCGCTGGTGTTGCTCTCCGAAACCGCCGTGCACGCGACGATCCTGGATGAGGTGGTGAAGCAATCGGGAGTCGCGGGAAACCTCATGCACGACGCCCATATTGTTGCTCTGTGCCGGGAGCATGGAGCTAGTGAACTGCTAACCGGCGACCGCGACTTTACCCGATTTACCGGCCTGAAGATCACGAATCCATTCACAGCATGAGCACGGGCCATGGCGGGTGGCCCGGCCTTCCCGCTTTGGTGTAGCGTCAGACCCCATTGGATGGGGCGCCCTACTTCTGTTGACGTTTCGGTTTTCGAAACACATAGGGTGGCGGCAGCCAGTCCATCTTCACCTTTCCGAGCTCCCCAAATGCGGGCACACGATAGCTGCTCCAGGCCCACAACTCCGGTCTGTCCACTAAGCCTCGTTTTACAGGATTGTGGTGCATGTACTGCAGTTTCTCTATCCTCTTGCGTTCCGAGAAAACATTGAATGAAAAAATACCGCTGCGTTCGTTCCGTGTTGACGAATTGAAACAATCGGTAAACGGAGCAACGCAGAGCGATCAATCGAAAATCGTGGTCGCCTATCGCACGCTTAACCCGGACAACATTTTTGTTGGGCCTCCGCAGGTAATCCGTTACGAGAAGGTCAGTGGCCAAATCGAACAGCGCAGGTTGCCCATCGGAGAGACAGATGCGTGTGCCGGAGCTCCGGATGAAGTGGCGTTTGTCGATGAATTTATCCTGGTGTCGATCTCGATCTCACCGTCTGCGGAATGTACTTTCGTCTCAAAGGTTGGTCCTCCACCAGATTCTTTATGGATTCCGCGCGGCACGCATCGCTCCAGGACGCATTGTGCTGATAGAGGACATGATCCATTTTGCTCCTGTTCACCCTGAACGATTGCAAGTTGTAGATCTCCGCAGCGGCAAGACTGCAGAACTGTATCCCTCGCTCGGAGATGCACTACGCCAGCAACTCACACATGAAAATGCGCAAAAAATGCCACCTCAGACGACCTGTCGCGAGATGAATGACCCATGCTCCCCTGGGCAATTCGATGAGGACATACGTTCGTTGGCTTCCGATGGAAACGGCAAGCTCGCCCTCATTGTCGTGCAATCGGTTTCCCATGCGTTGGAAAAGGAGCAGCCTCCAGAAACAATGGCGTCACAAACGGCGTTATATCTCTATCAGTACGTCTCAAGTGGCTGGCAGTATTGCGAGGAGGAGATCGACGATTCCGAAATCGAGCGCCTCGATCAGGAACTCAAAGCGAATTTCGAGAAAGTGGCGACACGCTGCACGCCGCATCTTCGCGTTATTCCCGATATGACTACGGCACATTACAACCCCTTTCTGACGCGCTGAGTATTCACCTGACTTGGCTGGTTCAAGAGTGAAGGATGGGCATACCTACATTCCTGAAAAAGTCGATGAATTGTTGGGTCGGGGCGAGAGGATTGGAACCTCGACCCCTGGTCCCTAAACAAAGGAAAAAGGCCGCAGATCACGTCTGCACCTGCCGGTCCAATGTAAACACCAAAATGGGAACAGGGCGAACCCCCGGCCTTTCATATATGGGGCGAAGCTTACCCTCCCTGTGCAGTTCAAAAGCGACCGATTCCCGCTGCGGGCTTGCATGTTTAGGTACCCCTCGCGTTGACGGGCTGGTTATTTCATGCAAAAGGGGTCAGCATGCGCGTATGGCAACAAAACTCAGCTACGATTTCTTTATCCCTTCAGCGTTCAAGAGCGCCGATTTTTCGGCCGCACTGAAAACGCTCCTCGACACGCCCATGCATCAGCGCCGGGTTGATTACGGCGCGTTCTACTTCGACGTGTCAGACGCAGAAGCCCGAAACGGGCAGACGGTTGGACTGGTTTCGAGGCACCGGATGCGAAATCTGCCCCCGACCGGTGATTCGCGGACCGGCGCGCTTGATCGGCTCACTCTCTCGGATCACCAGAGCGTGGCGGAGCCTTGCGCCTTTCTTTATGACTCAGAATTGAACATTGTGGTGTTCCAACGGTCGCCTCACGTGAGCCACGCTGCGTTCGCCCGGCTCGTCAACTGGGCTGCGGACACTAGTTTCGTCTTCCTGCCAGTTCTGAACGAAGATGCTATGGCCCGTCTGGAGAAACTGCACAAGCCGCGACGGTTCGTTCTGACAGTCGCATCTCCGCAGGCTGCGGAATACTTTGACGATCTGGAGTGCAGTCTCAAGGGGCTGGCTCCTTTCCTCCGAGAGCTGGCGGGAGGGCGCGTCCGAATTGAGGTCGGCATGCTTCCGAAATCTCACTACTTGTCCAAGGACGCCATCCTGCACACGGTTGGAGCTCTGCTCGATCGGCTGAACGACGAACACCTTGAGAAGCTCGAAGTGGACGGCGAAGACGAGGCGGGAAACAACCACGTCGTGGATTTCATTGACGGCCAATTCAGAGGACATGAGGCGCTGGCCGAGACCGCGCCACGGCACACGGATATCGGCCTGTTGAAGGACTCAATCGGAAAAGCGTTCGACACCAGCCGCGTCTACCTCTCCACGCTCCGATCGCGCGCCGCTCAGCCAGTCGAACGGTACCAGGTGCAGAAGAAGGCTGCGACTCACGTTGATTGGCGCTTCAACAACAAAATCTCTTCCATGCTTGAGGGTAAGATCCTGCGCTTATGCCTGCTCAAGCCCGCGTTAGTGCACTGGAGTATTGATGGCTGGGCGACCTCGCATGATACGAATACCCGAGACACCGAGCCTGGCGACTACATCGTGGATTTGCCAACCAAGGACATGACCGCAGGCGACGAGATCTGCTTTACCTTTTACTGGCTCACAGAGAACAAGTGGGAGGGTGCGGACTACAAAATAACCGTTCATCCGCGGAGAGTACCAGAAGCGGAGGCCCTTGCGACGGACCTCGTTCCCGTTCATTTGGGCTGGCATAGCAATTCTCGCTTCGAGGAAGTGGGAAAGAGATAATTAAGAGTGAATCGCAGTTCGGGCCGGGTGGCCCAGCCTGTTTCCCGTTGTGGCATTTGGCATGCGATTCCTATGTAAAGGGCGCCTGACCCATCTTTTTTCGAAGTTCCAAACTGAAACACACAACTAGGCTGAGCCACCGCGCACAGCCTTGCCTACGGTACCAAAGTCCAAGCCGCCTAGTTCACCTCGAGTGCCACGTCGGAAGGGAGTTGATTGTCCCACTCCGGCGGACTCTTCGCCGCCTTGCTATCAAAAGCGTCGATCCACCAACGCTTCGCTTGCTCGAGGTTCGAGTAGCAGAAGGCTAGCGAGTCGGTGCGGAATAAGACCACGGCGGGTACTCTACACCGGATTCAACTCAACCACTACCTCGCTTGCGCGAGCGAGTCGGCCAACTCGCGAAACTCTTTGTTCTTCATCAGCTTCTTGAACGAATCGTCGGTACGCGGATCCGGCATGGCTTCGCCCGGCAGGGTGTTGGTTTTGTATTCGAAGGCTTTCTTCAAGTAGCTCTGTGCATTTGTCGTGTCGTTCATTTCGGCATAGGTGCAGGCAAGGTTGTAATAAAACAGCGGATACGTTGGATCTTTGCTCACGCCATAATCAAACGTTTGCTTGGCCTTTTGCAGATCGCCAATGATCCCATACGACATGCCCAGATTGTCGATCAGCACATACCAGAGCGGTCTTCCCAAAGTAGGAGTCGCTTTCTCCATTTCCAGCGCCTGTGCGTAAGGACCGATCGCGTCTTTGTAATCGTGCTGCAAATAGAGACGGCTTGCCTCTGCCACCAGCTCACGGCTCGGTCTCGGGACCGCATCGACGTGCATTGAGTTCACAATGCTGGCAAACAAAGGATCGTCTGCTGCCGCGTAGTTCACCTTTGACACGTGCAAGTCAATGTAGGTGCTGTCGTAGAACTCGCAGGCAAAGAGGCTTCTCTGCTTGATCGGCTGGCCCATAACCTCGGGCACGGTGTACTGCATCACGTCAAGATCGCCAGAACGGGAAAAGCTCACATCCTTCACTTTCGTCGGAGGATTCGCAGCCTTTTGTTTTAACGAGTCGCGACAGGGAGCCGCCTTCTGTCCAAGAGCCACCGCTTCGAGCGTGAGCGACACGGTCATGCCGTTGCTTTCGTTCGTAGCGAGCAGGTAGCGGCGGCCGTCTGGCTTTGTCTCCACGCCCTTTACGGTGAACCCCGGCAGCTCAAGTCGCACTCCCCAATTCTTTGTCGGCAACGAGAGACGTCCACGAAGCGGCGGCGGTTCCTGCGCAACACCGTGGAGCGAAAGGAGAACGATAGTGAGAGGGAAAGCGAGATAACGGGAAAAACGTTTAGTGAGAGAGGCCATCGATGGTGATGACTCGCTACGAGCGCCGGCAGCTCAAGTGGATCAAGGTTAGCGAACCCATTCCGGTTGTGGTCGGACGCACAGGAATGGCATGGGATCCGGGGCTGCGGCGAGAGCATGCCGATCGGTATCCTGGTCCGATCAAGCACGAAGGGGACGGACGCTCACCGGCAGGCGTTTTCCAGCTCAAACGCGGGACCTTTGGATTCGCGACTGAACTTCCCGGTTCGCGCTTCTATATGCCGCTCACATCCACGATCGAATGCGTGGACGATCCTGATTCGCGCTACTACGGCAGGATCGTGGATCGGGCATCTGTTGATCACATGGACTGGAAAAGCTCCGAAAAGATGAGCTCGATTCCGCAGTACCGGTGGGGAGTGGTTGTGAATTACAACATGGACCAGCCCGTCCGCGGAGATGGTTCATGCGTCTTTCTGCATGAGTGGAGTGGACCCGCAAACGGCACCGCTGGCTGCACGGCTATCTCGCCCCACGACATCGAGGACCTGGTTCGCTGGGTAGACGGTGAGGGACGTGCCGTTCTGGTACAACTCCCAAAACGCGAATACCAACGTTTTCGAATCCACTGGCAGCTTCCCGCTTTGGACTAGGAGCGATAGGGCTCTCACTTGTTGTTTTAAGGCGCAAGGCTAATCCTTCCGCTTCCACCCGCGGAGCTCAGAAAACGGGCTGGTCCACCCGCCTCGCTACCCGATCATGAGCCTGTTGTTCGTGCCGCGTCTCGCGGCACCATGTGATCTGAGCCCGGCATCCCATGCCGGGTGAGCGTCCCGAATTCCGAGCCCCGGAGGGGCGGCACTCGGCAGGTGGTTTAGAATGCCGCTCCCGTATGCGCCACACTCACATGTGTGTCTTCCTCCACGTCGTCTTCTCCACGAAAAACCGAAGAAATACGATTCGCGAAACTCTCCGCAATCGTCTTTGGAGCTAC
>QIBC01000302.1 GCA_003225215.1 Acidobacteriota bacterium
AGCCGGTTTCATTTGCTCTGTTCTCCAGGTCTTTCCTACGGGCGACCTTCATGGAAGATATTTAGCGAAGCACCAGCCCATCACCACTGCAGCGATGGAAGGCCTCTTTCGCACCGAGAAGGGAGCGCCAATGGTGCTGATGGGGCAGCCTGACGTAGAACATCAGCGAATCGATAATCCTCTGGTAGTGAACAAAGTTCTGAGCTTTCTTGTATACGGCACGACCGAAGCACAAGTGCAGGGATTGAATGCCTTTCCGCATGAAGACTGGCCGACCAACATCCCTCTGCTGTACTTCAGCTATCACATCATGGCTGGGCTTGGAACCATGTTCATCGCGGTCATGACTCTTGCGATCTTCTTCCTCTGGCGTAAAGAGCTGTTTGAAATGCGCTGGCTGCTTTGGATCATCATGCTGTGTTTGCCATTTCCGTACATCGCAAATACGGCGGGATGGTTGACGGCGGAAGTTGGTCGTCAGCCCTGGCTGGTGTATGGCTTGATGCGAACATCCGTAGGATATTCGTCGAACGTTTCCGCCGGAAACGGTTTGTTCACTTTGCTGGGCTTCATGGGACTGTACGCTTTTCTAGCGATCTTCTTTCTGTTCCTCGTGCATCGTGAGATCGATCATGGACCAACGCTACATCCCAATGTGGAACCTCAGCCGATCACCGTGTCAGGAGATTAATCGTGGAGACGGTCTGGTTCGTTCTAGTGGCGTTTATGCTGGCCACGTACGTAGTACTTGACGGATTTGATCTCGGTGCCGGCATTGCGCATCTCTTTGTGGCTCGCACGAACGAGGAGCGCAGGATGGTCTTGCGCGCCATCGGACCAGTTTGGGATGGCAATGAAGTGTGGCTGCTTGCAGGTGGGGGGACTTTGTTCTTTGCGTTTCCGCTGTTATACGCCTCGAGTTTCAGCGGCTTCTACTTGCCGCTGAACATGGTGCTCTGGCTCCTGATCCTTCGCGGTATTGGTATCGAGTTTCGCATGCACCTCGATAATGGCATTTGGAGGGACTTTTTCGATGGGCTATTTTCCATTGGGAGCCTTCTCCTGGCGATATTCTTCGGAGCAGCTTTGGGAAACGTTATCCGAGGCGTGCCGCTCAATGCCGACCATTACTTCTTCGAACCGCTGTGGACGAACTTTCTGCCGGCCGTAAATGCTGGCGTGCTCGATTGGTACACCGTCTTGGCTGGAGTCGTCGCTCTGGTTGCGCTCACAGTTCACGGAACCAACTATCTTGCCGTAAAAACTGGTGGAGAACTCGGTCGTCGTTGCCAAACCACTGCTCGGACTCTCTGGCCCGCGCTGGTTCTTCTAACCGTAGCGAATTGTGTTGCGACGTTCGTACTTCGGCCACGGGTAATGAGAAATTACGTGGCGCATCCAATCGGGTTTCTCATTCCCGCCATCGTCGTCGCGAGCCTGGCTGTGATGCTCACCTCTCGCCGATCTGGCAACGACCGCCGCGCCTTCGGCGCCTCATGTGCGTACCTGGCGAGCATGCTCGCTGGAGCCGCATTTGCCTTGCATCCCAGCCTGCTGCCGTCGAGTAATCCCAACACTCAGGACATCACCATCTACAACGCTGCTGCAGGCTCCTACTCACTTACGTACGGCGTGATCTGGTGGTCAATCGGCATGATCATCGCGATCGGATACTTCGTAATCGTCTACCGCATGTTCCGAGGCAAAGTGAGTCTGCAATCTGGAGAACACGGATACTGACGTTCTCCCTCATTGTCCAACTGTTTCTCTGTCCCGCTTATACGGCTGATTCAAATATCTGCGCGCTTCTTCAAGAGCGCCTTGCGTGTTGTCGTTCGTTTGTAACGCCTGGCGATATTCGTTCGTAGCCCGCTCGCGCTGATCGGTGATGTCGAAGATTTTGCCGAGCTGAATGTGACTCCAGACCTCCGTCCACTTCGGTTCACCGTCTCCGTTCAGAGCTTCGCGATAGGCATTGGCGGCGGACTGATAATTTTTCTGCAGAAAGAAAACTTCCGCCACGCGATAGTGCGCAAGCGAACTGTTGTGGTTGGCGTCGAGTGCTTTCTGATACTCCTTGAGCGCCTCCGCCAAATCACCCTGTGCTACAAGTTGCTGTCCGCGCAGTATGGCGACACGCACACGCAGATCCGGAGAGTTCTTCAAAACCCAGTTGTTGGGATCGAGCACAATGCGCCGCGGTTTGCCGAAGGTTTCGACCGAGTAGGTTGACTCAGTTCCGACCACGTCGATGCGCTTCATCTCACTCTTTCCATCGGTGTCAACGCGAATCTCCAGCGGCATGCGGAACAGATCAAGATCCTGATTGATTTGTCCAACGATGCGAAAACCCTTGTTGTTCCCCATTCGATACGTCGTGTACTTGTTCTTGAACTCGGGAGCGCCGGTCCCATCGAGCCATTGGGTAAAGAATGCTCCAAGTTTCTGCCCGGCATTTTGCTCTGCAAGTGACCGGAACTGCTCCGTTGTAACTGTTTTGCCCGCGTATTGCTGGGCCAACGATTTCATCGTGCGGTCATAGCCGGCATCGCCAAGCTGCCAGCGGAGCATGTGGAAGATCATCCCGCCTTTATCGGTTACGAGAGACTGGAACTCCGGCGAGAATGGATCGAGTTTCGTCACTCCCGAAAGGGGAATGTTGTCGTAAGCGAGGGCTCCGACGGCCATATCTTTGCAGGCTTCCTCGAAGCCGGCCTCGCCGGCGGCGTCCTGCACATATCGGACTTCGCTGTCGCGAGCGGCGCCCTCAGTAATCCAGAAATCGTCCTTGGCCGCAGGACTCACCGACGCCCCCCACCACTGATGAGCAACCGTGTTCGCCAGTAGCCGGTAGTTGACTTTCTCGCTGACAGCCTTTGACGTTATCGCGGCAAGTTGCGGCGCCCAGGCGGCGGGAACCGTGTCATCGGGGAGTTCCACGATGCTCATGTTCGCCGTCGAGATCGGGCCGTAGATGCTGGAAAAAAACGCCAGTTCTTTGGCCGCGGTCTCAGCGTAAGTCTGCGCGAGCTCCTTGTGGTTAGGCTTGAAATAAATCTTCAGGTTGCTGGCCGAGGTCTCGACGAATGTCCCGGCGATAATCGTGCCGGGAAAGCTTGGTGTGTCCCAGTTAAAGCTGACAGTCTTATTGCCCGACGACGCGGGATGAGGCTGCACAGGCTTCGACGCGCTGCCGATCACGGAAAAGAATGCCGGAACTGTAATGTTGATCGTCGCGGTGAAGCGGTTGGTGTTGTAGCCAACCATGGGGAACCAGCGCGCCGGATAGAGCAGATACGTGGTATCGGGCCCGATCGACGCCAGTTTCAGCCCCTCGACTGGACTGTCGTCGGCCTTCTCCAGCACACCTTCGTAGTCGAAGGTGAGGGTTTGCGATTGACCCTTGCTCATTCCTTCCGGCAGCGAAACGCGCACAGTGAAGTCCTGGGTAACACGCTCGGTTGGCATCACCTTGCCTGCTTCGCTGGTTACGCGAGTTACGCGCAAGGCGTTGTTCAGCTCGAAGACGGCGGTGCTGATGTCGTCCAACGCCGTGAACTTTACTTTGGCTTTAGCAGTGATGTGGTGGGTTTTTGGCGCCAGATCGGCATCGATCACGTAGTCGTTGACTTGGATACGTGACCTCTCAGCAGCGCTGAGAGGTGCACTGATCGCCAGAATGCAGGCTGCCAAAATCAGCAGCCGAGTGAAGCAGTGAGGAGCGCCTGCCGGGGCGGGCGTCCGTCGAAACAAACTCATTGAAGCTCCAGAGTAGCTACTCTTCGTACGATGCAATTGG
>QIBC01000303.1 GCA_003225215.1 Acidobacteriota bacterium
GCCGCCGAAAGGAACGGGGCGTGAGCTGAAGCCGACACTTGCGCGATCTTCTCGATCAGCTCCATATCCTCGGGCTTGGGACCAAACTCGTAATCGCCGATCAACGCCGAGAACGGCGCACCGCCGAAGACGCCGAATTCTTCTTCATACACCTTCTTGAACAGAGCGCTCTGATCGAACTCTGCGGCTCGTTGCAGGTCTCTCAAGAGTTCATTCTTCTTCACGTTGAAGATCTTGATCTTGAGACCCTCGCCAGTCTCGCTCTGATCGAGCAGATACTTCAGTCCGCGCCAGCTTCCTTCCAGCTTCTGGAAATCGGGATGATGAAGTACTTCGTTGAGCTGTGCCGAGACCAGTTTGTCGATCTGCGCAATGCGAGCGTTAATCGCAGTCTCCGCATCTTTCGGAACTGTAGCCGCACGCTCCAAGACCTCCTGCACAAAAACCTTGACTAGATCTTTGCCTCGTTCGCGCGCCGCTTCGTTGTGCGTAAAGCGTCCTTCTTCAACGATGCGATCCAGCAAACTCGCCTGTTCAACTGCTTGTACCGCCGCTGTCGCGGACTTTGCTGCCTCAGCCATTGCTGCCTCCATTGCTGCCCTTATCCAGGCCCAGCTCTGCGCTCAGTTTCTGCCGCTTCTCGGTGTTGCCCACCACATCCTGCAGGATCTCGTCGAGCTTCTCGTTGCCTTGCAAGCTCCCGCGAAGATCCGCGAGCTTGCGGCGCAGATCCAGCAGTTCCTTCAACGGACCGACTTGATTGGCAACCTGTTCAGGCTCAAAGTCCGCCAACTCGTGGAAGGTGAGGTTGACCTTGAGTTTCGAATCGGGATCGTCACTCAACTTGTTGTCGACGGAAAACGCGAGGTGCGGACTCATTTTGTCGAGCACCTGGTCGAAGTTGTCCGGATTCACCTCGACGAACTTCCGCTCCATCAGTTTTGGCAACGGTTGTTCCGCGTGTCCGGTAAAGTCGCCGAGAACGCCCATAACAAATGGGAGCTCCTTCAATTCGATCGCGTCGCCGACTTCTACGTCGTAAGTGATATGCACGCGCGGTGCACGAACGCGAGACAGTTTTTGCTGAGTGCTTTCTCTGCCCATATGCGAACCCCATGTAGGGACAGTCAGACTGGCCCTGGATTTAATTTCTGAAGTCAAAAAAAACAACGATGATCCGCGCAAGCCAGCAACACCGCTGCAGGCAGCCTTCGGGTTTGGGAGGGGGACCCGCGAGGTTGTTCTTTTGTTCGGTGCGGGATTATATCGCAGCTCAACCCAGAGTCAACTACTCTCTGCGTCCCAATCTCAGGAATGCGTCGCTAACTTCCCGAACCGAAACATTAGCTGACAAACCGCCTCATTTTGGCTTACGATTTGTCCCCCGCCGGCGGATTTACCCATCTCCCTCCAGGGAAAATCAGAGGCTCGGGGTATACTCCCCGCATAGTCCATGGAGCATAGGCTGGCTGTTTCCGTCGCGATGAAACAACTGCAGCACGTCATCTGGTCGAAGGGCACCTTTCTCACCCCGCAACATCTACAAATACAAGACCGTTACATCGAAGACAGCCTGCGCTTCTTCTTCGAATCCTTATCGTTCCGATTCTGGGGTTTCTCACGGCTGCAAATTGATGAAAGCAAACTGACAGAAGGCCTGCTAAGCATCAGCGGCGGTGCAGGCGTAATGCCCGACGGCCTGCTGTTCGACTTCCCAGGAGCCGACGCCGCTCCTTCATCCCGGCAGCTCAACGCATTCTTCAGCGAGCAGAAGCGAAAAGTAGGCGTCTTCCTGGCCGTACCCGAGCAGCGTCCCGGCGGTGTAAACGTAAGCCAACGCTCCGACATAAAGGCCCGCTACGTCGCCGAAACCAGGATGCTGCGCGATGAAAACTCAGGCACTTCCGAGAAACCCATACAGATCGCGCGGAAGAACCTTCGCTTGCTGGTGGACTCAGAAGGTCGCGAAGGCAGCACCGTAATGCAGGTCGCGGAAGTCGAACAGACCGCCGATGGCACCTATCGGTTGGTTCCCGGTTACGTCCCGCCGATGATCAACGTACACGGCAACGCTTTTCTACTCGGGATGCTCCGCGGACTCGTAGAAAAATTGGCAGCCCGCAGCAGTGTGCTCGCCAACGCCCGCAAGCAAAAAAATCAGAGCCTGGCGGACTTCACCGCCGCCGACGTAGCCAGCTTCTGGCTTCTCTATACCGTGAATTCCCATCTGCCGGTATTCCGCCACTTGCTCAACCGGTCGGTTGTCCATCCCGAACAGATGTACTCGGCCATGCTCGAACTTGCCGGCGCTCTCACCACTTTTTCGCTAACCATCCAGTCCCGCGATCTGCGCGACTATGACCACGAGAACCTGGGCGAGTGCTTCCGCGACCTGAACGAAAAGATTCGCATCCTCCTCGAAGAGGTAGTCCCCACAAACTTCGTCTCCATCCCGCTGAAGTTGGTACGCGAATCCATCTACGCCGGCGCCATCGACGACGACAAATACCTGAAAGACACCCGTCTCTACCTCGCCCTAAACGCAGAGATGAAAGACGCAGAGCTGATCACCCGCACTCCGCAACTGATGAAGATCGGAGCTGCTGGATATGTAGATGAGATTGTCCGCCATGCCCTTCCCGGTTTGAAACTCACTCACGTTCCCGCTCCACCCTCCGAGATTCCAGTAAAGCTGAAATACAAATATTTCAGCCTCGACGCCTCAGGTTCAGTTTGGGAAGGCATTCAACGCGCGCGCAACATCGGCGTCTATGCCCCGGCAGATTTTCGTAACGTAGAGTTAGAGCTGGTGATTCTGCTTCCGGTGAAGGCCAGAAGCTAGCCGGAGGGTTCTGGAAATCTTGTATTGGCCAGGTCGCTGACACGAATACCGCGTGGCCACCAGCAGGCGCTTCTAAGCCGCGCAGCGTGGCGCCCAAGAGCAGTTTCACCGCAGAGATGTTCTCCGATCTAGGCAGAAATGAATAGGTAAGACATTTAGGCGGGTGACGCAAACTCCTGTTCAAGAAACCCGGAAACAACCGGCGGACAGACGGGGTGCTTCCTACCCGAAACGGAACTCAGTCCAAGCACGAGATCGACGCATATTTGCTTAGCCGCTCCTCACCCAATCGTGCCGCCAACCGCGAACTTCTTCACCGATTGAGCCGGTTGTGTTTTCTTATCGCTCGGAATGAAGTCCTCGATGAAGTAGTTATTGTGATGGATAGTGATGATCACGTCTAAGGCACAGATAAACAGCCCAACAATCAACCAGGAGACACCCTCATTCATCGAGAAAGGCTTGCCGTCCGCTCTCTTCCAGCCCAGCGCTGCGCCGATGAAGGCGAATGCAGCGAAGCTCAGAAGTATGTATCCATAACTCTGGCCTACGAGGTCGCCGAAAGCCAGGAACCACTTGCGGGTGTAAATGTAGGCGGCAGACGGCAGCAGCGAGAGCCAGTACATGGTCTTCTTGACCTTGAACGAGAGGCCGCAGCCCGGGCAGTGCTCGGTTTCCGCCGCGAGTACGTGCTTGCATTCCGGACACAACGAAGTCATAGAGCCGGACTTTTGGGGAACGCCTTCGTGAGCCTTTGAAAGCAGAGGCAGGATCTTCTCGATATTCAGCGCGTCTGCACGCGAGATGCGCCAATACCGGTACTTTGTCCCATTTTTGAACTGCAATTGCAGTGTGCGACTTGGCCAGCCCTTCACTTGCGCGGACCCAATCTCGGACCATGCGCAGCTGCGAATTCCCTTGTCCCATTGGTTGTTGCTCTTCACCCGCAGATGGAGGAGCCTTCGGTTCGTGAGTACGATCACCGTGGCCGAGGCGTAGTGGATGTACCATCCCATCGTGTACCGGATGATTCCCGAAGCATCCCGCTGCACCCGGGCTACATACAGCACCTGCTCGCCAGGTTCGAGAAACTTGCCGAGCGCCGGCTGCAGCTTCTTGATCAAGCCGGAGGTCTTTTTTGCAATCGCTTTGCTGCTCTTGCCTTTGCAGTCTCGGCCAAGCACGTCCTGCCGAAGCTCCAGCGTGCCATTCTTAACCATCTCAGGCATCACGTTCTCGTGGACCATTGCATCGTTTGGGAACATTTGGGGCGCCTCTCCTGGGCGCGCATTTTATCCCGAAATGCAACTGCGTCTGCACGCTCAGCACGAAGAGGTTCTTACCACGGTAACTTGAGCATATGGATTCCCATGCTTGCACGTCTTTCGTAATGTGGGTTACGACTTTGCGCCGGGCCGCTTCCCACAATGCACAAGCGCAGGATAGAGTATCTGGCGAAACGTCGAAACCATCCATAATGCCAGCCAAGCCGCCAGTCAGTCCTAGTCCGAATCCTTTGCCTTCCTCCTTCGCATTGTCACTTTCCCGATGAGAGCGGAACCACGTTGGCCTACGGTGATTGCCGTGTTGGCGGTTGGCGGAATTTACGTTGCCATTCCTGATTATCTGAGTCTGGGGCCGCGCTGGCTTCTTCTTGTTGTGATGGTCGCTCTGACCATTCCTATCGTTGCTATGCATCGCGTCGGACTCGCCACGCAGGCGCGGTGGCTCGGAATCGTCAGCAATTCGATTCTTACTCTCGATCTCATCTGGTCGGTAGTTCTGCTGGTGCAGGCTTTACCCGCCCACAAGGAACCGCCCGGCACGCTTCTGCGCAGCGCCGGCGGGTTGTGGATCTCCAACATTTTGGTGTTTGCGCTCTGGTACTGGAGGCTGGACGCAGGTGGCCCGGGGGAGCGGGAACAACGAGAAGGTCATCGCACTGAGGCATTTCTCTTTCCCCACTTCATGATGGAGGAGGTCGAGCGCCATCAGGCCCAACTTGGGAAGTGGAGTCCGAACTTCGTGGACTACCTGTTCATCGCTTTCAACACCAGCACCGCCTTTTCTCCCACCGACACGGCCCCCGTGACCCGCTGGGCCAAGGGTCTCATGATGCTGCAATCGCTGATCTCGCTGACGATCGTGGTTCTGCTCGCCGCACGCGCCGTCAACGTGCTGTGACTTTCGCCAAGCGGCAATTCAATGCCCTTGGCTGAGATGATTCGAAATGAATCGACGAACAGCGGTGAAAACCCAGAGCGCGATCTTTGGTTCTGAGATGAGACTAGTCCGGTTCTCCGCCCAATCTGGAAATCGCCTCGATTAAGGGTTGCGACAAGCCATCTTCGGCGATCACGACTTCGTCCGCTAATTTCCGGAATTGAAGACGCTCGCCTTCGGTGCAGAGGATGATCAATGGCAATGTGGGCTTCGCTTGCTTCAGTTGCCGCGCCATGCTCGATCTCAAATGAGCGGGAATGGAGTTGCAGAGCACCGCCGCCGCGAAGTCCTGCTTGCGCGCGAGATCGATCAGCATGTCTGAGTCTTTGGTGGTGACTACGTGGTACCCGGCGGCTTCGATGACGATGTTGCGGGAGCGTAACAGAGCTGTACTGTAGCCAACAGAGAGAACTTTTCTTTCCTCTTTCAACGACGGAGCGGCCGGGGGTACTCATGCGACTTTGCCAGGATCGCCAAACAGCGATCGCAGCAGATCTACTAGTTCTTCGGGCTCATGGCTGATGGGCGTGGTTGTTCCCTCACGCTCTCTTCGTTCGGCTCTGGTTCCACGATCAAGATTGTGGGTCTCGCCATTGTGGTTGAAAACCGTTGGATGCTTCGATACGTAATCACGTCGCCAGATCGGCTTCAGGCCCAAGGGCGCCATTTTCTTTAGATTTGTCGCACGCATCTTCCCTGGAACACGGTCGTATGCACACTGTCGTAGCAGCGGGCTGTTCGATGCGCGTGGTTGTTCCCTCATGCTCTCTTTGAAGCCGAAGTCGTAGCCCACACGTAGAGAAATTTTGCGTCGGCTGCGGTCGCGAGCGGCCGATTCAATTTGTGACTCGCACGGTTCAACGCCGAGCGAACGTTTTCCTTGCTATCGCCCAGTTCAGTCAGAGCTATTTTGAGCGCCTCTCCGTCTTTCACGTCGCCGAGTTCGGCGAGAATCGCGGAGACGATCCCTTTGTGCTTCCCGTTGCGTCCGTGGGGCACATCGATTTGGGCCACAGTGGCAAATCGCTGTTTTGTTTTCACAGCCATGGCAATCCTCCAAGAACCGCAAACGTAACGTTAACGTATCGATAATATACCTATGGTTAGAGTTATCCTGCAATAAAAGTTTGCTTCGTATTGCTTTCGTGTCGTATGTTGGCGTATTGATCCTGCTCAGGAAAGGCATTCCCCCGGCTAAGGCTTCATTCGCGAGCAACAAAAGAGCCTCTCCGTATGCATGGATGATGAACAAAAGATTCTCCCCGTATGGATGGACAAGGACTAGCTTGGCAAATAGAGGCCAGCCAATGCAGCAACGAAAAAGACTCTTCGAGCGGGTCCCATTGCATGAGGTCCCCAAAGTTGAAGGGCCCAATGAGACGAAGAACGCCCGGCCGGCACGGCTAAGCATAGTGACTAACGTGCAGAAACGCCCGGCGCGCCCTAAGCGCAGTATCAAGACGGAAGGCGACGATCATCCGCTTGGGCTCTGGATCGACCACGACGTACTCCGGAGGCACCAAAACGGGACGCCAAAACTCATTCTTCACGATCCTCTGGCCAGCGCTAACAGCCGCTATCTGACGCTTGCGGATCTCGCGCTCGGAAACAATAAAGCCAGATTAAAGAAGAAAGCGGCTAGCGCAGAGAGGCCCGAAGATGAATCAGGTTACGAATAGGCCTAAGCGCGGAATCCTGCAATCATGGAAAGAAATCGCTTCCTATATTGGTCTCGGAGTGCGCACTGTTCAGCGCTATGAGCGCCGATTCGCATTGCCCGTGCATCGACCCGCGGCAACGTCGCGCAGTTCGGTTGCAGCATTTGCGGATGAGCTGGATGCATGGCTGAGGCAAGCGCCTACGCTTCGCCAGCACAAGGCTCCGTACGGGAGCGTTTGTTCTTTGTGCTCCGGAACGGGAAGTCTGCCCGCATCGCAAAGCAACAGCGTGGACCATATCGTCTCGCAGATCTCACGGTAACCGGACGAAAGGGGCAGCACGATCTGGGGAGGCGCCGGCCTCTGCTATTGCTGAACCACCTGCCCAGTTGCGCGCGAAGCCGGTCGTTTCAGGAAGATTCGATCCGGCAGCTCATGTTTAGACTCAAGTCAACCTTCGTCGGTGTGATCTCTCGCCCTTCTTGTCAACGAGCGACTGCGATCGCAGCCTGCGCTTCTGCGTTGGAGTAACTCAATTCTTTCCGCTTCGCCCAGAAGATCACGGCGAACACCACCGAACTGAGAGCCAGCGCAGCTCCGAATTCGGTCGTGAACCACAGAGTTCTGCCGGTGTCGCGCATGAGCTGATCGAAGACGCCCTGAACGAAAAGATTGTGACTGGCGTGCAAGATGGCCCCCGTCCACAGGCTTCCCGACTTGAGCCGCATCCACGCGAAGACGAAGCTGATAGACACTACCATGACAGTGAAGCAGGCGAGGGCGTACCAGCGGTTGGTGTCCGCGTTGTAATCGGCAAACAGCAGAATAGGGCTATGCCATGCAGCCCAGATCACGCCGCTGATGAGGCTGAGCTTCGTGAAAGAAGTCGCTTTCGCCAGCTCAGGAACAAGGAATCCTCGCCAGCCAATTTCTTCTCCCAAAGCGGAACTGAGGCTACGGATCATCCCCACAGTAGACGAGAGAAGCAGATACAGGGCCAGGACTCCAGCGCGCGGCGTCCCGCGAAGCCCAAAGATGGATGCGATTTTGGTTACGAACTCCGAGTTGAATCCGCCTTGCCGCGTAATCCAGACTGCGCCGTAGGCAAAGGCTGCGTATGCCAGCGGAAGAAAAT
>QIBC01000304.1 GCA_003225215.1 Acidobacteriota bacterium
TCCAGGCGATCTTCGGGCGGCCTGAGGAATTGCTGTGTGCCTGAGGATGGATCGCCCATCACGCGCTCCTGATTTGGTCCGGGGGTATAGCCCGAATTGTAGCGCGACAGGGACGGCAAAACACAGCATTCGAGGGCAAATGGAAGGATTGCGGCAATTCTGCGTCTTACCGTTTGACCATACCCACAAAGCCATCAGATTGTGTCCAGCGCGTTTCAATTCGGCGACGAAAAGGGGATCGATATGCGGCGAACGTCACGTTGGTTGGTAGTGCTCGGCACTGCAATAGTTTTTTCTCAGGCGCTGGTGGCCGAATCCTGGCAGGCGACCGTGGGAGCGCAGAGCACAGATAAAGGAGTGCAGGTGCTTGCTTTCCTACCCAATGAGATATGGATTCACACCGGAGACAGCATCACCTGGACTTTTGATAGCGATGAAGCGCATAGCGTGACGTTTCTGAAGACCGGGCAGGCGCGCCCCACCTTCGCGGCCGGTTGTCCTGGAACCACTCCAATGAGCCCAACGCCGGAAGTCAATAGTTCCACATGTGTGAACAGCGGCCTCATCACGACTCCCGGCATGACCTATACGGTGGTATTTACCAGCCCGGGCAATTACACGCTTCTTTGCCTGCTTCACGTAAACCAGACTGGAATCATCCACGTCATGGATCCCTTGGTACCTCTTCCGCACGATCAGGACTTTTATGACCGCCAGGCAAGCCTCGAGCAGCGTGATCTTCTTTACGACCGCGACGGAGGACTACCAAAAAAGTTCAAAGAAGATTCCCCGCACTCTGACGGAGAGAATCGCCATGCGCACAACCACCTCGTCGTTACCGGGGCCGGGGAGATCGTTGCCACGCCCGGTGGCGCCCAAAGCGTCTCACTGATGCGCTTCATGCAACACAGTGTCACGATCCATGCCGGAGAAACCGTGGAGTGGGACAGCTCAGATGTCAGTGGTCACAGCGTAACCTTCGGCGACGACACCGGCATCACCCCCTTGACGCCGCGTTCCAGCAATGTTGTCGCGGATTCCGATGGTGCCCTCCATGCCGTCGTCAGCTCGACGTCCGATAATGTGCACTCCGGTCGCATTGCGCCTGCGCCTCAGGAGCGCACGAATCTGGCGTCGGTTCCCGGTGTCACTCGATTTCGTGTCACTTTTCCCATTCCCGGCACATATCCCTACAAATGTGCGTTTCACGATGGACTAGGAATGGTGGGTGAAGTGATCGTCTTGCCGTAACCGCCATGCGGCTCGACGAGATTGGCTCCAACCATTCCGGAACATTTTCAGAGACTGTGCGATGGCAACCGAGAAAGAGAAGTCGCCATGCGACGACTGACGTGGCTGATGTTGATTAGTGGTGTGATCATGCTTACATCCCTCCACTACGCAGGAAATGTGTCGGCGACAGAGGCGAATAGTGCGTTCACAGCCACAACCATCGCCAAAGGCCGGTTTGGCGAAATCGATGTCTCTTCGCCGAATCTGAAACTGAAGGCGCATGAGAGCAATGCATGGTCTTCCTGGCAGAAAACGCAGGGACTGTCCGACCTGTATGTGCAAAGCAATGTCTGGAAGCCTGGAGGAAGCACCGGCTGGCATACGCATCCAGGTCAGAGCCTGATCATCGTCACGGCGGGAACGTTGACCGGGTATGAAGGAGACGATCCCAACTGCAAGCCGAGTGTGCACAGGCAGGGGATGGGATTTGTCGATTTCGGTGGCAATCATGTGCACATCCTGCGCAATGAAGACACTGTCGAGGCACGGACCATCGCTATCCAGCTCGTTCCCGCAGATGCCATGCATCGGGTTGACGCTGAAGACCCGGGGACTTGCCGCTTCTGAAAACATGTAAATCTGGGTTCCGAAACGGGATAAACACTGCCTCTCGCCCGGCACTGCGCGACTGGCAGGCAATAACTAACCACTTTTATCGAAGGAGGTTCCATGCGTTCCAAAAGTATCCTGAGTCTTCAATTAGCTCGAGCGTTCACGGTGATTGCGGTTGTGCTTTCGCTCGGTGTTTCGGCGCGTGCATCCGATCAGGTCCTGGATTGGATATCGGTGATGAATGACACCGTAGTCGCCGGCGGCACGCCTCCGCTTGTAACTGGAAGAGTAGTCGCCATGGTGTCGTCGTCGGTGTTTGACGCAGTCAATGGCATTCAGCCTCGCTATCAGTGGTTGCTGGTTGAACCCAACGCGCCCAAGCCTGCTTCGCGACGCGCTGCTGCGATTGAAGCTGCCTACGCCATGCTGGCAAGGCTTTATCCATTGCAGGCAGGGTCTTTGACGACAACGCGTAACGCCTCGCTTGCAGCGTTGACTGGTTTGGAGAGCGCCAAGTCGATCCAAAATGGAATTGACTGGGGAGACACCGTTGCAACAACGGTTTTCAACATTCGCTCCGCCGACGGATTCACGCCCCGGCCGCCGCCATTTGTCGGAGTACTCGGCTTCACCTCGTCGCCATCGTCAGTCGGTGTCTGGCGTCCGACACCGCCTCAGAATGCAGTGGGCGTGAATCCGCAGTGGGCCTCCATGACTCCCTGGGTCATCCTCAGGCCATCCCAGTTTCGCCTGCCGCCCCCACCTGCCTTGACCAGCGTTGAGTACGCCGCGGACTTCAACGAAGTAAAAACCATGGGAGCACTCATGGGATCGGGTCGCAACGCAGACCAATCCGCGCTCGCTCTCTTCTGGGCGGCAAACACGCCGTTATTCTGGAACCGCATTGCCGCCCAGATTTCTGCGGAACGTCACTTGACGCTCGCGCAAAATGCGCATCTCTTCGCATTGATGAACGTGGCCATGACGGACTCCTCCATTGCTTGCTGGGACACGAAGTACCGCTACGTTCTCTGGCGCCCGATTACCGCGATTCGCAACGGCGATCTGGACAATAATCCGGCAACCGATGTGGATCCTAATTGGCAACCCTTCCTGGATTCGCACCCAGTGGCCGCTGATCGAGGAACGCCGGCTCACCCTGAGTATCCTTCCGCGCACGCGAGCTTCAGCGGCGCCGCGGCATTCATTCTGGAAACGGCATTTGGCAATAACACTGCCTTCAACGTTACTTCCGACGCCTATCCGGGAACTCGACAATTCTCCAGCTTCTCGGAAGCGTTAGCGGAGATCGCTGACGCACGCGTCTTCGGAGGCATTCATTACAGAACCTCCTGCTTACGCGGAAACGACCTGGGACGGAATGTGGCAGCGTACGTAGCCGCACATGCTTTCCTGCGAAAAGATGATGGTCGCGATGACGATCGCGACTAGACTGGCTACTTTTTGTCTCCAGTCAGCAACGCCGATGAGAAAGGTAGACTGACATGTGATAGAGATTTACTTCGCCGGTGTTATTCAGTGCCGCAATCCTGGTAAACGGCGCTTTCGCTTTCCAGGGGAGTGCAAACCAAACCCCTGGGTGAATTTGTAGGAAATTACATGGTCTCCGGCAGCACGTGCGACCAGACCGGCACGGCAGCTTTGTTTGGAAGCCCCTTTTGACTATTGATCGCTACTCCGGAGAACCTTCCATTCGGCACGAGGTCACTTGGTGCAGTTTGAAATCTGAGCCTGTCGCTTTTGGCACCTAACTTGTGCAATCATTTGGGCATGGGAAACAAGAACGCACCGAAGCGCGAAAAGAAAAAGCCGAAGAAAGCCAAAGGCTTCAAAGCTGGATTTTAGCCAGAAAGCTTTCAGGATCGTGAAAGAAGCGACGCAGAACAAATGACCAGGATCGCGCCAAAGCCATGAGTTCGTAACGGTGGTTCGAAGCGCGAAGGTTCGTGCTGCGGTTCTTACGCCAAGCAGCGCAAAGAAA
>QIBC01000109.1 GCA_003225215.1 Acidobacteriota bacterium
CCCTAAGGACTTGCTCGACAGCCAAGATGCGACTTCCGCTCCGCGCGGCCGCAGTTACCGTCGCTTCAAACAATGCTGGCGTGCATCCGTACGGCGAAGGATTCTGGCGAATGTCGTGCGTGTAAAAAATCAGCCAGCTTCTCCGTTTTAAGTTCTCCTGAATCAATTGTTCAGCGACGCGGAGTTGATCGCGTTCGCCGTAAATTCGATTAGCGCGCAACAGCGCCAAGTCGACGATAGGGCCGTTGAGTCCAGGGATCACGCTTCGGCAACTAGTGACCACTGCAGGGAGAGTCTCCTTTGTCCTAAGTGTCACATGGCCAAAGGGATAGGAGAAATTGCTGCAATTCTGTCCGGTGACCTCCCGCACCGCCGCTAGTCCTCGGCGCACATCCTGACAATAGTCAGAGTGGGATTTCGAGCGGCAGGACCAATGGCTGAATGTCTGGCTGCCTAGCTCATGTCCTCGATCTCTCAGGTCATGAATATCTTCAACGCGAAATTGCTCGCCGAGTTCGTCGTGTGTGCCCATCAGTCTAAAAGCGACGTAGTAAGTTCCGCGTGCTCCGGCGTCTTCCAAGACCCTAGCGCCGACTGTCAGCGCGGTTCGCGGGAAGTCATCGAAAGTAAAGGAGATAATTGGTCCACGATCACCCAGTGAGACAGTCCGCGCGTAGAACGAACACAGAGCTTTGCGTCGTGCTGCGCCCAGGATAGATCTGATTGTCATTTAGATTGACTAAACAGAAACGGCTTCGGCCGCGGCGTGTTTCAATCCAGGCTGCATGTCATGGACCTGCAACCCGTTCTCCATCTTCTTAAATATTTGAATGTTCGAATAGTTTGGGCTATCGAAGTCTTCGAATTTCTTCAGGTTCGAAACGAGATCGAAGACAATCGACTTCACGTCATTCGTTGGGTGGAAGCTGAGTACGTTGGCAGCCTTTTCCGTGCTGACCTTGTAGTTTCTGAAATCCTGAATGTGCTTGATGTTCAGGCTGACTTGCAGGTTCATGTACTCGGCAATGGCATTCTTCACGAGATCAGCCACCTCGCCCACTGTGTAGTTCCCGGAAGCGATGTTGAAAATTCCCGAAATCTTCTGATTGGCTTCGATCGATCGGATGTAAGCCGTGGCCGCATCCTGAATCGAAAGCAGAGGCCGCCAAATCGAAGGGTTGTTTACTGTAATAACCCGGTCCTTGATTGCCGACTTGAACATTGTGTTCACGATAAGGTCCAGGCGCATCCGTGGGCTGTAGCCGGAGATGGTCCCTTTGCGCAAGGAGATGACGGAGAAGTTATCGTCACTGAGCTGCATGACTGCCTGCTCCCCCTGCAGTTTAGAAATTCCGTAGGGGTAGCTCGAGCTGACTGGGCGGGTTTCGTCGAACAACTCGTTTTCCGTATATCCGTACACCGAGCAAGAGCTGGCGTAGACATAACGTTTCACTCCCGCGATTTTCGCGATGTATGCAAGATACGCGGGAGCTGCCGCGTTAAACACAAAGTTCTTCGCCGGCGAGTATTCCGCCATCGGATCGTTCGACAACCCGGCCATAAAGACCACCTGATCGTACGGCTCAAGATCCTCGACTGTCAGATGAAAGATGTCTTTGTTCAAGGTTCCAACCTGGCGAGGCAAGTGGTTGCCGAACCAGAAGAGGTCGACGACATCGACCTTGTAACCACGTTCAAGAAGTCTTGGGATCAACACTGATCCGAGGTAACCCGCACCACCTGCTACGAGTACTTTCATAACTTGCTCCTTTTAGGAAATTGAGATCTAGGTTCGGGGAGAATAACGGAAATTCTCGGAATCCGGAGATGCCAGCCACTCCGCCAGCGTTCGGGCTTTCTGATCTTTTTCGGAAACAGTGACATCACTTAGAGGCCACTCGATCCCAATTGCCGGGTCGTTCCAACGGATACCAGATTCTGCCTTGCTGTTGTAAATTCCAGTGCATTTGTACTGTATTTCTGTCATGTCGGAGAGGGCGCAGAAGCCTCGGGCGAAATGGGCTGGTGCCCACACGCAACGTCGGTTTTCGGCGGTGGCCTCAACTCCAACCCATTTGCCAAGTGTAGGAGATCCCTTGCGAATATCTACGGCCACTAGAAATGCGGCTCCACGAGTGACGCGCATTAGTTTTCCCATCGGAGGACCCCACTGAAAGTGGAGCCCGCGGACGACACCCTTCATTGATCGGGAATGGTTGTCTTGTACGAAGGCAGTTGGTAGCCCGAGCGCTTCGAATTGATCGGCGCGGAATGTTTCAGAAAAGAAACCGCGACCATCTTCAAATACGCCTGGCACGATGACACTCACTTCGTCCAGATATTTTGTTTCGATGGTTATGTTCATTATCTTAAGACCGTAAATCTCGCTCTTACGCCTGCGTTTGTGTGAACCCGATGTGCCGATGGAACGGCAAGAATTGCGTTCTCGCTATATATGAGTCGCCCGGATCGCGTTACCGTCTTTCGAGCAGGGCGGTTGCTTGCTGAGAGGTGGGTTTTAGGAACGCAAAAAATCTCTGTCGTTGTTCTTTCCTCAGAAAGGCACATAGCTCTGGAGACGCTTCTTTCGGCTCGCGAGAGAGATATAGCCAAACAAAGCCTGCTAGTCGTGCGAGCGCGCCGATCAGGAAAGGTGAGCTGGTTATGCGTCGGGCACACTTTACCAACTCGAATAGAGGATCGGTACCCATGGAATAATCCAGTTTCCCACAACGAAGGCAGCTCCGTAACTGGCCATCAGCACCGCCGGTACTTCTGTGATGGAAGATTCTCAATTCGGGAACTGGTTCGGCATCCCAACCTTTCATCCGAGCGGACGTTTGTGCATACCAGTCCTCCCCTCCGTATCTGAGGACAGCATAGCCGTTGATTGCTTCGTAGCATTCACGCCGAACCAATTGTGCTGCGTGACAGACTTGATGGATGCGGTTTGAGCGCCGAACGCGAAATTCCTTGTTATCGCCTTCATAAACGTAGCCGGCGGTGAGGCCAAGACCGGGGCGCACCTGAAACTTTTCGATAAGCCGTTCAAAGTATGACGCGTCGAGCGATATATCAGCATCGACATTGCCAATATAGTCGTATGTGGCGTCTTCCAAGAGTGTGGCGCCCTTATGAAGAGCCATGACCTTCGAGTGGAAATTACGCCCAGGAGGTCTACTGATGCGGAGAAATCGTATGAAATCGTATCGGCGCGCGTAGCTTTGGACGATCTCATCAGTTCCATCTTTGGAACTATCGCTGACTATTACCCACCGCTCAGGGCGGATTGTTTGTGAGACTATGCTGTCGAGAGTCTGCTGGATGTAGGCCGCTTCGTTGTACGCGGCGGTCATTAAGACATACTTCGGTTTCTGCTGTGAGTGTTCTGCTTTTGTTGACGAGTTCGATTTGGGCGCCGATTTGATCTCTGGCGGATTGTCTCGCCGCGAGCATTCGTTACCGTTACGCGCAGCGAAGGCGTACAGAAGCCAGCCCAGTTCGTATGGGCGGCACTCATACAGCACGCTTAGATCCTCCCGGCGATCGTGCTGAACAACGGGTGAATGAGAACCGAAGCGCGCCTTCAAATATCTGGACGACGACGAGATCCGCGAACGGAAAATGCAGCGCCAGACTAGATTCGAGGCGTCGTCTTCCATGTCAAAGTTCAATTCGTTTTGGGAGTTGATCCACTCGAGACCCTTGTATATCCATGGCGTGAAGTCTTGATGAACGGTCTCGCCCAAGGCGAAAAGCGTCATCGGTGCCATGGCATGCTGATGGACAGAGAACACGGGATATCCTTCCGCGACCTGTCCTTTGGCCGAATTGTAATGCCACCACCACTGTCCCAGCGGACCTTGAGCGGTGCAGATGCCGGCCGCGGATTCCATCGCAAACGTTTTTGCTTCGGCGCGGTCGTACGCCTTGAAGAACTGAGTCATGGCGTAAATGGGATAGACCTGATCGGCAAAGCTGCCGATTTGCCCGCGGAGCGCGCCGGCGAGGCTTGCGCCGCGCGCCTGGTGCCCGAAGAAGGTGATTCCTCGGTTCTTCTTCACCAAATCGTAGGTGCGGAAGGCCACGTCCTTTAAATCCGCGCTCTTTTTTGCGTCCGACATGGCCAAATATGAGAGACCGGTCAGAAACCAGGAAAGCTCCATGGTCCGGCGCTGTCTCGCATCCTGATAGCGCGTCAACGCTGTCTTCACATCTAGTTGAGATTCAATTACAGAGAGGCGCTCAGGCGATACCACGCCACACAGCCACAACAAGACGCCTAAATCTCCAATGTTGTCTACCCAATCAAGATTCGAAATCAGCGCATCGAATACGGGACCACTCTTGATCGATGATGTCCCGCCACCCATTTCCAGTCGGTGAAGTCCTAGCAGGGTCATCATGGTATAGCGGTGCGAAATCCCCTCTTGGACCAACTTAGAACCACACTTCTTCAGCTTGTAGCAGAACAGCTGGCGCCGCGAATCGAACATGGCGACGAGCCCGCGTACCGCGAGCGAAACAAGATGAGGCACCTTAGGCTGTCCTTGGTCTGCAGCTTGAAAACGCGCTGCCTGAGAAGTGTTCATAGAACGCTCATTCGCAAGACTTACAGAAATATCTTTCATAAATTCTTATTTTGGGTATTTATCCGACGTGGCGATAAAGAATTCGGCCTATAAGCGAGAGCATGCTGGGATGAAGATGCGAAAGCACATACTTCGCCATGTTCGTTTTCTTCTTAGAAGAAGGTAGATCGAACGCATGACTTGCTTTTTGAAAGAATCCATATCTCTTGTAAACCAAAGCGGATTGTGTTGTACCCCAGCGACTCTTGAAGTTGATGAGGCCGTGCTGATGCTCGTCGGTGCGTCCCAAGTCAAAAAAGCGTAGACCGTTCGACTTAGCGTCCTGAATGGCATTCCAAAACAACAAGTGCATTCCCCCGAGATTGTTGAAGCGGGAGTCGGAACCACCGTACTTATAGACCAATGTATCTTTGTAGCGGATGGTCAACATCGCTGCAATCGGAAGCTCATTCTTGTAGGCAACGCGAATTTTCAGGTCATCACCAAAAAGCACAACCAAATTGCTGAACCATTCCAAGGGCTGCGGTGGAAGCTTATGTTTTACCCGCGCCCCTTTCTTGAGCGCATAAAATTGTTCCAACAGGTCCTGTGTTCGCCCTTCGCGATAAGTGAGCCCCTCGCGCTGAGCACGTCTGATTTTCCGCTGGGTAGAACTCTTGTGCAATCCTCGGAAGAGCGCATCAAGATCAGGCTGAAGATCCAGCTGGTGAAATGTGTAGGTCACGTGCGTGTCGCGGAGCGAAGTTTCGAGGCTGAGCGGGCAAAGGGGGCGCAACTCGATATAGCGCCACCGCTCTCGCTTGGCTTCTCGCTCAAGAGTTGAAGTCAGGACTCTTAAGTCGTCTTCATTATCAACAAGCGGCTCGCAATGATCGGAAAAGGGAAGCGAAACCAAGCGGCGACCGGTGAGCCAGCTCTCCACTCGACAAAAGACCACTGCATTCTTGAGGTCGTGACCCGAGGGGGAAGTCGTAAACGCAACCGGCTTGTATCCGTAAGTACGAGATAATGCTGCCAACCATGTCGAGGAGTGGAATACAGAGGCTCTAGAGTGCTGACTTAGGAATACATCCCAGCGAGGATCCGAGAGTGGCTCTATGCAATAAGTCATCTCTGCAGAGTTTGAGGCGCTGTTTTCCACTTTCACGACTTGGGAACAAGCCGTCTTCGTGCGCAAGTTTCTCTCCTGAACTGCAGCGAACACCGGATTTAAAGAGATGCTGGACATGTTTTGCAGGGCCTAAGAGCAATGCTAAATATCGAAAGACGCTTCATCGAATATTGGACCGGACCGGAACATGCGGGTCGGATCCGCTTTCGATTGTCGATTTCGTTGCATGCCTTCTTACGTCGTCCGATAGAAGGGAGAGGATGCTGTTGACGAGGTATTGAAGCACTGGACGGTTGCGGCTCTCCGGTTGCGCAGGCCTATTCCATCGGGCCAACCTGATCTTGGTACGAATGTCGGAGCGCGTCTCTAGAAGGACAAGACGATTCTGCTGCACTAAGTAGCGATCGACGGCTCCGATTTTGCCGCGGAAGATGCTGTAAACGGGCACTCCCAGGGCAGCAGCTTCTCGATTCATTGTTCCGCCCCCGCTGACGACCAAGTCAGAGAACCAAATTAGATTCAGGCCATCTACAGGAGAGCCTGGAATAATCATTCGGCCGGATGCGATGACATCGCTCCATTCTTCCTTGAGCTTTTGAGCCTGTTTGCTATTGCGAGGAAGCGTCACCATTCGGACATGTGTTTTTGAAGCGAAGTACCGTACCGTCTCGTCAAACAGCTCTTCGCTTTCAGGGTTGTGGTAGTGAGCCTCGGTTGCTGGTGGGCGCAAAGTCACAAGCAGATCATCTCTTGAAATTCCTAACTGATCGAAAATGGCAGGATCGGGCTTAAACCGCGGTATGTAGACATCCTCCTTCAGACCTGGATACCTGAGTACTCTCTCTTCTTTCTTGCTCATCAATCCTTCAGGGATCACGTCGGGCATGATCACCCAGTCGGGTTCGAGGAAGCCAGTTTTGGTGGAGTGCTCATAGTCATGCATCATTACCGTCGGAATTCCCAGCAACTTGGAGACAAGCTGCTGTGCTCGGGCGCCGTGCGAAATTGCCAGATCTGGGCGGCATCTAATCACGGTTGGAAGTAGCTGAATGGCGCGTAAGCAGTTGCAGATGACCTTGAGCGCCTTGTTCTTGCCATAGTGGCTGCCAACTACTTTGCAGGGAAGGCGAAAGTACTCGAGCAACTCGCACACTTGATACATGTTTCGCGCGGTAAGAAGCAGTTGAACTCCCTCTTTTTCAAGTTCGTCGATTATCGGCAAGAAAAATGGCACATGCGGAGAGTTGTCGATATCGATCCACAGCTTCTTTGCTTTCGCGACTAACTTTCCACACTGTGTCCGCTTTCCTGCCAGATCGGCACGTTGCACCGTGGACGCAGCTGCCTCCTCGATCAACATTGTCTCGGCATTAATCCTCATTGTCACAGCCTGTACTCCTCACCAAGCCAGCTGCTTGGTACTGAAATCTGAGTTCAAAGTTCAGTATCCGAAATGTGCTAGAACGCGTCCTCGCCAAACAGAACCGCGCGAGGGGTCTGAAGCAGGATTCGGATATCGAGCCACAACGACCAAGTACGGACATATTCGAGATCCAGACGCACCATGTCGTCGAAACGTATGCGGCTGCGTCCTCGAACTTGCCACAAGCCCGTGATTCCGGGTTTTACCTCGAGTACGCGACGCCGATGCCAGAGGTCGTACTCCTTATACTCGTAAGCAAGTGGCGGCCTCGGACCGACGAGGGACATGTCCCCTTTCAGGACATTAAAGAATTGCGGCAGCTCGTCCAGACTCGTCCGACGTAGAAACCCGCCAAAGCGCGTAATACGTGGGTCCGTCGTCATTTTGTAAACCGACTTTGTGCCGTTCTGCTCTCTCCCCTGATGCTCGCCCTTGATGACCCGCGTGATGAACTCCTGATGGATCTTGTTGTCGTTGTTTACATACATGGAGCGGAATTTGAAGAGCTTGAACGTCTTCCCAAATTGTCCCAGTCTTTCTTGGCGAAAGATCGTCGGACCCTTCGAGGTTGTTTTCACCAGCACGGCGGCCAGCAAGAACAGCGGAGCGAACAGAAGAATCGCAGTAATGCTTCCGAAGATGTCCATCAACCGCTTGAGTGTCAGGAGTACTCTTTGTGTCCGCCGCCGATGTGCCAAATCGGGATAAAAAGTTGGATTGCCTGCGGCAATTTGATGATCGCTGTGTTCCGGGTAAAGCTGCCAGGAGATGCCAATGGAACCAACTTTCTGAAATTCCAGGTTGCTGCGCAGGGTATCGCTGACGCGATTCATCATCGTGCTCAAAATTGTGCTGCCATCCTCGAACTCGAGGTCCGTGAAAATGACTCCGACGATCGAACCCTCCTGGTACCATCCAGCTACATCATTCTCGCGAGCCGACAAGGACAATGCCGAAAGAATCCTACTTAACACATCTCCGGTACGGTCGGAAGGCAGGCACTTTCCCGCATCAAGCAGCATAAGCAGAAACGGCTTCCGCGAGCGTTCGGTTCGTTTTCGTTCGAACGCAATCATTTGGTGAAAAGACTTCTCATCCAGTACGGCGTCGATTCCGCTCAGCGGCGGAAGCTGCTGGCCAAAGGGTTTACTGTTGGGCCAGCGCGACCTGATGGTTGCCTCCGCTGTCCCTACTTTACGTCTCTCCTTTACAGGCAGGAACGGATCCTCAATAACCTTAGACATTTGTCTACCTTGCAATGTGGCGATTGACCATGTTGGTCAAGACTCTGAGCTTATGAACTAGCTGGCTTTGCGTGGGGATAAAGTGCGCACTATTGCAATTAGAATCCGTCGTCTTCCGCGCTAGCGCACCGCAGTACCGAGCCCGCGAGATCGCGACCTGAGTTGCGGTGCGGCACATCAATTGGCTGAGCCATACCCTTCACAAAGCGGCGCCAGGCAGGACGGGAGCCAGAGATATTATTCTCTATAGCTTTGTGAACCCAACGTTTCATCAGTTCAGGTTCCTGCCAAGGCACGTCGTGATAGGCCGAGCGTAAGTACGGACTCTGGCGATCTCGCAACCATTCGTTGGGGAAAAGCGCAAAAATCGAATTCTCAGTAACCTTCCTCTGTGGAGAAATAGATCGTCCCGTAACCGCGGCATACAGAGCAGCTGGAAGATCGCGTCCGGCTCCCAGAGTGAGGTGGCCTACTTGCGTCGCCCTGGGATTGATCTCAATAAGGTATGCATGTCCCGTCTCAGGTTCCAGCATGTAATCCAAACCGTGCAGTCCTGAGAGATTCAAGCGCCGCGCCGTTTTCTCCGCAGCCACCGACATATCAGTGTTATCGATCAGCCGCAACACGGTGGCCGGGCCCGCGTCGCTCGTCTTTTGGATCACCACAAAATGGAGGCTCGCGAGGACCCTACCTTTCCAGCAGGCCACCAGACTCGTCGCTTCTTGGCCTTCGATGAATGTTTGCACATTGACCACGGACCGCCGCCGAAGCAGCGAGGGACAAAGTAAAGTCTTGTCAGAATCCCAGATTGCGCGCTTCGCGGCCCGAGCGAGAAGCGGAGGAGCCTGCAGCCTCAGAAAAGCGCTTTCAGCCTCGCCTAGCGAGCGAACCTTCACAACTCCCTCTCCGCCGGAAGTGCCGTCTGCCTTCAGTACGCAGGGGAAGCCGACTTCGCTGGTCCACTTTCTTAGATCTGCGACATTCGAAATTGCTTGAGTCCTGGGAACGCGGACGCCCTCTTCTCGCGCCATATTAATGAACTGTGCGCGTGCCTGAACGATTGGAAAGCTCTCCGGCGGCCCGAAGGAGTGTTCGATCGCGGCACGAATAGTGACCGCTTTTCTTTCGGAGTGCTGCATTGTCCGGTAGAGATGAAAAAGGTGCTGAACGGCAAGATCATCGCCGGGCACGATGAGATCCGGTTTCGCGGAGAGTATCGCTCGGCTAAACGATGTTAGGGGGGCAAGTGCCCGATATTTGTATGTCCGGTAAACGGCTGTCGTTCTCTGCAAAGGATGGCGAGAAGAACAAACAGCTTGAACGCTGAACCCAGCATCCGCCAGCGCTCCAGCCAGCCGTGCCGCGGGCAGCCAATGCGATGTTGCGGCGATCAGAACTGTCGGCTTCACTTTATGAGAGTCTCCGGTCGATCTTGAGATTGGGCTTATTTCAAACATCTGCAGCGCAAAACAAACTGTGAAGCCCTGGAAGGATCCGACAAATCTGGTTGCTTTTGAGAAAGACGAACGATCGTGCTATTACGAAATCGGCCTCACAGAAGACTCCAGCGTCAACACTGGATCTTCAGTTGACTTTACCGATCGTGCGGGAGGAACCTGTGAATAGACTGAGTATCGGTAGCGACTTTAGAAAGAGATAAACTCAAATCAAATCACTTAAACGAACGCGGCGACGGCAGTTTGCTCCTCCACCGATAGCCTGTCAGAAACCGTCAATGCATTTGATCCAGCAGTCCCTTCGATTTCTCCACCTTCGCCGAAAACTTGGAACGTCAGCGCAAGGGATTCGAAATACGAGAGCGGAAGAGTCCTCTGCAGCGCCATAGTGTTTCTGCGAATAATGACATCCGAATTTGCACTGTCCGGGCCGATTTCCGAGAAAAGGATACCCAACTTTCGTTCCTCTTCGTACCAGCCCAGCGTGTCTGTTTCCCGAATTGATGCATGTAATGCAGCCACGAGCGTGCGCAGACTCCTTTGCCGGTTAGCTTTCTGCAGCAGCGTTTCAACATCCAAGATCATTAACATGAATGGGTTACTCGAACGCTCGGTGCGCTTGCCTTCAATTCTCAACAGGTTTAGAAAGCAAGACTCCGTCATGA
This sequence comes from Acidobacteriota bacterium, assembly GCA_003225215.1. GTDB lineage: Bacteria > Acidobacteriota > Terriglobia > Terriglobales > Acidobacteriaceae > Gp1-AA112. The sequence goes on from QIBC01000109.1 coordinate 10,493, forward strand.
TATTGGATTCAGAGTAGAGGCTCCGTCCAGATGACCGGATCGCAAGTTTCTTAGTTCCAATGCCAATATATTGCTGTAACTCTGTTAGCGGAAAAGTAGCCATTTAGCTTGCTTCTATCCAATCGTGGCTGAGATTCAGTTACGACAGAAGCAATCGGCATACCATAGCCAGAGGCAAGTTTGAACGACCTTGTTCACTTCAGGGACCAAGCAAAGCATTGACGAGAAGGGGTTTACGCGATGCCCAAAACACGGTTTCGACAGTTAACCTTCGCTCGGCTCCGTAGGATTGCAACGGTTTGCATCTCTGTGTCGCAAAGTTTCCCTCGATCCCGTCGCTCGCTCACAGTGTCGTCTTGTTAAGTTCAGTTAAAGCGTTTCTAGCCTCCCGAGCCGGGTTCGCAGCCAACTGAAGCTGTAAAGCGCGTTGCAATGAGGCGCGCGCTTCTCTTGGATTGCCCGCCTTCCAAAGTGCCATCCCGAGGTGGTAATGGTAGGTTGCGTTCTGAGGAGACAGGCGGGTTACTTCGCCGAGGAGTCGCGCGGCTGAGGAGTAAAGACCCTTGCGGTACTCAATCCACCCGAGAGTATCTGAAATGCCGGGCTCAGTGGGCAATTTTGCCTTGGCTCTCTGTGCAAAGCTGAGCGCCATGTCCAGGTTCCCACCGTTTTCGCAGTAGAGCCATGCGAGATTGTTCAATGCCGGGGCGAAGTCTGCGTTGGTTTGCAGGGCTTTCTCATACAATTGTTCAGCCTTCGGGATGTCGCCGGACTGCTCATACAAAGTACCGACCAAAATGTAGCCCGACAGAAAGTCCGGATGATCGTTGAGAAGCTTTTGACCGCTTTGAATTGCTTCGGCTACTTTTCCTTGCGATGCGTAAATCCGGGCCAGCTGAAGGCGAGCCTCAGTGGAGCTCTCATTTAGCGTAAGCGCCTTTTCGAACGCCTGCTGAGCAGTGGCAGTGTCGCGCTTTGCAAGGTACGCGTTGCCCAGGATTTCATAGAAGGTGATGTGTTTCGGCGAGACCTCGATTTGTTGTTGCAGCCGCTTAATGATCTGGTCCGCACTACGTTTTTCCAGTGTATACAGTTGCACTAGATCGAGCATCGCCGGAGCGTAATCAGGCTGAAGGTGCAATGCTCCTTCGAGCTGCTGCTCAGCTCGGGCATACTGCTTTTGATTGATCGCCACAACTGCCAATCGTTCCAGGATAGCCGGGTTCTTGGGCTGAGCTGCGGCCAACGACTGAAGTTTGGCCGCGGCGGTGTCGTAGTCGCGCAATTGCATGTAGGCATTCGCCTGCAAGATAAGCGCGGGCACAAAATTGGGATTGTGAGTGAGCGCGCGCCCAGCAAATTCGAGCGCCAGCTTTGGACTACCTTGTTGGGCGTAGAGTTCAGCGAGGCCGATGTACGCCCAGATAAAATTAGGATCCTGTTGCAGAGAGTCATTCAGGGCAGCAACAGCGCGGCTTCCCTCGCCCTGCGTCGCATATGCGACGCCGAGGTAAAAGCGGGGCAGCGACATCTCGGGGTTATCGTGAACGAGCTGTTCCAGACTGTTGACTGCCTTTGCTTTCGCTCCACGCACAAATTGGAGCCGAGCCTGAAAGAGACGCGCGGCCGGATCTTTCGGATCTGCCTTCAGCAACTCTCCGTTCAGATTCTCCGCCTGATCCCACTCGTGCTGGTTTAGCTCGAGTTCAACCAGGTGCTTGCCAACGGTGCTGTTCTTCCTATCCTTCGCCAAAGCGTCGTTCAGTACGGCCTTGGCGCGTTGCGCGTCTCCGATCGCAAAGTAAAACTCCCCGATCGCGAGAAGAGCGGAAGCGTCATCGGCGGTGGCGGATCGAAGTTCCGAAAAGAGACTTGGTAGCTGCTCGCTCTGCCCTTGCCGCGCGTAAATAGCGGCCTGGGCCAGATATGGAGCAATCTGTTTCGGATTGTGCTGGATCGCGCTCTGCAGTACTACGAGCTCCGAGTTGGAGTCACCTTGAAGGCGATACGCCTGCGCCAAATCCAGATATGCTGGAATATAGGATGCGTCCGCATCGATGGCCTGCTGAAGAGCCTGGGCGGCTTCGCGATACCTCTTTAGCAGAACGTATGTGCCACCAGCCTGAGCGAAAGCGGCTGGGTTTTTCGGTACGATGCGTTCGCCGTTCTCGAACTCCTGCAAAGCCTGCTTGTAATCCTTCTCCGATATTGAGATCTGGCCCACAAGTAGATGAGCGTTCAGATTATTGGGCTCTTTGGCCAGCGCGATTTCCACGTCCTGGCGCGCTTTTGCGTTTTGGTGTGCGGCGAACTCCAGAGTGGCCAATTCCAACCGAGCGGGTACATGATTGGAATCAATTTCAATGGACTTTTGCAGCGAGCGATACGCATCCTGCCAACGGCGCAGTCTCAGATCCGTGACAGCCAGTCGATAGTAGGTTTCGGCAAACCGCGGATCCACCTGGATCGCACGCCGAAACTCAATGTTCGCAGCCTGATAATCACCTTTGTCGAAATATTGCTGACCGCTTTGCAGAAACTTATCGCGGCGGAGCTTGGGATCACGGGAGCAGGAGGTGACAACGCTGGCAAGCGCAACCAGAAGAAGAAATGCAGCGCCGCCGACGTGTTTTGATCTTTTCATTTCCAGGTTAGGAATTCAGGCTTTTGATGGGATAGCAGGTATTTGCAATCCAGCCCAGCGGTGCTTACTTACTGTACTTTGCCGAGTGCCGTGTTGGCTCTTCGTTTTTGCCTGAGTAGTAGGCGCGGTAGTAGCGCTCCTCATTTGCGTTCGCGTCATTCATCACGATTCCGAACAACTTGGAACGATCGATGGAAGCCACGCTCTTAAGGAACACTTTCTTCGGGGTAACTCCTTGGCGAGCCAGGAGAAGTACGGCATCGCTCATGGTGGCCCATATGCTGGCATCCCCGAGCGGCAGAAGTGGCGGAGAGTCAATGACGATCCATGAAAACCAGCCCGCGAGCTGCTTCAGTAACTCAGAAGTCTTCTGGGATTGAATCAGTGAGAGCGGCTGTTCATGGCACATTCCTGCCGGCAAAAACCAGAGTGGCACGCCTTCGGCGCGGTATAAGAGACTTGTAACCGCTTCGGGGTTGTTATGCCAGGTAGAAAAGCCTCGCTCGCCGTCAACTCTAAAGCTCTTAGACAATGTAGGTTGATGGAGATCGCCATCAATCAGTAAAGTCTTCTCGCCGTGAGCCGCGAGCGTGATAGCGAGGTTCGCACTGATCGCGCTCTTGCCGTCTCCCTGAATGGCGCTGGTGACCAAGACCTTCTTCAAGGATCGGCGCTGTTGGGATTGGCGGAGCCGAGCGGACAGGATTCTCAGATTCTCAGCTGCCAAACTGTTGGGATCATTCCACGATACCAGGCGAGCCTCGGGTGATTCTGGAATCGCAAAGGGAAGAGCCTCATCCAAAGCAGCAAATTCGCTGCTTAGAGTTGCCACGAACTGGGAGATGCCATCGGAAGATTTGTCGCCCTCTTCAAGAGAGCGGGTGAGTTCCGGATTTGCGCGTTGCAGCGCTTCAAAAACGCGACTCATCGGTTAAAAAAGCCTTTCGAAGGGGCTCCGATGCCGCCCGAATATGCTGATTGTTGCTCCGAAGTCATTGCACCTGTCAATGCAGCTTCATCGGAGACTGGCACGTCTGCTTTTTTTGTTCCGCTCTTTGGCCCCAGAGAGTAGCAGACGTACCGCAATATATTTTTGCGTCTCTTCAAATGAAAGAGGCTCCAGCCGGCAGCGTAGTGCGATGCGTTGCTTCAGTTGCCGCAAATTCTGCGATTCCAGCTTTTCATCGAGTTCCGGCTGACCGATAAGAACAATTTGCAGCAGCTTTTGCTGTGCTGTTTCCAGGTTTGTCAGGAGTCGAACCTCTTCGAGCAACTCCCAAGTCAGAAGATGCGCTTCGTCCACTATCAAAACGGCTGTTGAATTCTGATGATATCGAGAGATGAGATAACGATTGAGCTCGGCGAGTAGTTCACCTTTGGTTTTGCCGGCTGCCGGAATACCCATGTCTTTGGTTGCGTACTGAAGGAACTCCACAACCGGCAGCAAAGGATTAAAGACGTAGGCAAACGATGTTTTTTGCTGCTTCAGTATTTGGAAAATACAGCGCGCAAGCAGTGTCTTCCCAGTACCGACCTCTCCAGTGACAACGATGAAACCTTTGCGGCGTTCGATGCCATGGTAGAGGCTTGCTAAGGCTTCGCTATGGCGCGCCGTACCATAGAAAAATCTCGGATCGGGAGTTATGTCGAACGGGTTGCGCGTTAATCCGTAGAAGGCTTTGTACATTTATCGATTTAGCCTTTGCGGTAGATCAAAAAGCTGACCGTTGGAATGACGATGAGCATAGCGGTCGCGACTACCCACTCGAGAGCGCGATAGCGAAGTCTCTTGAGATTCTCCGCGGGCGTTGGGAGAGGCGGTATGGTGACGAATATCGGAGCCTCAACAATTGCACTTAGCTCCTCTTCGGAATAGAGACGCGGGCTGACAACTTCGGAAATCACCACGATTGCTAGCCCCAGAGCCAATCCAAATGCAAGGCCACCCAGGCAGAAATACAAGCGATTCGGAAAGTACGGCTTTTGCGGCAAGCTCGGCGGATCGATCATCCTGAACTGCTCGCCTTGCTGCCGTTTCTCCAGGTTTGTGGCCATCGCTGACTGGTTTCGTTTGCCAAGCAGGGAGTCGTAGTTTGCCCGAGATTGCTCGTGATCGCGCGTGATTGCGGCTAGCTCCTGTTCGCGCGCGGGCGCAAGGTTGAGACGTTGCTGGTAGGACTCGATATCGGCATCGAGCTTCCTCAGCTCTGCCTTGCGGTTCGCGATATCCAGTTCGTTCGCCTTCAGTTGGCTCTGCACCTGAACGATTGCCGAGATCATCTGCGGATCGCCTACAACCGGGCTTGGCTGACCGGCATCATTCGAGGCCGACTTGGCCTGTTCTTGCGTTCGGTCTTTCAGTTTCTCAGTAGCAGCGATTTCTCCCTTCAACCGAACGATGTCAGGATGTAAGGGCGTATATTTAGCGCTCAGCTCCGCAAGTTGTGACTTTAGCAGCGTCAGCCTTTGATCGATTGACGGAGCTGGGTCGGCTCCGCTCGAGGCTGCCGGAGCCTGTGGGCGCAGCGCACGATACTCACTAAGAAGCGATTGCAAATATAGCCTTTGTTGTTCGGACTGATTCAAAGCATCTGTTGTCGACTGAACTCTGCCTTGCAGTCCGGACAAAATCTGTAGATTGCTGGTCGTCTGCTCCGGCAGTTGACCCATGTAACGATTCTTGAACTCACGGAGCCGTTGCTCCTGCTGGTCAAGATTCTTGCGCGCTTCAGTGAGTTCATTTTCGAGAAACGTAGTCGTGTCTTCGGAGAGTTGCTCGCGATTCCGCAGGTTTTCCTCGATAAATAGCGACGTCAATTCCGCGGTTACTTGTTGGGCGACTACAGGAGTGCTCGCGGAGTACGAAACCTTGAAAGCGGAAATCTGGTCCGGCCGGTCTCCTTTGACTAGATCAACGCCAATGTCCTTGCGCATTGTTGCCAGCAAACGGTCCGGATCCGCCTGGCGGTTCTCGGTATAGAGATGGAACCTGTCAATGATTCCAAGAAGCCTGGTTCGGCTGAGAATCTGCTCGCTCATGCTTTGCAGGCGTTGCTGCAGATCGACGGCAACGTTCGGTTCTACCAGTTTCTCTGGTACCCGCTGCTGTTCGATAAGAATTACCGTTTCGGAACGATATTTGGCGGGAAATAGCCAGCCGGCGGCTGTTACGAGTACCCAGGCGGCAAACACCGTGACCATCAACAGCACCCGATGGCGACAAACCCGCAGCCACCACCCCTGCGGACTTACGGAAGGTTTTTCTTCAGATTGATCTACCATTGTTTTCTTATCTTCCGATCGGCCTGATGAAGTTATAGGACAGCGAGACTGTCCCGATATCGTGGCTGTGCTGTCTGTATCCCTGAAGAAGGTTTCCGGTAGCTCCAAGAAATTGCTGTCTTTGAGCGGAGAAATTCAAGGTCACATGCTGAGTTAGCGATTTTGAAAAGCCAACACCGGCGGACGCGTAGTCAGTCAGTAGGAACGCGCTCACTGGATCGAGCTGGTTATTGGAAACGTAAGTGCCAAATAGTCTGACACTTGAACGCGCAGTGAGCTGACGTTGCATCTGGACATCAATAGTTCGAACCAAAACAGAAGCGCCACCGTTGAACCCCGAATCGCTGATCTGTTGAACGAAGTTGGCACTCAGGCCGTTGTGCTCTCCCTGCCAGATCAAGGAGGAACCACCGGCGAACGAAGTACGGTGAGTATGAAACTGAAACGGTGATTGAAGATTAAGATAGTTGTTGTCTATCTCCGAACGTTGCGGCCCGGCGAATACTGACAGATGAATCGTGGGCCTGAAGGCAATCGTGACGAACCCTAAGACCTGATGTGACAACGTGGAAAATTCTCCGGTGGTTGTATCGGATGATAGTTGCTGCGCCGTGTACTGAATTCCAAATGAGTACCTTGCCGTCCATTGGTGCGAATAGAAGGCGTGCCCAGACCAGCCGCAGGAATCCACAGACGCTGCGTTTACGGAATTTCCGCTCGTGATGGCTTTGTATCTGAGATCCGTGAATGTTCCACCGGCACCGACGGAGGTATGCCGACCCAATTGATAAACAAGATCGGCTTGCGACTGCTCGGTGGTGTTGCGCGTGTTCGCCCCCAATGCTGACTCGTTTGGACGATTCAAAATGCCTAAACTAGGAACGTCCGAATTGGCTTGGAACGTCTCGTAAGGATTTGTGGTCAGAGAAAACGCATTCACGAAGTGCAAAGACAATCGCTTGGTGAACAGGTACTTGACGTCGGCGCCGGCGGATTGCGAGCTGGCATTGTAGGTACCGATGTCGCTGCTGTAGGTATACCCGGGCGAATAGGAAAACCTGGAACTTATGTGTCCCCGATTGAGCGACAGAGCGGTCTGCGGTTGAATCGAAGACGTGAGATTGGTTCGTCCCTGATTGACGTTGGCTGGATCAGTGGCATTGTCGTCGAATGCGGTTGAAACAGTCAGTCCATAGGCAAGCGAGTTGCTGCGATTGGATGCAGCGTCTCCCGTGAGCGGTGCCGTCCCCAACTCTGTGGGAATCGTCGGCTGCTGAGCCTGCAGCGCAGCGCCAACAACGAAAATGCATGCGAGCAGATATTTCGACATGCAATGACAACGCCCCAAGCTACGGGATAACAACGGTATCTCCTGAGAAGAGTGCGACGTTTTCCGAAAGCTTCCTGCCCTTGATGACCTGTTTGTAGTCAAAGGGCAGCCTTGAACGAGAACCATCACTGTTCGTACGCAAAACATAAATGCGGCTTCCCTTTGCAAAATCGCGCAGGCCTCCGCCCACGGCGATTGCATCCAGCACTGTCATGGGCTCGCTCAGTGGGTATGATCCCGGCTTTGCAATTTCTCCGACGATGTTGAACTTGAGACTCTTCACTTCTTGCACGATGACCGTAACTTCGGGAGCCGAAACATAAGAGCGCAGCCCAGTAGTGATGTTGTCTTGCAGTTTGCGGGGAGTCAGGCCGCTTGCTTGTATATCTCCAATCAACGGAAGAGTGATCTTTCCGTCAGGACGCACTGGTACCGTCTTGGACAGCTCTGGTTCCTTCCAGATATTCACGGCCAACACGTCCTCACTTCCAATGACGTAATCGTCGGGGTGAGTTTTTACAGAAGGATTCTGTGGTTCCACCTGAGCTCGGCCCGAAAAGTCTTGTGCGGCATTTGCAGAGTTTGATTGAGCGAAGGCCGAACAGCCCAACCCAAACAGTACGAAACAAAGCAATGTGAGCGACAATTTCATTTCAAACTTCCTAAAGTCCGAACCGGGAGAGGCAATCCGCCGGCACACTAAATGCACATTGCGCGCTTGGTGCGCTCCAAAGGTTCGACATCGTAGCCTTCCACGGTGATAGATAAAGATCGCTGGATCGTCTGAACTGAAATCACTAAACGATCGCTGCCTCCGAACCGGCTGATAACACCTTCAATGCCATCTAGCGCACCGCCGCGAATCCGGACTCGTTGGCCAACCTCAATGAACGGATGCGCTGCAAACGGAACTTTCTTTTCCAGGATGGTTTGAATGTTCTCAATTTCGTGCGCCGGAACAGGGGATCCCAAGTGATTTCCTCCCACGAAACTTAGTACGCCCGGTGTGCGAAGAACCGCGATGCGAACATCTGGTGTAGCCGGTATATTCACAAACAAGTAGCAAGAGAAAAGTGGTACGTCGACCTTCATCCGGCGGTCACTCCACTTGCGAGTCTCGGTGAGCAGCGGCAGGAAAGTCGTAATACCTTTCTGCTCCAGCTCGGTGTCGACTCTTTTTTCGTGCCTGGATCTTGTGTGTACCGCATACCACGAAGACGCTTCGAGATGCGTGGTTGGTATGCCCTGAATTACTTGCAAACTGCCCATAGCTTCGCCCTCTGAGTCACAAGCTCTTTGTGACCCAAAAATCTCAAATTTCCTAAACTCATGCAGACCAGGCCCGCACTGCCTAACTTCAAGACACAACTACGGCAGTGTGTTTCCTTGAATGCGAGGGTTCATGACTTGCGAACTCTTCACTTTGTACAAAAGGGACCGATAACTGATGTTGAGTGCCCGAGCGGCTTCTGCCCGGTTCCAGCGGTGTGCCTCTAGCACCTTGGTTATAATTTGGCGCTCGAAATTGCGCACCATCTCTTTCGTAACGCTTTTCAGTGATATTGACTTACTCGCGCTGATCTCCGGAATGTCTGCAACCAATTGATGCGATTGGCTGTTTGAGTTAAGTTCTCCCACGATCGCTTCTTCTGACCCCAAGATCGAGTACCGCTTCATCATGTTTTCCAGTTGACTTACATTTCCTGGCCAATCGAATGCCTTGAGAGCAAGTGTCAACCGCGGCGAGAGGGGAGGCGCTTGACAGTTGAAGCGAGCGTTGAAGAACTCTACGAAATGTTGCGCAAGGCCGGGAATGTCTTCGCGCCGCTCCCGTAAAGGAGGAAGCCGAAGACCAATTACGTTGATCCGATAATAGAGATCTTCGCGAAAGGTCCCGCTGGCAATGTTTTGTTCGGGATTACCATTCGTGGCACAAATAATCCGTATCTCTGCGGGCGCGTCATTGTGACGGTCGGCGGGACAAAGACTTCCCTCCTGGAGCAGTTGCAACAGCTTTGCTTGGCATACCTCATCGAGCTCGGTAACCTCGTCCAAGAACAATGTGCCGCTATTGGCCATTGCCAGCCTGCCGGCGTTTTTCCCGTTTGTCGCCGCTGATTCACCGTTCTCGTGCGCCAATAATTCGCTGTCGAACAGAGTTGCCGGCGCGGTTGCACAATTGATCTTTACGAATGAACCATTGCGCAGCGAAGACAAACCGTGGATCAATCGAGCAAGCAGCTCTTTGCCCGTTCCCAAGTCTCCACAGATCAAAATGGGAACCTTGCTCATGGCCACCGTGGTGAGCTTTGCTTCTAGCGCCCTCATTGCTTGCGACTGACCGAAGATGAACCTCTGCTCCGCCAAAACCTGGTGATGGACAAACGAGCAAGATTCAAGCTGGGAAATGGACATGTGAGTTTTTGTGAACGTTGGTCTGTCGCTTCCTAAGGCAGTTTGGAGGCCATACCGCAGAGTTTTGCAGGGTTATCAGGTAAAGAAGGCGAGATGTCGAGGAATCAACAGCTTAGCAATGATGACGATTTGCGGCTCAGGTTTGTCCGAGAGTCGGCAGTTTTGCGCGACGGTCTGCAAGACGGAAAACCCTTTCACAGTGTGAAAGAGTTTTCTCATTTTCATGGGAACGGTCCAGAACACTCGTCGCAATCATGACGGAGTTGCTCTTTGCGTGCCCAAGCCTATTGTTTTTCTCAAAGGGTTGCAAAACGTTGCCTATTCCGCGTCATGTTCTGCAGATTATGAAGGCAAGACCCACTTACTTGCCGCACTTGGAGGAACAATCGAAGGTACATGCCCGAGTGGTTGCTTTCGTGCTACAGCCATAGGGCATGAAAAACATCAAGCCCATTGTGCTGTGCGTGTTACTGGGTGTGAGTTGCTCACCGATTTCTCAAGCGCAGCGGTCAGTCGAAGACAAGACAAACCTGGAAACGAAGTCGGAACGCGCAATCGCGTCAAGCGTCTCACTCAAAGCCGACTCGAAGATGATTCTTGCCGGAAATGTCCCACCCTCGACGGACGCATTATTGGGTACGACGATGCCAACTCCCGAGCCGATGCCTCCGCTACAGCCTATCGCCACGCACTCGCGCGTACGCGAATCGATTCAGCCGAGCGGCGCGCAGACCCGCTTATGGCGAGGACTAGTAATAGCAGAGCACTCGGCCGCTCTATTCGATGCATGGTCTACACGGAAGTCAATAACTAGCGGCAACGGGTACGAACGAAATCCATTGATGAAACCTTTTGCGAACTCATCCGCGGCCTATCCAATGATGCAGATTGCGCCAACTGGATTTGATTTTTTGAGTCATCGAATGATGCGAAGTAACAATGCTTTTCTACGGCGAGCATGGTGGGTGCCGCAGGCGGCATCATTTGTGGGCTCTCTGTGGATGGGGACAAGAAATATTCGCGTGGCAGACTTGAAGCGATAATCCCTCGTCAGCATACGGATCACAATTTCGGTTCTACCTTCCCTTGTTCGACGAGGGATCGCGAACTCAGCGAAGGCCGGTAGCCATGTGTTCAGCAGCTTATTTACCGGCAAGGCATGTAGTTTCGAGGGAATTTGGCGGCATTCGAGTACTTGTCCTGTCTGCGAGCGGCCATCAGATGATCAGATCCTCAAGGCAGCAGGGCACATCGTGGACGGCGGTCGAGTTCAGTTTCGCACTGCAGCAGATGGCGCATCATAGGCTGCATAGCCAACTCAGACGATTCCCACAGCAACAGATCGTTATCCCACCAACTTGTACGGTTGGCACTTTGAGATCGATCTCTTTGACAGAAATTCGTTCAACTGCCGTACTCTGATGCGAAGTCGCCAATGGTAGGTACGCCAGGCAAAAGTACAGGGTCTTCACCGCCGAGCCAAGATCAGCAGAACACTTGATCAGCAACCTGAAGCTCTTAAAGCCCTATTTCGATAGATGGAAATAGATTAATCGGTAGAATCCGTTTTCCTTTGCTGTGCAATTGCTTGCGAGGTTTAGTTTTCGGCAATTTCCACAGCTCGACGAGAACTGTGAATAGCAAGAGGTTGCACCTTCAAAGCTCACGTTCCTCTTGGAACTCGGATTGCTTTGGCTAGCTAGTAACCATTATTGCGTTGAAATATCTAATGCGACAGTGGGCCAGCGCTAGTGGCTGAACGTGCAACGCCGTATTGGGTTGGTCAGTAACAGTTTTTTGATCTGAAAGGAAGGCATGACGAAGAAAGTGTTGTTAGGAGTAGCGGCGTTTCTTGCGACCCTCGCCGTTACGCCGCGGTCCGCTGCGGACACAATCAAGACTTTTGAATTCAATACAAGCGGATGTACGGGCGGGTGCGCAGTTCCTGCCGGTACAGTCACGCTGGATGACACGGGGACGGGTGTTAAAGTGACGGTTGCCCTGACACCAAACCAGGACTTCTCAATCGACGCGGGCAATGGTCACTTCAGCTTTACCTTCAATCTGGACAAGTCGACCATCACTCCCAGTCTGATCACAGACTCCTTCAACAATGGCTTAACCACGAACATATTGGGGACCAGCGATTTTACTTTCGTAAGTAATTCGGCGGGATCCTACACGAATTCTCCATTCACCGGCTTTAATTATGCGATACAGTGTCCGGGCTGCAATCCCAATTTGAAGACAGTACAGGCCAACATCTTTTCCTTCACGCTGAGCGGAATCAGCAATGCCGACTTCATCGCGGCTGATTCCTATAACGGGAATCCGATCTTCTTCGCTGCTGACGTTCTGGATATATCGAGCGGCAACACCGGAGCCGTCGGTGCGCGGGTTCCGGAGCCGGGGTCAATGGCATTGCTTGGAACGGGACTGTCCGGGTTGGCGTTGCTTCGTCGCCGCTCGCAGGCTCGAGCAAAAGCAAGCTAACAGTCTTTTCGGCTAATCCAAAGGCCTACAGTCCCTCGTTTGCAGGTTGCGGACGAGGGATTTCTATTTGACTCGTAGATCGCCTGGGACTACTTCGTCTCAGAAGACCGGACAGAGAAACGCGATTCCGATCTGAGATTCACGCGCAAATCGGAATTTGTTTGCCGTGACAGTAACTAGCAAGTTACCTTAGTAATTCTCGTCCCGCCTTTCACCGAAGTAGCATTGAGTCAGTATGGATTTGCGTCGCGAGGAGCGAGACGACACACGGCATCAGGTCTCTATTTGGACGCTGGATTCCGAAGGGAAGATCTTCGTCCAGGAAGGGGAGACTCACGATGTCTCGAACGTTGGGGCTCGCCTTTCCGGGCTGCACAGGCGCATTGAACCCGGCGCACTGATTGGTGTTCAAAACGGAAGCCGTCGCGGGCGATTCAAAGTCATCTGGACCGAACCTGATGGTCAGCGTGCTCACCAGATTGGAATTGAGCGCGTCGCAACCGATGCCGACGGTCCCACGCGCGTGCTGTTGGTAGATGATAGCCGCGAATCCGTCGAGTCCCGAAAACCCATCCTGCAGGCTTTGGGATACGAGTGCACGGTAGCGTCTTCTACTTCGTCGGTCTTCGAGCGCATCCAGAATTCTGATTTCCACCTGGTCGTGCTCTCCCATCCCATGCGGGACGTGGACTCGATCGAACTGCTCGTGGGAATCCGCAGAAGCGGAAGCCGGGCAAAGATTATCCTGGTATCTTCTCATCCGCATGTGCATGAATCTCTTCGTTCTGTGACCGACGCATTTGTGTATGCCCGCGAGCCGCAGAGCAGCTTCATCGCTGCCATAGAGCGCGCGCTGGATCGTACGCCTTCGAAGCTGCTTACAACCAGAACCATTCACCGGCACGCAGTGAGAGTCGTCCTGACTGTTGAAGTGCTTCGTTCGGGAGTGAAGACAGTCCTTTACGGAACGTCTGCGGACATCAGTGAGCGCGGCGTCGGTGGCACGATCAAGGCCCCGCTTATTCCGGGTGAGATGGTGAAGGTGGCTTACTCATTGCCGAACTCAACGACGGAAATCCAGGCATACGCGATCGTGCGCCATCGGCGCAGTGAATTTTACGGATTCGAGTTTGTCTCAATTGACGATAAGAACTTGGAAACTATCCGCGCTCTCTGCGCTGTCCTTCCGCCTTTGCGCAATTCCTGATTCGGGATTTATCGCAGACTAGCGTCGAGCTTCGGTAACAAGCTCTTCAAGAGAGTAGAGAAATGTCCTCTGATGCGCTGGCCGATTTCCAACACTTCCTCGTGAATGATCGGCTTATCGAGAATCCCCGCGGCCATGTTGGTCACTACGGAGATGGCGAGCACCTTCATTCCGCAATGCCGTGCAACCACAACTTCTGCGACCGTTGACATGCCGACTACATCGGCGCCGATGGTTCGCAGAAATCGAATTTCTGCCGGCGTCTCATAGCTCGGCCCCGGCACTGCAGCATATACACCTTCGTAGATATTAATGCCTTGTCGCTTCCCTTCCGCCAGCGCAAGCTTGCGCCACTCTTTCGAGTATGCCTCGGTCATATCTGGAAAGCGTGGTCCAAAACGGTCTTCGTTGGCGCCGATGAGAGCGTTTGTGCCCTGCAGATTGATGTGGTCGCTGAGCACCACGAGGCACCCCGGCTGGAGTTGCGGACCGATTCCACCGGCGGCATTGGTCAGCAGCACGCCCTTCACTCCCAAGCGGCAGAACACTCGTATTGGGAATGTGACGTGCGACATTGCATGGCCTTCATAGTAGTGCACGCGGCCCTGCATGGCTGCTATCGCAACATCTCCGATTCGGCCAATGACCAAATTGCCCGCATGCCCTACCGCGCTAGAAACCGGAAAGTGAGGAATTGAAGAATAAGGAAGCACGACGCGTTCGTCGAGATCATCGGCGAAAGCCCCTAAACCGGAACCTAGAACTAGCGCCAGCCGTGGGCGCAGAGGGCTTTTGCTGCTGATGAAGTTCGATACTTCTCCGGCGAGCGACCACTGATCCGTAGGAGAGGCGTTCATAATTCACCACGGAGACATGGAGTCACAGAGCTGAGAGGCGGCGGAAGCGCGCTGCGCGGAACAATCATCAGAGGACTTCCTCGGCGTTTCCGTTTCCGTGGAGAAAGATTCTTCTGCTTAAGGACGATCAATGCTGCACCAAAAGGCTGACAATGGAAGCCGACACAAGATTGGCCATGGTGCCTGCGAGCATTGCGCGGAAGCCAAGCTTGGCTAGCTCAGAGCGCTTGTTCGGCGCCAGCGCTCCGATTCCTCCAATCTGAATTCCGATAGAAGAGAGATTCGCGAAGCCGCAAAGCGCAAAAGTGGCGATCGTTACTGAGCGCGGATCGAGTGCGGCCTTCACCGCTCCGAGCGCCTGGTAGGCAACAAGTTCATTGATCACCATGCGCGTTCCCAGCAGATTGCCGACAGAGACCGCGTCCTTCCAGGGAATGCCGATGGCAAACGCTACGGGCGCGAAGACGTGTCCGAGCAGAGATTCCAGGCTGCTGGGAAAGAATCCTGCGTAGCGATGGATGCCGCCGAAAATCCCATTTAGCAGCGCGATCAGCGCAAGAAAAGAGATCAGCATGATGGCGACGTTGAAGGCGAGTTGTCCGCCATCAATAGTTCCGCGCGCGATTGCCGCGAGAATGTTGTCGTCGTGGTGCATGTCCTGGTCCGACAACTCGACTTTGCCTTGCGTTTTCGGAGTTTCCGTTTCGGGAACCAGAAGCTTTGCCATAAGGATGGTTCCCGGAGCCGTCATGATCACCGCGGCGAGCAGATGCTTGGCCTCAACCCCGAAGGCGATGTAAGCCGCCATGATGCCGCCGGACACATGAGCCATGCCGGCGGTCATGATTGTCATCAGCTCTGAGCGTGTGCACTCTGGCAAAAAAGGACGAATTGTAAGGGGGGCTTCGGTCTGTCCCATGAAGATCGATGCGGCTACGTCCAGCGATTCCACGCCGCTCACCTGCATCGTGCGCTTCATCAGCCAGGCAAAGAAGCGGATCATGAGCTGCATAATGCCGAGGTAGTA
>QIBC01000110.1 GCA_003225215.1 Acidobacteriota bacterium
GAGAAGGACATGGTCAAGGAATGATGAGTGCCGATGCGATGCTCGAGCACATGTCGCAGGAACTCAATCTTACCGACGACCAAAAGGCCAAGCTCAAACCCATTCTCGAAGACCAAGCCAAGCAGATGCAGGAGTTGCGCAAGGACACATCCAGCTCCGATCAAGATCGCCACGCAAAGATGAAGCAGATCCACGAGAGCACCATGAGCCAAGTGCGTCCTATTCTGAATGCGGACCAGCAGAAGAAGCTCGAAGAGATGATGAGCCGCCGCTCCGAACATGGAAAGCGCGAGCACGACGGCGACCACAGCTCAGGCTCCAAGCCGCAGTAGTGTTCTAACCGCATGCCTGCGGAGCCACTGAGCGGTGCTCCGCAGGTATCTTGATTGTTTCCCTTTATGAGGCTCCCGCATGCCGAAACAAAGGCACACCTGAACCGTTCCTGATCACCGGATTCATTTCCCTCGCTGTTCGGCGATCCATTTATTTGTACGCGCTTCCAGCAGATCCAGCGGAAGGCTGCCACCGTTGAGCATTTCATCGTGGAAGGCGCGGATGTCGAATTTCGGGCCTAGTTCTTTGCGGGCGCGCTCGCGGAGTTCGATGAACTTTAGCTGGCCGATCTTGTAGCTGAGGGCTTGGGCGGGGACAGCGATGTAACGATCGGTTTCGGACTGGATGGTGGGCTCATCGACTGCGCCGGATTTGCGCATGAAGTCTACGACCTGATCGCGAGTCCATCCTTTGGAGTGAATTCCCGTATCGACAACCAGGCGGACAGCGCGGAAGAGCTCTGACGACAGGCGGCCATAGTCCGAAACGGGATCTTGGTAGAAGCCAACCTCTTTGCCGAGTTGTTCGGCGTATAGTCCCCAGCCTTCAACGTAGGCGCCGAAGCCGAATCCGCGAAGCCGGAACTTGGGCAGGCCGGTGAGCTGCTGCGCTACGGAGATTTGCATGTGATGTCCGGGGACGCCTTCGTGGTAGGCGATCGCCTCATCGTTAACCAGCGTGCGCTCGGCGAAGTTCGAGGTGGCGACGACTACGCGTCCGGGACGCTTGCCGTCTGGCGTGCCCGGAACGTAATGGGTCGCCGCCGCGGCCTGGAATGCAGGGATAGGTTCGACTGTGACCGGTGACTTCGGCAGCAGCGTAAAGAGCTTGGGTAGTTCCATCTGCATCTGCGCGATGTAGCGGCGGAAGTCGTCGAGGATCTGCTCGGCCGAACTCGGCTTGTACTTGGGATTGGTTTTTAGCGACGCGCGGAACGAGGCGAGGTCGGCGAAGCCTTGCTTTTTGGCGATTACCAGCATCTCGGCCTCGATGCGGTTGATCTCGCGCAGGCCGATTTGGTGGATCTCGTCGGCGGTCATGTGCGTGGTGGTTCGTTGATAGATGTCGTTTTGGTACCGCTTCTCGCCACCCGGCAGAGAGGTCACAGCGAGAGTGGTGCGTCCTTGCAGCGCGTATTCGGTGCGGACGAAAGCGGCGAACGTCTTATAGGCGGGAAAGACGTCGGCGTTGACGGCGTCGGTGATCTGTTGAGTCAGCCGCTTCTGATCTTCCGCCGAGATGCTTGCCGGATACTTCTTCGTCGGTCCCAAAAAGGGATTGGCATCGATAATGCCCTGGCACTGGACCGGCGTCTTCTCCAGCAGGAAGCGGACGGGCATGAGCTTGTCCTTCATTCCGGCGCGGAGAACTTCGGTGGTCTGGCTGAGGACGCGCGGAACCTGATGCAGGCGCGCGATGTAGTCCTCGTAATGCTTCACAGAATCGAAAGGCATGGCGAGCGGCATATCTGCAAGCTGGGTGTGGGGGCCGCCGAACTGGCTGATGGGCATCTCGTACTCTTTGAGCTCGAAGTCGGCAATGCGGTCATCGAGACCGCGCACCATCACGTCGTGCGAAAGCTGGTCCTGATCGGAGAAGCCGGCGGTCGGAATCGCCTCGAGCCGCTTCAGAAATCCTTCGTCGAGCTTGTTGCGCCGGACGATTGCGTCGAGTGACCGGTCGGCGAGCTTGTCGTTGTAGCGGTAGTCGCCGAGAGAAGTGGCTCGCTCCGGAAATTCGCGGAGATCGGACTCATACTGCTCGTCGAACAGAGCGTTCTGGGCCGCGACACGCTCGGCAACTGGTGGAAGAGTTTTATCTTGCGCGAAGGCTGAAACGGCTACCGCCATGAGGAAGAGCAGGGTCTGGTGAAGGCGCATAAGCCCGTTAGCGTAGCAGAAAACGGGCCGGGTGGTCCCGGCGGAACAACTTTCCGCACCGCCGCGGTGCAGTTCAAGTAAAGCTTGCCGCCCACTCCATTCTTGGTCACTAACTGCGATGGATGTCTCTTGACCTCCCAAACACTCTAAGTAGATTTCGAGTTTGTGTTGGGGCAGCCAAAACATGCATCCCGCATCTAATGGCGCGGTACGACGCGCGCCCGTGCCTGGCCGACGGTCAATCTGCCGGTGTCGGCGCTGTGTCGATGCAGATTCGGGAAAGGAAATCTAATGAAGAACACAGCGTTGAGAGTGTCTGGACTTGTGATCCTGCTGCTCATGATGAGCGGGATTTCAGTGGGAGCGGAAAAGACTGCGAGCCTCACCGTGCCGGTTGCCGGAAGCGGTGACTTTAACGGAACAGCTACGATCAGCCGATTCGAGAAGCGAGGAAGTCAGATCGTCGCCATCGGCTTCGTAAAGAATTCGCTGGGGACGGCGTTCGCAGGCGTCGTTTGGCCAGTGACCCTCAGTGCCAACACCGGCACATTGACGGCAACCTCCGTTCCGCCGCCGGCGGGGGCGCAGCTGACGCGAATCGCATGGTCGCCGCGCGGACAAAACGGCGTCAGACTAGTGCCGGTTCAGGGAACAAGCGGTTGTGGCGTTTTAAACATTAGCCTGGGCGCAACATCGGTTAACCTCGCCGGGGCTCAAGTGTCGCTCAACCCCATCGGGCTCGATATAAGCGGGCAGTCCGGCACTCCTGTAGGTGAGCTGGTATGCGCGGTACTGAATATCGTGAGCAGTGTCGGTGGTCTGGTGAACAGTGTGGGTAATGTGGTGAATCTGTTGAATAGCCTGCTTGGCTCGTTGACAGGATCGCTCGGCGGCTTGACGGGTGGCCTGACTGGCGGCGCCTAGTTGGGCAACAACAAACACGTGCCTTCCACGATAAATGGGCCGATGCCTCAACCAAGGCACCGGCCATTCCACTTTCTGAACGAAACCTTTGAGCAGGATAAAACGCAGCTGAGCTGCCGCTAGTTCGTGCGTTTCAAAATGGGCTGGTGATCGTTATCGCACTCTTCTCGGTTTTTCGTAGAGAGCAAGAATCGCAACGGGAAAGACCCACGCACCCATCACACATAACCAGCCTGACGAATGAATTCCTATACGGGACTACGAAGAAGGAGAGCGGCCACAAGAGCGATCCCTAGAGCAACGGCCAGGCATGCCAAAAACACGTACCACAGGTATTCGATTGGATAGTCTTCAGCGTTGTTCTTCACGTTAGTCCCCTGTCATGCGCTTTGGATTCCTCAGACCGGAGCGTCGTTACAAATAATTACGGGGTTTTTAATTGTGCAGGGCTGGATACCCACTCTCGCAGGCCCGCGCCGGCGTCGCTCGCATGATTCCGATCGGCATCGATCGGTTTCCAGTCGCGCAGGGTACAACAAGAAAATGTATGAGGAGGTGCGATTCGCGCCGAATCTTAAACCTCTTAAAAGATGAAGTTGTCGGAGATCTCGCCAAATCCCTCTGGATTCTGCTGGGAACAGTTGGAGCGGTGCTTTTGATCGCGTGCGCCAACGTCTCCAATCTGCTGATTGAGACATAGCAGACCCCCACTCCGGGTTGAGAATCAACGACGAAAAAAAGTTTCGTGGCGGAGTGGGGGAATGACAGTGTATGGGTGAGCGACTATCTGCCAAATTGAAACCGACGGGTAGTCATTTTCCAAACTGACTCGAGTACCCAAGCATTGACTCTACTTGCCATACACCAGCACGACGAACGAGTCAGGAACCATCTTGGGACGCGGCCGAGGTTGTTCGGCCGTCGCTTCGGGAGCTTTCTCGATATCAGCCGTAACGGTAATCAGGTCGTGAGTCTTCTCGTCGATAGTCATCGTTCGTGCGCGCGCCTTGGTAGGTATCGTTGCCGCGACAGTGAAGGCACTGGGCGACTCCTCTTTTATCACCGTGACACTGCCGCTCTGGCCATTCGAGCTGTAGGCCTGCTTGAGGCTCTTGTCAAAAGCTGCAGCGTCGGTACCCTTTCCGATTGGAAGGGTCTTTACGACTTTGCCGCTATTTCCATCCAGCACCGCCATGGTCTCGTTGTCGCATGCCGCGAAAAGCAGTTCATGATCGACATCAATCGCGAGTCCGCTGGGTGATTCGCAGGGTTTGAGCGACCAATGGTTGAGGACTTTCAGTCCCCTTGCGTCAATTTCCGTGGTTTCGGATTTATCTTCAAGATTGACGAAGACCTTACCTTTGCCATCGGATACCGCGAATTCGGGCTTGCCGCCCAGGTCAATGGTGCCCGCAACGCTGTTGTCTTTGGTTTCGATTACTGTAGCGTTGCCACTGCGGCCGTTGAAGGCAAACACTCTCTTCGTTGCCGGATCGAAAATAATCGCATCTGGATTCGTGCCCGCTTGCACCTTACCGGTTGCCTTGAGAGTACCCAGGTCGAACACCACGACGGAGTTATCACGACCATCGCTGATATAGCCCTTGTTGTCAGCCTTGTCTAGAGCGATTCCGTGTACACCTTTCAAATCGGGAATATCGCCTTCAAGTTTTCCTGTATCAATGTTCACAACCTGCACGTGAGTGCCCCGGGAAACGTACAGGCGTCGCGAAGCGGCGTCCATGGTGAGGTAGTCCCAGCCAGTATCGCCCGGAAGCTTGTATTCATGGATTTGATGGTATCCGCCGGTTTGTGCACCTTGTGCCGCCAGATATGCAGACCCAGCCATTACGAGAAAAAGCAGGAACATCATTGTCTTAATCCAAAATCGCATCAATTTCCCCTCTCAATATTGGTAATTGGCGAGAACATCGCGGATGGGTAGATCCTCTAGCCAACAAAACTATACGGCATCAAAAGCAGTAACGGCACTGAGCTGCGAGGAACAAAAACCTCCCAAGACGAAAATCTGTGATACATCTCCTGCCCGGAGTGGCACGAGTTCATGGACTGCCACGAGTCGAGGAGAGAACCATCTAGCTACATATGCACATAACCAGGATCAGTCTTTTGTTTCCTCAAATAGCTTTTCTTTCGACGGAATCTGCTTAGCCATTTCGTCGCGCACTTTCTCGGCCTGCTTGGCGAGTTTGCCCTTGTCAACCCCGGGCTTATAGTCGAAAACGATTCCCACCGCACCGATTCTGTTGCCGGCCTGGTCCAACAATGGGAGTTCATCCTCAAAGTGATTTCCCGTCTTATTCACTTCCAGATTGCTCTTGCCGGTATCGATCACCCGCATGTCGTCCTCGTCGGCCTTCTTGCCGATGCGGCCGATATTGGAGGCGATGATCACGTTGTCGGATTGATTCGGAGGCGTCACGTGGAAGGCCATGATTACGACGTCTTTGTGTTTGGCCAGCGTGTCATTCACCAGTTTCTGAGCGTAGATGTTCGGCTGCTGCGAATCGCTCTTGGCGGCCTGCTCTTGAGCGAGCAGCATAAAGGGCGTGGCCAAGAGCGATGCGCACAGCACTGTTCTAGCTGATTTCATAGATTTTTTCCCTCGTTTCGATTTGAGTAGATGCGAACAGCCCACGACTTCTTGTTCTTAACTCGGCAACAGGAACAGCAGAGACAATCCAAACGCAATCAACGCCACCAGGAAGGTGATCACCATGTATCCCATCATTCGACGCATGCCGATGCCGGCGATTGCCAGAATGGGAAGCGCAAAGAAGGGCTGCAGCATGTTGGCCACCGACTCGCCCATGGCTACTCCCATCGTGGTACCGGCCATTGAGGCATGCAGCTCCTTAGCTGCCGGCAGAACGAAAGGTCCCTGGACCGCCCAGTGGCCGCCTCCACTGGGAACAAACAACGTGATAATCAGCGACGAAATGTAGGTCCAAAATGGGAGTGACCGGGCAGTGGAAATCGCCAAAAATCCCTTCGAGATTATGCCTGCCAGTCCAGTAGCGGTCATGATGCCCATGATTCCGCCATATAGTGGATACTGCAAGATAAGCGGCCCCGTCACGCGTGCTGCGTTTTTAACGGCTGCGACATACGCAATCGGCCGCAGATGGAAGATCATGCCTAACACCAGAAAAATGAGGATGACCGTATTTAGATCGACTGTGAAGCCCGATTTCCAATGTGCCGCCAGTGCACATATTCCAAGAGCCACAAGCAGGATTGTGAAGATCCAGGCACGATCGAGCCATGCGCCCAGGGTTCCAGCCTTCTCGGCAATAATCTTCTGCTGATCTTCATGCTTCAGGCGCTCGGGGTCAACGTAGATCGAATCTGCCGGCGTTGGCTCCGTATAGCGAAAGATGATCGGCAAGAGAACGAGTAGCGTAATCACGGGTACGAGGTTGAATGCGGTGAACACGGTTGCGCGTAGCGGCAGACTGTAGCCTGCTACTTTCTCCACCAGGTTGAGCGCCGATCCTGGCGTGGCTTGAGACAAGACAATTGACCCCGACAGACCTTCAGTCGAAATCACAAAACCCGTATAGGCGGCAGCCACGAGCCAACCAAAGTCCATGCGGACGCGCTTGGCGATCTCGCGCGCCAGCAGTCCAGCAATCACTAATCCGAAGCCCCAGTTCAACCACGACGCGATCATCCCAATCACGATCGTGAGCGACACAGCATTCCTCGGCGTCTTTGGAATTGAGGCTAGGCGTTCCAGTGCCCTGTGTATGGAAGGTGAGCTGGCGAGTGCGTATCCGGTTACCAGGATCAGCACCATCTGAAAACCGAATGTCAGAATGTTGAAGACGCCGTTATACCACGCAATCCCAATGGCGCCTGCTGAGCGACTCGGAGTGAGCGTGAACGCCAGAATTGCTGTCGCGAAGGTGAGCAGCAGAGCAAACACGTAGGGATCGGGAAGAGCGCGTTCCATCACGTACACGATGGAGCCACTCGCGCGCGTTAGAAACGACGCACGCTGTCGCGATTGCCTCTCTGCTGAAACGGCTGGAGTTGAGACCGGCACAGGACTCCTATCTAAAATCGCTGGGCATTAGTTCGGTTGTCCGCGGCTAAGTAGAGCGCTCAAATTGGGAATGCGCGGCTGCAGCTCATCACGGATCTTCATGGAACGGGATATCAGTGCGGGTGCCTCAGTTTCCAATCGCCACAGATAGACCGTGACTAACGTTCCCACAAGCGATCCGTCCGCTGCACGCAACGGCATGTGAATTTCCATCCGATGCGTGCTCGGAATCATCTGGACGATCATCTTCCCTGTTTTCGCGATGTCCTGATCAACATCATCGGAAGCCCGGCCAAAGAACTTCGACTGGTTAATTCCGACAACGCGATTTGTGGTCTCGCCCGGAGCAGTCACATGAAAAGCGAGCACGAGAACATCTGGATACTTTGCCAGGGTCTCAATCGTCAGTCGCTGCGCCAAATTATCCTCGGAAGAACTCGCAACGATGAACGGATCGAACAATACCTGCGCGGATGGAATTACTCTGGCCAGCTCCTCTCGCAGTGCTTCCGCTTGGCGCACGCATTCACCGCCAGCGTCGGCTTCAGATTTGAAGGCAATACGCAACACTCCGATCGTCGTTCCAGAAGCATCGTGCAGCGGGACGACCGCCTGACATCGATGGTTTGCGACGTCAGGTGTCGTCACGGGTCGATTGCCGGCAAGTACCTCGAGATCGGACTTGTCGGCCTCATTACCGATCGCGGCGGCACTGCTGCTCGCCACGACCCTATTCTCGCTAGTCGTTGGGCTTGGAATTACCATCGACAAGCTTGAGAGATTGGCGTTGCGCAACATGGTCTCGTTCACCAGCATTTGCGCGTACGGCTTTGTGGTCGCCTGCCCCGTGCAAGGCAGAGCACCTACTAAAACTAGCGAGGCCTTCGCCGTAATTTGCTTTACGTCCATCCTCATTTCCAATCGACCTACCAGCTCACCTTCAGCGCGACTTGGATCTGACGCGACGCGGTCTGGGTTGATGTCACCAATCCCGCGCCAGTGATCGGTGTCGTTCCTCCGGTCACCGGAAAAAGTGTCTTTCCCGAACTGGGCGGGGCGAAGTTGGTGAAGTTCAGTATGTTGAAGAACTCCGCCCTGAATTGCACGTTGAAAGCCTCTGAAATCGCCGGGATTTTATTGTTCTTAAATATGGAGAAATCAAGGTCCTTAAGTCCGGGACCAGTGAGCGAGTTGCGGCTCACGTTCCCTAGGCGCGTGAGCGGATTGGGAGAGCTGAAGCAGCTCAGGTTGATGTATTGGACCTGGCCCTGTACTGGAGTGTTGTATTGCAAATGCGTAGGCGAACCACAGCCTGGAATCCGGTCAGGAACGTCGTAGGCAGCGGTGTTGTTGAGTCCGAGGGGATCGCCGCCGATCAACGGAGTAAACGGGAGGCCGTCGCTGGCCTGGAAGATTCCACCGAGCTCCCAACCATTAGCAGCCCAACCAACCGGGCCGTGCAGCGCCTTTGCCGCAGGCACAGTCCAGATTAGATTCTGCACAAAATTCTTCCCAATATTGAAGTCCGCGGGACCGCGTCGCGAGGCCTCGTTGA
The DNA here is from genome assembly GCA_003225215.1 of Acidobacteriota bacterium. GTDB lineage: Bacteria > Acidobacteriota > Terriglobia > Terriglobales > Acidobacteriaceae > Gp1-AA112. Next base: position 8,762 of record QIBC01000110.1, read on the forward strand.
AGAAGAAGAGACCGGAGATGGAATTTCCAAAGGGATCTCCAGCAAGACTTGCAGAACCGTTATCGATGGCTTTGCTGTAGGTGAAAGAGCTTTGACTCTGGAACCCGTGGCTCATTCTCCTTACCATCTGAAACTGCAGCCCGTCATAGTAAGAGTGTCCAGTCCAAAATAGTGCCGCAATCTGCCCAGCGTTAGGATTCAGTTTCGTTCCGCTTCCTCGCGGAGTTGGCCAGACGAGTCCTTGCGGGGTTGCCGTCGGAAGCACAGTGTTCACATCGTCCGAGCGGAAGGGTTGATGAATTCCGCGAGTCCCGACGTAGCCGGCGGTCACGATGAGGTTCCGTACTACTTGACGTTCGAGGAACAAATTCCACTGCATGATGTAATTGCGGCTCGGGTTCGGCTGAATGTAAGTCTGCCGCAAGGTTTTGGGAGAGGCAGAAATAAGCGAAAAAGATCCGTTGGGGAAGGCTGCAGCTGGGAAGCCAACCGCGCTTCCGAGCTGTAGAAAAGGAGAAGCAAGCGACGATAACAGCTCAAATTCGTAGGGCAGCGGCAGGCTGTCGAACAAACCAAAGGCGCCGCGGACAGATGTTGTTCCAGTATGGAACGGATCCCACGCAAAGCCAATTTTTGGCTCGAAGTTCGTCGTAGTTGGATTGGAGAAGTACGGATCGCCCAGATGTGGCTGTGCGTCCGTCAGGTTTCGAAGAGTCGATAACTTACCGTTGACTTCCGTGGGCACCGTAGACATTTCGTAGCGTAAGCCAACGTTAAACGTCAGGTACGGCCGGAAGTGAATGTCATCTTGTACATAACCGCCGAAGAGATTTTGCCGCAGATTCCGGGGCGACGTTGTGCCGGGAATGCTGGCATCGAATTCGTTAGGCTGACCCGCCAGGAAAGTGGAAACAGAATTGAAGCGGAACAAGCCACTAGGATTCGATAGCGCCAGAATGTTGTTTCGCATGCGTTCGAACGCAAACCCGAACTTCAGGAAGTGCACGCCCTTCGTGAGAAAGGCGTCATCGTATGCCTGAATGGATGTCCAACCGTAGTGGTAAGCCGAGGGCCCGTTTACGCCGCCGCCAAAGGTGATGATCCCCGCCGTGATGAGACTGGGAGCGTTCTGTCCAGGCACGACTCCCAAACTGGGATCGTTTCCCGCTGCCAATGGTCCTGGCGCCGAGCTGTTAATGTCCGCGGCCACGCGACTAACACCAAATCGAACTGTGTTGATGAAACTAGGAGTGAAAGTGTGAGTTGTCTCACCCGAACCTGATTGCCTGCGAGTGTGAGAGCGCAGGAAGATGTCGTTCAACGAATCAGGCTGCGTGAAAGTGCCGTTATCGAACATGTACGAACCATGCAATGAGTCTTTATCGCTAACCCGGTGATCCGCACGGACAGTAAAGAAGTCTTCAGGTGTGATCTGTTGGCCCACAAGAGAGTATTGTCCGGTGAGGCCATTTACTGGTCCATTCGGTAAGGGATAGAACACGAGATAGGGCTGAATCGCAGCGCTCGCCGTCGCGCGTGCAGCGGCAGAAGGCACTTGGCCGACCGACGTAAATCCCAGAGACTGGCGGAGTCCTTCATAATCTCCAAAGATGAAGGTGCGATCCTTAATAATCGGACCCCCCGCTGAGGCTCCAAACTGATTCCGCTTGAAAGGCGGAATCTGTGCTTTGTCGAAAAAGTTGCGAGCATCGAGAGCGCTATTGCGAAGGAACTCGTAGGCGCTGCCATGAAATTGGTTGGTGCCGGCACGGGAAATGGCGTTGATCACGCCACCAGAAGTTCTTCCATACTCAGCCGAGTAATTGCTCGTCACGACGGAGAATTCCTGGATGGCGTCGACTCCCAAATTGAGACCGACGACGCTCCCCGGCGCGCCGTTGGAATAGTCGTTGATGCTGATTCCATCGAGCCGGTAATTGTTCTGCTGCGGGCGAGCGCCCGCGATTGTAATCTGCACGCCATATCCACGATTGCCGCGATCAGCTCCTACGGCGACGGCTTTTTCCGTCCTAACGGCAGCCACGCCGGGTTGCAATGTGGCAAGTTGCGTCCAATCGCGCCCGTTGAGTGGAAGCTCGCGGACCGTCTGGGCGTCAACGACTGAGCTGATCTGTGAGGAGGCTAGCTCGATCTCGGGCGGCGTGTCCTTTACTTCGACAGCCTGCGTTACTGCCCCGGGTTGAAGAGCGACGTTCAGCAAGGGCTCTCCACCCACTTCAAGCTTGATGTGCGATTCGGTGGTAGCGAACCCGCTGGCCGTGATTCGTATTTCGTAGTCGCCCGGCTGTAGATTGGGCGCACTATAAAACCCTTGCGAGTTCGACGAGACGGTAGTCACGCTGCCGGTCTCGGTGTCCCGGATGGCCACTTGCGCGTTCGGGATCACTGAACCCGACGGATCGGCCACGGTTCCCGAAACCGTGGCGCCCACAGTCTGGGCTCGCAGCGAAGATGCCAGCAGGCATACGAAGACTGCGATTGCAAAGTAAAAACACGCACGCTTTTCAATTCGACTAAACATCGCTCCCTCTCCTCTTGCCGGTTTCCGCTGAGCCGGCGACTCTTCAACCAAACTTTTTTCAGGAGAGGGAATTACTTTCAATTCAACGACAAGCTCTCAACGTTCCAGATGAATATATTCGCGCCCTGCACTTTCATCTGCTGACTGAGCCTTGGCATTTGCCCTGGGCATGTCGATCCGCACCCGGGTGCCCTCTCCTTCACTGCTGAAAATCGATAGCTCTCCGCCTTGCGCCGCACAGATCGATTTCACGATAGAGAGTCCCAGACCAGCGCCGCCGGAATGTCGCGACCTGGCTTTGTCTGCGCGGTAAAAACGTTCACAAATGTGCGGCAGCGCGTTGGCGGGAATTCCAATTCCCGTATCGCGCACCTCCAGCACCGCCTTCGAACCTTGAATTTCAACGCGCAGCTCCACCGAGCCCTCTGAGGGGGTGTACTTAATCGCGTTATCAAGAAGATTTACGATCACCTGCTTCAGCAGGGAAGGATTTCCAACGACCATCACGCCAGACGAAATCAGATATTCGAGATGAATCTAACGCCCCAGGCGATAAGTGTTCGAATTGCGTGAGCGACTCGAGCTCTCCCCGCAGGATGGTCAAAGGCGTTCGCAGCTCATGCGATACATCGGCTGAGAACCGGCTGATGTGCCGGAACGAATCTTCAAGCCGCGACATCATGCGGTTGAGCGATGTGGTAAGACGCTCGATCTCATCGCCAGTCTTAACTGCGGGCAGCCGCTCGCCGAAATTGCGTGAAGTGATCGTCTCTGCGGTGCGCGTAATCTCGTCCAGCGGGCGCAGCGCCCGTTTCATAACCAGAATGCCTCCGAGAATCGCCGCCGCGAGAATGAGCGGCATGCCAAGGGCCAAGGTGAGAACCAGTCCATGCAGAACTGATTGAACGTCGCGGGAGGAGGCGCCGACTTCGATCAGAAACGAATTCCCCTCCGGTGTTACAAAGGGAACAGCCTCGATGAGCACGGCATGGTTTCCAGCGCCCGATTCCACAATGGAAAACGGCTGCGATTCCCAATTCCGCACAATCCGAATCTTTGACGGCAGAAAAGTTTGGTTGATGGGAGCCGGAGACTGGTAAAGAATGCTTCCGTCTTGTCGGATTACACGGATAAACCGTCCGCTGATCTCCGGCGCCATTTCGTTGATTTCGTCGATGACGAAGGTCTCGCCTTTGCGGTTTACGTCAACCAGCAATTTTTCGCCGATCGATTGGCCTTCACTTCGCAAGGAACCGCGCAGGTTCGATTCCAGGTAACGTGCCAATCCGAGATAGACGGCCACCCCGAAGATCATTAAGCAGAGAGCCAGCACGCCGGCGTACCAGGCTGCCATTCGCAGGCGCAGGGAGTGGAAGTTCATGCCTCTGCTCCTTCGCGAATGGTGTAGCCGACGCCACGAACGGTCTTTAGGAGTTTGGGCTCATGCCCCGTATCCACTTTGTTTCGCAGGTGGCGGACGTACACATCGACGATGTTAGTAATCCCATCGAAACTCTGATCCCAAACATGCTCGATGATCATGTTGCGGGAGAGCACGCGTCCCGCATTGCTCATGAGATATTCGAGCAGCGCGTATTCCTTAGCCGTAAGATCGATGCGGTGGCCGGCACGCTTGACTTGCTGTGATAGCCGGTCGAGTTCGAGATCGCTCACGCGGATTGTGCTGGCACGATTCACCGGACCTCGTCTCATCAGCGCTTTTATACGAACCGACAGCTCAGCAAACGCAAACGGTTTCGTGAGATAGTCATCCGCGCCGGTCTCCATATTCGCAACCTTGTCCTGGACAGTATCGCGGGCGGAAAGAATCAGCACTGGCACGGAGGAGTTCTCCTTCCGGATTCGACGCAGCACGTCGCTGCCGTCCATGCCAGGCAACATAAGGTCGAGCAGAATAAGGTCGTACTGGTACGTCTGAGCGAGTTCCAATCCGCTTCGACCATCTTTGGCAACATCGACCGCATACCTTTCCGCTACTAAGCCTCGCTTGATGAAGCTCGCCAACTTCACTTCATCCTCGATCAACAGAATTCGCATTTGCGGCTCCCTATTACGCGCGGCTGCAATGAACCACGCATGAACCCACAATGAAAGTTCGTTCATACAACCTTCTGGTACGTTCGCGAAAGACATTCTCTCTCGATTTGAGCGTTAGTTCCTGAACGAAATTTCATTTTGATTTAAGGACCGCCTCATGCCTTCCCGCTAGCCTGCAAGAGGCTATTTGGTGAGGGAATATGAGAAGAGCTTTATTCGCGTTGGTGGTTCTCTGGGTAATGTCCGCGGCAGCCAGTGATAGCGTCCCGTTGAAGCTGGTAAACAGCGTCGATTTGCCAAAATACTCTGGCGACTTCGATCATTTCGCAGCCGACGTAAGCGGCAATCGTTTGTTTCTGGCGGCGGAGGACCATGGCACTCTCGAAGTCTTTGATCTTAAGAGCACGAAGTGGCTCAGGACGATCCAGGGATTCGATGTGCCTCACAGCATCCTTTATCTTCCCTCCTCACGGAGGCTGTTTGTGACTGACGGCGGAGTGGGTATGTCGAAGGTCCTCAACAGCTCGGATCTTCAGATTCTCAAGAAAGTACCGCTCGTGCCGGGTGCGGACTCGCTCGTATTCGATCCGCAAAGGCACCAGGCGTTCGTGGTTACCGGGGGGAAGGACGTAAAGATGAAGGAGTCGGTGCTCTCGGTGATCGACACTACCGACTTCAGCAAGAAGGCCGATCTCAAGTTTGACTCCGCACACGTAGAAGGCATGGCGCTCGAGTCGCACGGAAGGCGCATGTTCGTGAACGTCACGGACCATAATGAGATTGATGTCGTGGATCGCGACAGCATGAAGATCGTCGATCGCTGGCCGCTTCAGGATGTTGGCGAGAATTCGCCGATGATCCTTGACGAGTCCAACCATCGCCTATTCATCGTTTGCCGCAAGCCGGCCAAGTTGGTAGTTGTAGATACCGAGACCGGCAAACAAATCGGAGCATGGGATACTGCCGGACATTCTGACGGCATGGCCTTCGATCCTGCGCACAAACGCATCTATGTACCTGGAGCTGAAGGGTACATCGCCGTGTATCAGCAAAAGGACGCCGACCACTACGAGCTAATCGCCAAGGTGCCGACCGCACGCGGGGCCAAGA
>QIBC01000111.1 GCA_003225215.1 Acidobacteriota bacterium
CTGGAAGTTCGCTTCGGCGCGCGCTCCGTTCTGAAGCAACTCAAGGGCGAACTTCACGGACGCTGCATTGGCTTGCTCGGTCCTAACGGATCGGGCAAGTCGACGCTGCTGAACACGCTCCTGGGATTCTATCCTCCGGCGCGAGGTACCGCACGGATTTTTGGGAAGGACATCGGCGAGCATAGCCGCGAGCTGCGCGGCCTGATCGGTTACATGCCGGAGAGCGATGCCTTCATCTCCAACCTGACCGGCGTGCGTTTCGTCCGTTACATGGCGGAGCTATCGGGTTTACCCTCGACGCATGCTCTCGAACGTGCACATGAGGCGCTCTTCTATGTTGGGCTGGGTGAGGTGCGCTATCGCAAAGTCGGGACGTACTCGCTTGGCATGAAGCAGCTTGCGAAGCTGGCACAGGCGATTGCGCATGGACCGCGGCTGGTCTTCCTCGACGAACCAACAAACGGCCTCGATCCGCCGGCGCGCAATCGCATGATCCAGCTCATCCGCGAGATTCGCGATGCCGGCAATATGCATGTCGTGATCTCCTCGCATTTGCTGCGCGATGTAGACGAATGCTGCGACGAGGTGATCATCCTGCGCGATGGGAACATCGCGGGCATCTGCAATCTCGAAGAAGAACGCCGACTGAATCGCAAATTTCTCGAGCTCGAAACGCATGGCGAAGATCATTCCTTTGCCGACGCCGTACAACAGCTCGGCTGCGAGTGTGCCTTGTTCGGGAAGGGAAGAATGAAAGTCGTTTTACCCGAGACAATTGAGATTCGCGAGCTATACCAGATCGCCGCTCAACGCGACGTGCAGATTCGCCGGATGAATTACCGCCGCGATTCGCTCGAAGACATCTTCCTCAAAGCCATGCAGGAAGTGGGGGCGCGCAATGGCAGTCTATAAGCGCAGCTATAAGCCCTACGAGGGAGGCACTACCTCAGATCGATGGCGCTTTCTCGTGCTCACTCGTTACGGCTTTTCCGGACTGTTTGATTCGCGTCCGTTCACCGGAGCGTTTGTTCTTAGCTTCGTTCCGTTCCTGATTGCCCTTGCAGGAATCTACTTCGCCCATAGCGCTACGTTGCGGGCGCTATTGCAGGTGCGCGGTCCCGGTCCGAACACTGCGCAAATCAATAATTATTTCTTTCTTGCATTTTTGGGAATACAGTCCTGGCTTTCGTTCCTGCTGATTACCTGGCAAGGACCGCAGTTGATCGCCTCTGATTTGGCAAACAATGCGCTCCCTCTGATCCTGGGCCGCCCGATCTCGCGTACTGAATATGTTCTTGGAAAATTCCTGGTGATCGCGAGCCTGGTATCGGTCATTACCTGGATTCCTACACTTCTTCTCTTCTTTTTGAACGGTGGAATGGAAGGCAACGGCTGGATTTGGTCACATTTTTGGATGCTCGGCTCGATCCTGCTCGCCTCGTGGATGTGGATTGCGATTGTGGGACTGGTTGCGCTCGCCGCATCTGCATGGCTCAAGTGGCGGGTTGCCGCTAGCGCACTGATGCTCGCGTTCTTCTTCGTCGGGCCCGGTTTTGGAGCTGCGATCAATGCCACTTTGGGAACGAATTGGGGGCATATGCTGGATGTCCTCTATGCGGTCAAGCTGATCTGGGTGGGACTGTTCCGGGTTCCCGTATCAACGGCTGAGACACTTAATATGCTCGGCATCCCACTGTGGTCTGCGTGGTGCTCCGTCGCCGGAACTTGCGGTCTATCGTTGTTCCTGCTGAATCGACGGCTCAAAGCGCGAGAGGTGGTACGAGGATGAGCGCGAGTTTAGGGGACAGGGTACAGGTTACAGGGGACAGGGAAGACAGAATGTCGAATGTCGTTTCTGCTTCGGCTCCTCGCCATTCCGACGCGAATAGACAAGATCGAATCATTCTCGAGAACGTCTCCAAGTTCTACGGCGAGGTCCTGGGTGTAAACCGAGTGAACCTGTCGATTCCGCCGGGAGTCACCGGCCTTGTCGGCCCGAACGGCTCGGGCAAAACGACCTTGATGAACCTGATGACCGGGCTCATCCATCCAACCGAAGGTCGTGTCAGCGTGCTTGGGATTTCTCCGACTCGGCCAGAAGAGCTGTTTCGTCGCGTTGGATATTGCGCGCAGTTCGACTCGTTCCCGAAAGGGGTCACAGGATTCTCGTTCATCTACAACACCCTACGCCTGCACGGGCTTGACGATCGCGAGGCCGTTCGGCTTAGCCAAGAGGCCCTGGAACGCGTCGGCATGACTGAGCCGGCGCTAAGAAAGGTTGCGGGATACAGCAAGGGTATGCGCCAGCGAATTCGGTTAGCGCAGGCCATCGCGCACCATCCCACGGTGCTTGTGCTCGACGAGCCACTGAACGGACTCGATCCGATGGCGCGCGCCGAGTCGCTGGAACTGTTCCAGGCGCTGGGCAAGCAAGGGTTGCACGTAGTCATCTCCAGCCATATCTTGCACGAAGTCGACAAGATGTCTGACCAGGTCATCCTGATGAGCAGCGGCTACGTTGTCGCTGAAGGTCAAATTCACACTGTGCGCACGGAAGTGAAAGAGCACCCGATGCAGATTCTGATTCGCTGCTCTGACCCGAATCTTCTCGCCTCGCGTGTCTTCGCCCAAGACCATGTTGTAGAGGCCAAACTAATCGACGATGGCAAAGGGGTGCTCGTCCGCACTCGGGATGCTGACGCTTTTTATCTCTTGTTAAACCAATTGGTCGTGAAAGAGAAGCTCTCTCTAGAGACGGTAGCGCCTGCCGATGATGACGTGAACTCCGTGTATCAGTATCTGATCGGCTCGGAGAACAAGACCATATGACACGCCTCGCGCGACTGCGTACTACATTAGCTGAACAGCCCTGGGAGCTGTGGACGCGGCAAATCGCCGCAGTCCTGCGCATGGATCTGCGCAAGAATTTCCTGTCGCGTCGCGGCATCTGGATCTATCTGTTGGCATTTGCGCCGGTTGTAATCATCACACTTCACGCGATTATCGATCGTCACTCTGGCTCCATGCGCGAAGATACCGAAGTGCTTGCCGGCATCTTTCAATTTTTCTATCTGCGGCTGGGAATCTTCTTTGGCTGCCTGGGTATCTTCACCTGGCTATTTCGCGGCGAGATCATCGAAAAGAGTCTGCATTACTACTTCCTTGCGCCAGTGAAACGCGAAGTACTGTTGCTCGGCAAGTTCGTCGGAGGGCTGGTCACGTCAGTCACGCTGTTTGGACTGGGGGTTTTCGCTTCGTTCGCGATGATGTACCTGCGCTTCGGGGATGCGGGCCAGTATTACATTTTCAACGGTCCCGGAATGGGACAACTGCTGGCATATCTCGGTGTCACGGTTCTGGCATGCATCGGATACGGATCGGTGTTCTTGGCGCTCAGTTTGCTGTTCAAGAACCCGGTCATTCCCGCGATTCTCGTCCTGGGATGGGAGACCTTCACTCCTGTATTGCCTTCTCTCGTGCAACGCTTCAGCATCACTTACTACCTGAAGCAACGGAACTAACCACAAAGGACACGAAGTATCACGAAGGATCGGGTAAGTCGATCTAGCATTTCCTTTGTGCTCCTTTGTGTCCTTTGTGGTTTCACCGGTTTTGCCTTTCTCCGTGTCTCCGTGGTGAACCCGCCGTTGTTTACTCCCCAGATTCCGCCCCACTGCACAAGTTCCGGTGCGATGTGCACAATGTCCGCGCTCATGATTAAGGCGACTTTCCGACTCACAGAAATCGAAAAGCAGAAGATCTTCAAGCTGCGCGAGATGGGCGTACGCCCACCCGACATCGCTCGGCGCTTCGGACTAAGCGAAGGCGTCGTGCACAAGATCATTCAGGCACAACGTGCGCTCATTCAGCCACCCAAGATTGCTGCGCAGAGCGACCTTCTGACACAAGGGGACCTGCACAAACAGGAAGCCTCGTAGGCACGCGCTCGCGTCTAAGGGAACAGTCTGGCAAGTTGCCGGAAGAACTCTGCTGGAGTAGCGATTCGCAGCGATGTCCGGAGTGCGACCGCCTTTGTGAAGTGCTTCGTATTATGTGTCAGCAACCAGTCGGGCTTGCTGGCCATGGCTGACAGGAGCACGGGCACATCAGCAGCATGTCGAATTAGGTGGCGGCTTGAGGCGACCAACTCCTGGCTCGGATAGGGAACAAGTTCCGGGTTGGTCAACCTAATGAGACGACGATAGTCCTCGATTAGTTTTTCACCATCTACAGAGGCTAACCGCTCAGCGTGAAGAAGCAGATTCTCTTCAACCTCGTCACGCACGATCTCTGCCAGAACCAGTCGGCAGACCCTTGCCGCACAAAGCGACAACGTTGCTTTGTCTAGTCCCCAGGAAGACACAATCCCCGCAGTGAGCACATTGGAATCCAAAAAGATCCGGATTCTCGGCTGAGGTGTCACTTTCGGCGCGGGCGTCGACCCTCAGACCTCTTAGCGAAGACCTTTTTGCCATAGTGGCGAGCAAAGAGCCGATTGCGCGCCTCGGGCAAGGTTTCAAGAATCTCTCTTGGCGTCGCTCCCGCCGAAGTAAGAGCAGAACTGACTTGTGCGCACAGATGTTCGAAGCGCTGCTGTTCTGGAAGGAGGATGAGTCCGTCCCCCATCCGCAAGACGGCGAAAGGCGCACCGGTTGCCAAGCCGAGATCCTCTCGGAATTGTTTTGGTACCGTAAGCTGACCTTTTTCGCCGATCTTGGTGGTCGTGAGATAGCGGATCGTGGGGTTAGACGTTGCCATGGTAGGAATATCCTACCACGAAAGAAATAGTCGCTGAAATTCCATCTCCCCGTCAGCCCGAACTTTTACAGAGTGGGAAATGCTGTGATTTTTGCTCGATTCATTCTTGGGTTGACTATGACTCAAGAATTATTGCGTGGAGCAACCACAAGACTGTCATCCTGCGCTTGTTTTGGCGAAGGATCTCCCGCGATGTTTCGGGCTCAATCGCAGCAGGTGTGGCTCTTGCACCAGAATGCAGATTTCTTGGCCAAAATGCCGCGCAACTGCAAATGCGTTCGGATGCATTCCGGGAGATCCTTCGCCCAAAGGAGGGGCTCAGGATGACAGTCCTGGGGCATTCAGCCGATTGCTGTCATGGCATTTACAATTGAGCTAGTCACTCATGGCTACGCTCACCCATGCTTCCCCGGCTCGGGAGCAATCTGCAATTCCTACTCACATGCAGGCCGCCGTCTATCACGGCGTAAATGACGTCCGTGTCGAGACCGTCCCGGTTCCTGAGATCGGTGCAGGCGAAGTGCTGATTCGGGTACACACCTGCGGCATCTGCGGTACGGATCTCAAGAAGATTCATACTGGATCCCACTCCGCTCCGCGAATTTTCGGACACGAAACGTCGGGGGTGGTTGCGGCAGTAGGCTCTGAGGTCACAGGATTTGCGCCGGGCGAGCGGGTAATGGTCTTCCACCACATCCCTTGTGGTAAGTGCTTCTATTGTCAACGAAAAGTATTCGCGCAATGTCCGGTCTACAAGAACGTTGGTTGTACGGCGGGATTCGAGCCCGCGGGCGGCGGCTTTGCCGAATACGTCCGGGTGATGAATTGGATCGTCAGGCGGGGTCTGGTGAAAATTCCAGATGGAGTCTCGTTCGAGCAGGCCGCGTTCGTTGAGCCGGTCAATACCTGCCTTAAAGGAGTTGAGGCATTGTGCCTCCAGCCCGGCGAAACCGTGCTGGTAATCGGCCAGGGCCCAATTGGCATCATTTTGGCGTCTTTGGCGCGACGAGCGGGTGCCCGGGTGATTGTTTCCGATTTGTACCAGCAGCGGCTTACAATATCCAAGGCTCATCAGCTTCCTGAGACGATCGATGCTTCCAAGGACGACGTAGTCCAGGCGGTGCGCGGGTTGACTGAGGGGCGCGGCGCAGATGCCGTGATGCTTGCCGTGGGTGGCAACGGCTTGATCCGCACCGCCATGGATGCGGTCCGGTATGGCGGGCGGGTAATGCTGTTTGCTCAGACGGCTCGCGGTGAGGCCAGCATCGATCCGGCGGCGATTTGCGTCGATGAGAAGACGCTCCTGGGCTCGTACAGCGCGTCGGTTGAACTGCAGGACGAGAGCGCGCGATTAGTGTTCGACCGTGAGATCGATCTGGAAAGCCTGATTTCACATCGCTTTCCGCTGAGCGAGGCTGTGGAGGCGCTGCATCTGGCGTCGAATCCCAAGCCCGATTCGATGAAGATCGTGATTCAACCTGGGTTATAGGCAGTTGTGCAGTGATGTTGAATCAGCAGCGAAAAAGGGAAAGCTTGAACGGAACCATGAAAGCTGCGGTCCTCTATGGCAAAGAGGACGTGAAGATCGAGAAGGTGCCGATCCCTCGGCTGGAACCGGGCGAGGTTCTCATCAAAGTTCAGGTTGCTCTTACCTGCGGCACCGATCTGAAGGTCTATCAGCGCGGATATCACGCGCGCATGATCCAGCCCCCGGCTCTCTTCGGACACGAACTCGCCGGCACCATCGAAGAAGTAGGAGCCGGCGTAAAGGAATTTCGCCGAGGAATGCGCGTCGTAGCTCTGAACTCGGCTCCCTGCGGCGTTTGTTTCTTCTGCTCGAAAAAGCAGCCTAATCTTTGCGAAGACTTGTTATTCAACAACGGCGCCTATGCGGAATACATCAAGGTGCCGCGCCGAATTGTTGAAGTGAATATGCTCCGCATTCCCGACAAGGTCAGCTTTGAGGCCGCAGCCATGTGTGAGCCGCTGGCCTGCGTCCTGCATGGGCTGAATGAAACTCATGCGGAACGGGGAGACAGCGTCGTAGTCATCGGCGCCGGACCTATCGGACTGATGTTCATGCAGGTGGCAAAGCTCAGCGGCTTGCGCGTGATTGCCGTCGTGAAGCGCGACGAGCAGGTGAAAGACGCCCGACGCTTCGGAGCCGACGAAACCATACAGATTACTGCTGTGGACGATCCGATTACTGCCGTCCGTGCGCTCACACCCAAGAAGCGCGGAGCAGACGTAGTGATCGAGGCCGTAGGCCGTCCTCAGGCGTGGCAGTGGGCGGTGGATATGGTTCGCAAGGGCGGCACGGTCAACTTCTTCGGGGGGTGCGCCAGCGGTACCAAAGTGGAACTTGATACCCAGCTCCTCCACTATTCCCAGATCACACTTAAGGCTACCTTCCATCACACTCCGGAGATGGTACGCAAAGCGTTCGGCCTGATTACGCAGAACAAGATCCACAGCGCCGATTATGTTACCGGCGAGGCCCCGCTCTCCCATCTCAAAGAAGTGCTGCGCAAAATGGTGGATCGCAGCGGCCAGATCAAGACTGCGATCATCCCGGGCCGGAACTAATCGCGGATGTACTCGCGCACTCAGACTTCGGTTGCAACCAATGAATCGGCCAGCGGTTGGGCTGCTCTTCCCCCTGAATACGCCATTCCTGAAACCGCTCCCTCGCTGGAAGAGGCGCGTGCCTATTGCGAAAGGCTAGCCCGAAGCCACTACGAAAATTTCAGTGTCGCTACCTGGTTTCTGCCGGCCAAGCTGCGGCCTCATTTTTACAGCATTTACGCGTATTGCCGGATCTCTGACGATCTGGGAGATGAAGTTGGGGATCCGCGGCAATCGCTGATTTTGCTGAATGAATGGGAAGAGGAACTCGATGCCTGTTATGCCGGCGTTCCCCGTCATCCCGTCTTCGTAGCGCTGCGTCCGACCATTCTTAGTTGTAGGATTCCCCGCGATCCATTCGCAAATCTGCTGAAGGCCTTCCGCCAGGATCAAACTGTTACTCGCTATCAGACTTTCGACGATCTCCTGGGTTACTGCGTGAACTCGGCCAATCCTGTTGGTCGTCTTGTGCTGTATGCCTGCGGATATTCCGATAGTGAGCGGCAGCAGCTCTCAGATTTCACATGCACGGCACTGCAGCTCGCAAATTTCTGGCAGGACGTTTCCGTCGACTACGGCAAGCAGCGTATTTATCTGCCGCTTGAAGATCTTGCTCGCTTTGGAGTGCAAGAGCGCGATATTGCCGATCGCCGTTGCTCTCCAGCGTTTCGCGACTTAATGCGTTTCGAAGTAGAAAGAGCGCGCGAGTGGTTCCAGCGCGGGCGTGCTCTCATCGGTATGGTCGACCGTGAGCTGGCAATCGATATCGAACTCTTTACTCGCGGCGGGGAAGAGATACTGAATTGTATCGAGCGGCAGGATTATGACGTGCTGCGTACTCGACCTTCGATTTCTAAGCCTCGTAAGCTGGTCCTGGTAGCCGGGGCTGCTGCCCAGGCTTTGTGGAACCGACTGTGAGCGTCTCTCAACTCACGACCGCATACGCTGTTTGCCGCGGGATCGCGCGGCGCCAGGCGCGCAACTTTTACTACTCCTTTCGAATACTGCCAACCGCTAAACGCAACGCGCTCTCCGCCGTGTATGCGTTCATGCGACACGCCGACGACATCAGTGACGACGAGAGTGTGCCTGTAGTTGAGCGTCGCAGCCGATTGCAGAATTGGCTCGAAGAGTGGCATCAGGTGCAGGCTGGGACGCCCAGCAACGATCCCGTGTTCGTTGCCCTCGCTGACGCCCAGAAAAAGTACCGCATTCCTCCGGAGTTGCTGGATCAGTTGGTGCAGGGAACCAGCATGGATCTGCAAACTCCCATTGAGGATGCTGATCGATCGTCCGACATCGAAGGTAATACCGCGGTTGCGGCCACCCCAGTTCGTCTCCACAAGACTTTTGCAGACCTCTACGAGTATTGCTATCTCGTCGCCTCGGTGGTTGGGCTGGTATGCATCCGTATCTATCAATATGAGGACTCTCGCGCCGAACAACTGGCTGAGCGTTGCGGAGTCGCCTTTCAACTAACCAACATTATTCGCGACGTGAAAGAAGATGCAGCGGTGGGCCGCGTGTACTTTCCCGAAGAGGATCTGCACCGCTTTGGTCTGACCGTGGATGATTTTCTGCAGGATAAAGGCGCGTGCCTGGAGCAGTCCCGCTTGCGGCCCCTTCTCGAATTCGAAGCGCAACGCGCCCGCGAATACTATGCGTCGGCGGGGGAACTGATTCCGCTGATTCACGAAGACAGCCGAGCCGCCCTCTGGGTGATGGTCACGATCTATCAGCGATTGCTGGGAAGAATTGCTGAACGCAGCTATGACGTGCTGCATGGGCGAGTGCGGCTTAGTGGGACGGAAAAAATGCGCGTTCTTGCGCGCGGTATCATCAGATCCATATTTGAGAGAATCTGAGCAGTACAAGACTGCATGTCTATTGCGAATTGTCATCCTTCGGCCAACTGCGGGCCTCAGGATGACAGGTAGTTGATACATGACCTCCGCAATTACTTTGGAGAGCGCCTCAACCCGGTGACCACTAATGGGCAACATGCGACTGTAGGAATCGTAGGCGCAGGCATTGCCGGTCTTGCTGCCGGATGCGCCTTGGCCGATGCCGGATTTCGCATCAGCCTGTTCGAGCGCAGGCCTTTCGTTGGCGGCCGGGCTTCTTCCTACGAACACCCTGGAACCGGCGAAACCGTAGATAACTGCCAGCATGTGCTGCTCGGATGCTGCACCAACCTGCTCGACTTTTACCGCCGCATAGGAGTTGCCGAGAAGATTCGATGGTTCGATCGGCTCACCTTCATCGAGCCCGGCGGCCGGCGATCAGAGATTGGTCCATCTGGATTACCGGCGCCACTTCACACGTCCCCTTCTTTCCTGCGGGCATCGTCGCTTTCCTGGCCTGACAAGATTGCAATCTCCCGCGCCATGCTGGCGCTGATGGGATCGCTTCCGCCCGACAGCTCGAAGAGCTTTGCTGACTGGCTACGTGAGCATCATCAAACACAAGGCGCGATCGATCGCTTCTGGAAGGTCGTGCTGGTGAGCGCCATCAACGAGGACTTGGATCGAATTTCTGTTCGCTATGGCGCCCAGGTCTTTCGTGAATCGTTTCTGAAATCGGCCGAAGCCGGAAGGATGGGCGTGCCCACGGTTCCGCTTTCGGATCTGTACAGCCATGCCATTGCGTATATCGAGCGGCGTGATGGAAAGGTCCATCTGCGGACCAGCGTGGAAGGAGCCCTTATTGAGCCGAATAGCGTCGTGCTCCAGTCCGGTCGCGCCGCCGAACGCTTCGACTTCGTTGTTCTAGCCGTTCCGCACAATGCTTTGGGCAAGCTCTTGCCTTCCCAAAACGGATCCGGCGGAGCCAGCGCGCAGTTACAAGCACAAGTTGCAAGACTGGAGAGCTCTCCCATCACTGGTATTCACTTGTGGTTTGATCGTGAGATCACCGAACTTCCTCATGCCGTTCTGCTCGACCGGACGATCCAGTGGATGTTTCAGAAATCCAGACTGCAGCCGCAGCGTCAAGGCGCAGAGCAAGCGGGAAGTTACGTTGAGTTAGTGGTCAGTTCATCCAAATCGCTGGTTGCAATGGGACGGAAGGAGATTGTTGATCTGGCGCTTAGCGAGTTGGCGGAATTTTTTCCTGTTGTGCGGGAAGCCAAACTATTAAAAGCAACAGTGGTGAAAGAAGTTCATGCAACGTATTCCGCGCTACCGGGTTCAGACTCATACCGTCCAGAATCGCGAACGCCGTGGCCACGAATCTTTCTTGCCGGCGATTGGACCGCGACGGGATGGCCGGCGACTATGGAAGGCGCGGTGAGAAGCGGCTACGGGGCCGCCCAAGCGTTGGCGGAGAGCAACGGGAGAAGTGACAAGTTTCTCGTTTCAGATCTGCCGGCTGAGGGCCTGATGCGTTTGTTTGGGACTTAGGTCACCAGATCGTTTGAACGACTCCGCTTGATCGAATCTTCTCGTCTTTGGTAACGAGTGGCACACTAAACGCCCGCGCGGTTGCACCGATCAAACGATCGGCAGGATCGCGGGGATACCTCTCCGGGAACTGGGCTGCAATTGCCACGATTTCTGATGTCAGCTCTTTCACATCGACGCCTACGATGAACTCGTCAACCACATCTCTAAGCGTGCCGAGTATTTCTACTCGTCCCCTCGCGATGGCGTTCGCAATTTCCCAAAGTGATATCGAGGCAACTGCCAGACCGTCTTCTCGCCGCGCTTGATCGATGGCAGACTGTGCCAGCTTGGACAGACGTTGCGGTTCGGTCGAGGCCCAGATTAAAACGTGCGTGTCGAGAATAATCACCTCGATGATTCCCAAGCTTCAGGTGGATCAATCGGTGATTCAATATCTCCAACAATTCTGACTCTTCCTTTCAACCTGCCGAACCATTCGTCCTTCTGCTGCTCAACCGGTACAAGTTTTGCTACGGGCTTACCTCGTTTGGTGATGGTTATTGGCTTTCTCGTGCGTTGCACGTCATCCATCAGTTGCAGGCATTTACTCTTAAACTCTCCCGCGGGGATGGTCTTCATTGGAGGCCTCGGATCTCATGGTCATCTTAACATGACCATGAAGTTAGGTTCTCAGCAATACGATTCCGCCGAGCACCAGCATTCCGGAGATCCATCTCCTGCGACTCACATGCTCTTTCAGAAAGAACTTCGCCCCCAGCAGGTTCAGCAGGAACGTCAGTGACGCGGATGCGGGAATCACGACACTCAAGTCGATAAGCGAAAGCGCGGCAAGCAAGCTGAAGAAGCTGAGCCCCATGGCAAGCAGGCCAAGATAGAACCAGGGTTCCGTGAGCACTGCACGCGCAACTCCGAGAATCCCAGCCTTACGCCGCAATTCAGCGAAGTCCCCAACTCGACGCATCGCTCTCGCTGTTAACATATCGCCTGCTGAGTTCAGCCCCACTAAGAGAAAAATAATCAGCCACGTCGCGACGATCCCAAGATGCCTCACGGATGCGCCTCCAGATGTGGAGAGACACCCTCTGGAGTAGGGATGACAGTCAGCGATGGTCCACCGGTAATAAATCCCACGCCGGCTGTGATCATGATGATCCCGATCCAACGAGTTAGAGGCACATGTTCGCCCAACATGAAATGAGCGAGTAACGCGGTAAGGACATATCCAAACGTCGTTGCCGGCATGATGTAGGAAAGATCTGCCCAGGACAGCGAAGCGAGGTACGAGAGATAAAAAATCATCAGCAGCACAATGCCGAATGCTACATATGGATTTAAGGGCGCGAACAGCAAGTCATGCCAGCGGCTTGGGGAGATCTCGCCGATTTGATTCATGCCTTTGGCCAGATAAACATCACCAAACGTGCTGCCGAAGACAATGAGCGCCAGCAGGAAATAGCGAAGGAAGCTCATGCTGTGTACGTGCCGGCTTGTGGACGTGCTCTGTGCGGGCTCTTGCATCTGTTTAGAGTACAAGCCTCATTGGATGCGCAGGAGATTCGGAAAGGCTTGCGCTAACCTGCTGCCACTGAAGCGAGAGGCGCAAGCGTTCACCGCGATCGCTCGGGGTCTGCAGAATGAGCTTGTATTTCGCCTGATTTTCGCGGTAGCACGATAATTGTGAGTTGTGAAACCGGTTCAGGTTGTCCGTGATCGGGAATCCGGGAAGTAGAGCAGCGCGCCGCCCCAACAAAATTCCCTGTGCTTTCCCTGCAAATTCCCTGGGCAATTGCGGATCGCTTGTGTTTATGCGGGTTTGGCAATCGAGAATTTTTTCTGCGGGAAAAATTCCCTGCTACTTTCCCTGGAGCGGGAATTGGCCGGCAATTTCCCTGTGGCGCCGCTAGCGGGCGAGCAGCGCAACGCCGGCGAAGACAAGAATCGCCGCGATCCAGCGGCGAGTATCGACATCCTCATGCAAAAAGAATCGTGCGGCGACCGCGTTGGTAACGAAGGTCAGGGATGCCGCTGCCGGAGCCACCAGGCTGACGTCTGCCCACGAGAGGGCGGTAAGAAGACTGAAAAACCCCAGGGCCATGAAGAAGACGCCGAGAAGGAAGGCCTTGCTGGTCACAACGGCTTTCACAGCTCCCAAAAATCCACTGCGAGCTCGAATGTCATCCAGATCGCCAACGTCTTTCATAGCGCGCGCGGTAAGAACATCCCCAGCGGTAGAAGCCGCAACGATGGCGGCGATCATGACCCAGGTGGAAAGAGTCGCGCTTAGTAGGAGCACTGGTCAGAGTATCAAAGGAAACGGGCCGGACTAGCTAGCTCAGGGTGTGAGACTCGGCAAATTTGGAAGGGTATGCGTATTTACGCGCGTGTGAGTTAATCTCCCGCCGCAGGTCTTCCCAGATGGAATCGGGCATACCGAGAAAGATTTCTACAACCTTCGGATCAAACTGAGATCCGGAGAAACGCTTGATCTCGTCCCGCGCAGCTTGCACAGTCTGAGCTGCCCGGTAGGGACGGTCAGAGGTGATCGCATCCAGCGTATCCGCCACTGCGAACAGGCGAGCTCCGATGGGGATCTCGTCCCCTACCAGCCCGCGTGGATAGCCCGAGCCGTCGTATCTCTCCTGGTGGGCATAGACGATCTCGGCCGCCTCGGCCAAGAACGGGATTTTCCTCAGCATGTGATATCCCCGCGCGCAATGCTCGCGCATGATCATCACTTCCTGCTCGGTCAGTGCTCCAGGCTTGCGCAGGATCGCATCTGGTATGGCCATCTTGCCGATGTCATGCAGGAACGCGCCGCGCGCTATCACGCGAATCTTATCGCCCGACATGCCCATGGCTCGCGCCATTGCGATCGTGAAGGCAGTCACGCGTTTGGAGTGTCCCTCGGTTTCCGCGTCCTTAAGATCGAGCGCGTCACCCAGTGCTTCCAAAGTAATGTCATAGGAACGCTCCAGGTCCGCCATCGTCTGGCGGAGCTGCTCGGTTCGGGCAGCGACCAGGGACTCTAAGTTCGATTGGTAGGAACGGTTCTCAAGGCGTAATTTGCGATGCTCGAGCGCACGCCTCACCATCGCCAGTAGCTGCTCGCGTTCAAATGGTTTCAGGAGATAGTCGTAGGCACCGTTTCGGATTGCCGCCAGAGCCACGGAAATATCGTGGACGGCCGTAACCATAATCGCAGGCATATCAGGATAACAATCCTGAACACGGTCCAGCAGCGCGATACCGTCCATCTCGGCCATCATCAGGTCGGAAAGCATAAGCTGGAACTCTTCGCCTGAGCCCAGGACCTCCAGCGCCTGCTTACCGGATGCAGCTTGCATGGCCGTATAACCGGCGTTCTGCAGCATGGACGTGACGATTTCACGTATTGCCTCTTCGTCGTCAACGACCAGGATTCGTTCGGATGCCATCTAGATTTTTGGGTTGGATTGTGGCTGAAAAGCATCCTCATTCTAAACTCATTGTTGCTGATTGAATCAGGTGCTTTTGCTTAGAGTTCTACCGGAAGTAACCTTGATCGCTGCAACTGGGCCTGTCTGCGCTGCAACAGTTCCTTGAGTGTCTTTGGAACTGCAGAACTGAGAAATTTCGCGACGAACCCTCCCGGTGAAGCCAATCTGGCCTTATTTCAACCAATGTAATCGTTACATAAGTAACAGAACGCGGAGGGAACAAAGTGGCATCCGAATACCACTTTTAGGCTTTGAAGTACCCTGTGGAAAACTCCTCGAATTTTCCAGATCGGGCCTAGCGCGCCCGAAGAGGTCGAACCCGATGCACGGAAACATCACAATAGTCGGATTTTATAGCGCATTTTCACATGTTATTGAGGCCCCTACCCACTTCCTCGACCAGCAGCCGAACGGAGCAGTCCAGCAGCAAAGGATTGGTTACCGAACTGCAAAAGCTAATGCGAAACGTCAGAGTCATCAACCAACAACAAAAGGGATCCCGATGTCGAGTCGAGTAGATGGAATTCAACTTGCGGCGTTTTTACCTATCATCCAGCACGCCGAAAAAGCTTCTGTCGATCACTATCGCGAGATCTTTGAAGGAAATCGCCATCGCGTGTACTCGCTGTCCTACTACATGACAGACAATGAGCTCACCGCAGAAGAGGTGATGACCGATACCTTTTGCCGTGCGTTTGCGGCAAGTCGCAAGCCCGACGCGGAAACTATTGACCGCGCTTTGGTGACTGAACTACGCGAAATCACTCCAATCGGCAGCCTAACCGTGCAGTGCCAACCGGCTACGCAGGTGAGCGAAGTTCGCCGAAGCACACGGCGTGCCGACCTGGAGCGTGCGGTTGTTCAACTGCCGGCAACGGAGCGGCTCGTGTTCCTGATGCACGACGTTGAAAATTACGATCATTCGCGCATTGCG
>QIBC01000317.1 GCA_003225215.1 Acidobacteriota bacterium
GAGGCTAAGGCTGCTAATCCGACTCCCGCACTAGCCATACCCGCCGCACGCCTGCCACTCAACAAAAAGTACGCTGCTGCGCCGAATGCGCCGAACATCAAAATCTTTTTCCAATCATTGGATCCCATTGTTTCTGCACTCCCCGACAGAATTTTGCTGCAAACTAACCGGATACTTAGAACCTGTGAGTCGTAACTCTCGTTGCCTAACCCGCATGGCCTGAATCGCGGTTGACCACTCCAGCATCAACAACTTAGTCTCAAAACGTGGCTCATAGCAACCTCAGGGAAACCCATGGTTCCGTTCAGTCGCTGAAGCGGTGATCTTTGTGACCTCTGACTTGCGCTCTCGTGACCGGAGCCTGCCCTGAGCGAAGCCGAAGGGTGTTCGCGGCCTTTTTCTTGCCTTGATGGACCTGCAGCAGAAAATTCGGACCCTTCCCGTCAGCCCCGGCGTGTACATGTACAAGAACGCCGAGAGCGAAGTGATCTACGTCGGCAAGGCCAAGAACCTGCGCGCGAGAGTGCGTTCGTACCTGCTGGAAGCGGCCACACAAGATGCAAAAACCGGCTCGCTGATGCGCGAAGCCGTCGACGTGGAGTACATCGTTGTCGAAAACGAGCGCGAGGCGCTGGCTCTCGAGAACAATCTCATCAAGCAAAAGAAGCCGCGCTTCAACATTCTTCTGCGCGACGACAAGACATATCCATACATCAAGCTCACATTGGGAGACCGTTTTCCCAAGGTCTTTGTCACAAGAAGGCTGAAGAAGGACGGCAGCGCTTATTACGGTCCCTATTTCCCCGCTAACCTGGCGCACCGCACGGTCGACTTGATTCATCGCAGCTTCCTGATTCCATCCTGCAAGATCGACTTATCACGCTATCATCCGCGTCCTTGCTTGCAGTACTACATCAAGCGCTGTCTTGGTCCTTGCGTGAAGGATTTAACCACTGCTGAACGCTATGCCGAGGCAGTACGCGATGTTCAACTATTCCTTGAGGGAAGGCAGGCTGACCTGGCTCGCTCGTTGCGGGGGCGTATGGAGCGCGCCGCCCTGGAGCAGGAGTATGAGTCAGCTGCCAAATACCGTGACTTGATCAGTACAGTTCAAGATTTGATGGAACGCCAGCGAATCGCGGCAGTTCAGGGCGACGACATGGATGTATTCGGGTTCCATTATGAGAACCAGATGCTGGCCGTGAACCTTTTCCACATGCGAGCTGGGCGGATCCTCGATCGTCGTGAGCTGTTTTGGGAGGACCTGCCTGAGTTCGAACTCATATCAGCGAATGAAGAAGGCGAGGGGGCCGAGACCGGCGGCGGTACACCAGGACCAGAGTTTGATCCGGGACTTTTCTTCGCGGCCTTGCTGAAGCAGTGTTACATCGACCAGCAGTACGTGCCGCGAGCAATCCTGTCACCGGTCGATTTCACTGAACGTGAGGCCCTGGAGGAGTTGCTTTCGGAAAAGCGCGGTTCCAAAGTGGAGATCCTCGTCCCGGTGCGGGGAGAAAAGCGCTCGCTTATCGATCTAGCTGCTAAGAATGCGCACCAGATTTACGATCAGCGATTCCGTGTGATGAAGCCGTCAGTGAAGGCCATTCAGGAAGCGCTGCAGGATGCCCTGACCCTGCCCACTTTGCCAACCCGTATCGAGTGCTTCGACATTTCGCACATTCAAGGCGCCGAGACAGTTGCATCGATGGTGGTCTGGGAAGACGGGCAGATCAAGAAGTCTGATTACCGAAAATTCATCATCCGCACCGTGGAAGGGGTAGACGATTTTGCATCGATGCGGGAGGTGATTGCTCGCCGTTACAAACGCGTAACCAGCGAGAAGCAGAAGATGCCGAGCCTGGCGCTGATCGACGGCGGCATTGGACAGCTCCACGCGGCAGCTGAAGCGCTAGAGTCGCTTGAGATCACGAACCAGCCACTTGCGTCAATTGCCAAACGCGAAGAGATCATCTATGTGCATGGGCAGGAGGAGGACCCTGTCGTTCTTGATCGCCACTCCCCGGTTTTACATCTTGTGCAAATGATTCGTGACGAATCGCACCGGTTCGCTGTCACCTTTCATCGCAAGCGTCGCGAAATGCGCGATCGTGCGTCTGAGCTGCTCGAAATTCCGGGCATCGGCGCGCTAACTACGCGCAGACTTGTTGAGCACTTCGGCAGTGTGCGCGCGGTGAAAGAAGCTCAGCCCGCGGCGCTCTCGGCCGTGGTGACACCTGCACAGGCCGCAGCGATTCTCGCGCACTTCCGCAGTGACGAGGCGAACACTCTTCGGCTTCGCTCAGGGCAGTCTCCGGTCACGAAGGCAGAGGGATGAGTTCAAAAAGAAAGCAAACGTGGATGCGGCCGCACTGGGCCGCACTTCTGCCGTTGGTGTTCCTATTTTCCGGTGTCAGCCTCGCGGCCGACTCATCTGTCTCGCAAATCGCCTCCCGCGTTGATCGGCGTTACAACCGCCTCACTACCCTCAAGGCGCAGTTTCAAGAAAATTACAACGGCGCTGGATTCGTGCGAAACGAATCGGGCGAACTGTGGCTCCAGAAACCCGGCAAGATGCGCTGGCAATATGAGCAGCCCACACCGAAGCTATTCGTAGTAGACGGAAAAAACGCGTTCTTCTACGTTCCATCAGAGCGGCAGGCGCGGCGAATGTCGGCTAAGAAGCTCGACGATTTTCGCTCTCCGATCCGCTATCTCTTGGGCCATACGAAGCTGCAGCAGGAATTCACCAAATTAGCGCTTTCATCCGAACCGCCAAAAGACGCAGTTAATGTAGTCCTTGAAGGTCTTCCCAAAGGAATGGAAGATCGGGTCCAGCGGGTGTTGCTTGAAATAACCCCTTCTGATCAGATCGCACGCATTCGTATCGAGGAGTTGGATGGCTCAAGCACGGAATTCATCTTTCGCGATTTACAGGAAAATGTGGCCGTGAAACCAGATATTTTCCGCTTCTCTCCGCCTGCCGGAGTGGAGGTTGTAGAGAGCGAAAACGCTGAACCGTAGAGACGCAGCATGCTGCGTCTGGCGAGGATTACAGAACCCAACCCCAAGCTTGGGCCCGCATAATCAGCATAGTGAAGACGCAGCGTGCTGCATCTCTACCTGTGGCAAAAAAGGCCGGACATTCCTGTCCGGCCTTTTACTGAAAATGCCGTTACTGAGGATCGCCGCTGCTATCGGGGCGAATCACGGTTCCGTGACGCTCGTTGCTGCCTGATGGCATTACCGAAATGGGATTCTGCAGGCGGAAGCTGACGAGAGTTTCTGGACGCAGTTCCACTTTCTGCCCCTTGGTAATCGTGTTTGCGCCAGCTCCCGCGCCAGCTCCCGCTGTCGCTCCGATGGCAGCGCCCTTGCCGCCACCGAAGATTCCGCCGAGAATCGCGCCTACGGCAGCTCCACCGCCTACTTTCTCCGCAGTGTTCTTACCACGCGTGTCGCCCTTGCGCTGCCAGGTGTCGGTAGCAATCTGATACGTCTTGCCGTTAAAGCTGACACGTTCAAGACCGAGCACGAGAGAGGCTCCGCCGCTGTAATGAGTGGCGGCGTGCGCTTCCATGACTCGTCCTTGAACCTCAGCGCCCGCCGGGATGACGGTCTGGTCGTCAACCACGATGTCGGCATTCAGCGTTCCGTGCCACTGATCAGTTTCGTGATTGGTTTCCGAGCTCAAACCTTCCACCGTGCGCACCTGAAGAACAGTCCCGGCTGGAACTGTGACTTTCTGCGGAGGTGGCGGTGGCGGTGGCGGCGTATACGTGCTTGCCGTGGAGTTGCTCGATCCCACATCGGAACTGTTTGAGGTCGTGCTTGTGCCCTGAGAGTTGGCATACGAGCTTGAGGACGACGGCAGCGAATGGCGCGGGCGCACGCGCGTGCTGGTTGCGCGGCTCGGCGAACTGCGCTGCGGCGCCGGTTGAGGCGTCTCAGGCTCCGGCGCAGCTTGTGCCGTCTGGACTGCCAGGCGGCTGATCACTTGC
>QIBC01000006.1 GCA_003225215.1 Acidobacteriota bacterium
CGCGATCTTACGGGCAGCTGCGAAACATAACGTCGCGATGGAACTCAATGCCTATCCCGATCGCCTCGATTTATCTGACCGTCACCTGAAGATGGCAAAGGAACGTGGCGTGAAGGTCGTGATAAATACCGATTCGCATCACACATCGCACTTGGAGAAGATGCGATTTGGCGTTGTACAAGCTCGCCGCGCGTGGCTTACCACAAAAGATGTGCTCAATACGCTTCCGGTCAAACAGTTTGCAGAAGCTATGAGACGGCATTCGCGCACAGCAGTCGCGTGAGGCTCAAAATCGGCATCTTAGGATGAGAGTTGCTCGAAGGAGGAACTATGTCGAGTCCAACTGGTCCAGAAATGAAAAAGGCCCAGGCCCCGCGCTTCGATGCCGGACACGTGCCTATGAGCGAGGAACTGGACAGCGCACGCTGGAGTCTTCCGCCCCTCGTACCCGTACTTATCGCGGCAGTTGTATTGGGCGTCGTCGTTGGCGTCTATCTCCTCTCTTCGAGAAAACCCCCAACTTCGACCGGATCGGCACTTCGAGTAGTGGCCCTGCCCCTGCACATCGAGTCAAAAGGTTCGATTGCTCCAGGGAAGGAAGGCACGTTGGATCAGAACATCGAGAAACGAGACTCTGTTCTGGTGAACATTGCGCTCGATGTGAAGAACGCAATTGGAAGACCGATGTATCTCAAGAACATCGAGGGGAAGCTTGTGAGCGAAAAAGGGGAGTTCAACGACAGCGCCGCTCCGGCGTCGGATTACGAACGCATTGTTCAGGCCTATCCTCAACTGGCTATACCTAACGCCAAGCCGTTGCAGTCAGAGTCCAGCATTGCCGCACAAGCCGATCAGCGAGGAGTAGTGATCTTCAGTTTTCCACTCGCACGTGAAGATTGGGATAAACGAAAGTCGCTGCAGGCGACGGTTAATTTCTACGATCATGCGCCTCTCATAATCGATGCCACCCAACTAGCGGCCGCACAGGACGCAACGTTGCCGACCAAGGTCTCTAAATAACACTCGAAATAAGCACTCGAAATAAGCACTCGTTTGGGCAGATTTGCTTTTCGCGGATGAGCCTTTGCTCATTCCGGCCGCGCTGCGATGTAGCTCAAGCTCCGTTCTTGTGGAGCTTGGGCTATGAAATTGCATAGGGACAAGCAGGGCCGTGCCCTTGGATGTTCGGCCAAAGGT
This sequence comes from Acidobacteriota bacterium, assembly GCA_003225215.1. Classification (GTDB taxonomy): domain Bacteria; phylum Acidobacteriota; class Terriglobia; order Terriglobales; family Acidobacteriaceae; genus Gp1-AA112. The sequence goes on from QIBC01000006.1 coordinate 1,198, forward strand.
CTCCGGTGCTGCACTCCAACCATCTGCACGGCACAGCAGTTCCTTCAAACCGGAAGGAAAGCTCGCCCAAACCAACGAGATAAATACAACAGCTCGCTCCAGTGCTGATAATTCGCAGCCAAACGCATCTCTCGCCTTACCGGCGGCGAGCAGCTCTCTTCCACTCCTCTCAGTGATTGGGTTTGGGATCTTTCTCGGTGGCCTCATCTCTGCCCTGCGTACCCGCCCAGCTCACAAGTAGAGCTTTCCAGAGTCAAGCTTTAGCATCTAATATACGGATATTTTGAGTCGACTCAGGCGGCATCCGTTCTATGACAACGGCGAACCAAAACAGGACGCGCACCTTTGTCCAGCATCTCCAGTGGCGGAAGATCTGGGAAAACGTTAGCTCATGGGCTACGAGGCAAATGGTTTCGAGAGTCCTGATTGTGGTGGGGGCCATTCTGCTCGGCTACGTGGGATCCGAGTACGTGGCTATGTTCAGTGAGCAACGAGCGTTGCATCGGAAATGGCAGGCGCAACAAGGCTCAGCACTCACAAGCTCTATGAGCGCGGCGGTTTCTAAACACGATGGGTTAACTCGTGTCTCGATTCCCAAGATCGATCTCGATGTAATTGTGGTAGAAGGAACGAATCACAAAGCGTTGCGACTAGGCCCAGGCCACGTCAAAGGCACGCCAGTTCCAGGAGAAGCTGGTAACTCTGTCATCTCCGCTCACCGGGATACCTTCTTCCGTCACATCTATGAACTCCAGGATGGCGACGAAATTCAGGTACGCCGAGACGGTCACACTTACACGTTCCGAGTAACCGGTAAGAAGATCGTGATGCCCAATGATGTGTCGGTGCTGAAGAAGACATCCGATACCCGCCTCACACTGATCACCTGCTACCCGATTTACTACATTGGGCCGGCTCCGAAAAGACTGGTGGTTTTCTCAAAACTTATTGGCAACTCAAAGACCGGTCAGGAGCGCGCACAAGCAAGCCCAGGTGCGCGCCGGCAGTCCTAACTAAACCGTTGCCCCGGCCAGTTCTGGCGATATTGATCAGCAGCTAGAATCATCCTGTGTACACGTGTGACGTCGTCATTGCTGGCGCTGGAATTATCGGTCTTTCGATCGCTATTGAACTAAGACGGGCTGGCGCTACGGTCGCAGTTCTGGACCGAGGTGAACCCGGCCGTGAAGCCTCCAGCGCAGCCGCTGGAATGCTTGTCGTTGACGATCCGGAGACCGATCCCAAATTGAAACCATTGGCGCGCATAAGCGCCTCCATGTATCCAGCATTTGTCGAAGAACTGGAACTCCGTTCTGGGATCAAGATCGGACTCGAAAATCGCGGGACGCTCTATGTCGCCCACGGTGCCAATGACTTGCCGGCTGACCCTCTATCGACGGCTGATTTTAGAACTCTTGAGCCCGGATTAGCCGATCTTTCGCGAGCGTGCTTCCTGGAAGAGCAGACGGTCGATCCTCGCCTTCTGGTACAGGCAGTGCTGGCAACGGCCAAGAACATGGGGGCAGCGGTTCATCATGAGGCTCTCGTGGAACGCGTAAGCATGGCGAGAACGCGCGACTTAGAGGTACGAACCACGGCGGGTCTGTATTCGACCGCAACGTTCGTAAATTGTGCAGGAGCCTGGGCAAGCGAAATCATGGGAGTCGTGGTTCCCTCTCGTCCAGTCAAAGGACAAATGCTGGCGGTCATCCCGTCGGGGTACGACTTGCGGCATGTCGTGCGGTCACGAGAGGTTTATTTGCTCCCGAGGAGAAGTGGCCGAATCCTGATCGGGGCAACAGTCGAAGAAGCGGGCTTCGACAAGACAGTACAACCCGAGGTGATCCAAAAGCTACATCAAGCGGCATCGAGCCTCGTGCCATCGATCGGTAAAGCAAAGATGATTGAGGCGTGGGCAGGATTACGGCCCGGCTCTCCCGATGGGCTTCCTGTCTTGGGAGCGGGCTCTCTACCCGGCACATACGTTGCCACGGGGCATTTCCGAAATGGGATTCTCCTGGCTCCAGCTACTGCCGCGATAATGTCTGAGTTGATTCAAGGACGACAAAGCCAGATAGACATTCTCCCGTTTTTGCCTTCGCGATTTTCTGGGAATCGAGCCTTAGCTGGATAACGACTTAGGCAGCAAAATCTGCAATCGCCGCTGCCGGAAATAGTTCCCGCAACTCCGCCGCAGTGGCCTTTACGTTAAACAGTTCTTGCGCGCTTTGAGCCACGCGCATCTTGTACGGCTGCTCACCAGTCATAAGATCAACATTAATTCCCTGCTCCAGTGAGCGCCGCGCGATTTCAAAGAGGAGACTTACTCCCGGTGAGAATCGCGCCCATTGCCGATCGTAGAAGATAGTGTAGAAACGTCGCCAATCAGCGTCACGGAAGGTCACCAGCGCTGCAGCAAGCGTGCTGCCATGCTCCAGAGCGAAAATTTCACAACGTGAAGCTTCAGTGCTGCACGCCGCAATCATGAACTCGGCGCGTCGGGGATCATGGAACAGTTCGTTTGCGCTCGATTGGGCCGTACGCAGTCGATAAATGCCGGACACAATCGGAGAGTCACCAGAGTACTGACGAATCCGCAAACCCATACGCTCTAACTTGCGCAAACGACTGAATGCGCGTGGGTGATTCCGAGCGAGTTGGTCGGATGTCATCTCTGACTTACGCAAACGCGGAGCCCTGCTGAACAAAGTCTTGGGGAGGCGTTCCCAAACATGCTCTTGCGGGCGGCAGATCGCAGTGATCGACAACGGCAAATTGAAGGACGCGAGCCTCTGCCAGGCGACACAGAGAGGAGCAGGATCGCCGACCGCGAGGTAGTCACGATAGTCAAAGAGACATTCACCTGCGAAGGTGAGACTACGAGACCGTGAGTCGATCGCCAGAGGAAGAATCGCGGCCCCGTTGTCATCCTCCGCGAAGATGAAATAAGGCTGTTCGCGTTCTCCAAACGTTTTTGCCGCAAGAAGATTCCATCGATGACTTTGAAACAAGCTCAAATTGGGACTCATAAGTGAATCCCACACTGATCTGAGCGTCTCGATTTCTGCGGCTGTACTTGCCACGCGCATCTTCAGCAAAAGCGATCTCTCCTGTAAGTCTGTAATGGTGGAGGCGCAACGACTCGTAAGATGACTTGAGTTAGACGCGCTGAATCGCGAACGAGGATGTAACCGGAGTAGCTCGAAGATCCGCCGCGAGCGCAGGCTGATGATCCAGAAATTTGCCGCGCGGAGGACGCCTCGCAGCGGCATCCGCTAGATGCTAATCGCTTCCAACTGTTACAATGCTAATTGAAATTGAAATTCATTTTCAATATCTGACCCGATGCTGCAAGCCCTCATTGTCACCTTACGCGAAGGCGTCGAAGCCGCACTGATTGTCGGAATCACGCTAGCTTACCTGTCAAAAATCCAGCGTCCAGAGCTGCGCCGCGTGGTATATGCCGCCTTAGGAGCAGCTTTCGTCTGCAGCATCGGTGTGGCAGTAGTCCTGTCCCGTACTCAGTTTAATCAGGACATCTTTGAAGGCTGGGTAATGCTGGTAGCGGCGTTGTTCGTGATAAGCATGATCTGGTTCATGAGCCGCGCAGCCAAGCGGCTCAAAGGCGAGATTGAGGGGAGAGTAGGCGGCTTGGCTACCGGAGGACGGACCTTCGGCCTATTTCTGTTCGTGTTTCTGATGGTCTTGCGTGAAGGCGTGGAGACGGTCTTGATACTCGCCGCAGTCGAATTCAATTCAAGCCAGCTGTTGAGCTTCATGGGGACGCTGATCGGTGTGCTGCTGGCGGTCGTCTTTGGGGTGATGTTCGTAAAGGGCAGCATCCGCATCGATCTTCGGCGCTTCTTCCGCATAACGACGGTGATTTTGGTCTTCGTTGCGGCTCAGCTACTTGTTTCCGGATTGCACGAGCTCTCCGAGAACGGCGTTCTTCCCTCGAGCCGTGAAGAAATGGCTTTGATTGGCCCAATCGTTCGCAATGACCTGTTCTTCTTTGTGACTATCCTTGCATTGGCAGCGTTGATGGTCCTCTTTGATCAGCGGAGGCGGCAGGGCGATGGAGCACCACCCCCACCTTCTGGCGGAACAAATTCTAGGGCGCTCCAGCGAAAGGCATTATGGTCGGCACGGAAGGAGCGTCTCTGGTCGACGGCCGTCTATACGTGCTCGTTTATCTTCATCGTCCTAGTGACCGCGCAGTTCATCTACGCCAAGAGCACCACCTCCCTTTCACCTGCTCATGAAGTGGCATTTACTGCAGGAGAGGTTTCGATTCCGGTCAGCGAAGTATCCGACGGAGAGTTGCATCGTTACTCCGCGAAGCTTGACGGTCAAGAAGTACGTTTCCTGATTTTTAAGAAGCCTGACGGAAAGATTGTGACGGTGCTCGACGCATGTCAGATCTGCGGTCCGGTAGGTTTCTACAAAAGCGGTAATCAGATCATTTGTAAGAACTGCTCGGCGCCGGTAAATCCTCAGTCCATGGGTCAGCCCGGGGGCTGTAATCCCATTCCCCTGAAATCGTCGATCAATGGCGAACAGATCACGATCAGTCAGGCGGATCTCTCAAGCGGCGCAGCGACTTCCACAAAGTAGGCTCTGTGTTTCTGCGTCTTCTCTATCAATCATTCCGGCGGCAACAACGCCGCAAGTTGCTGGCGGGGATCGCGGTCATGCTCGGAGTCGCGGTTGCAACTGCGATGATCGCCGTAGGCGTCGATGTTGGCGACAAGATCAATCGCGAGCTGCGCGCGTACGGTGCAAACATCGTGGTCTACCCCGAGGATGCCGCTCTCTCCGTCCGCGTGGGCGATCAGGAAGTGAAACCTGCATCCCCCGGAGCTCACCTAAAGGAATCGTCGCTTCCAAGTATCAAAGGAATCTTCTGGGGGCATAACATCCTGGCGTTTGCACCGTTCCTGGAAACAGAAGTGCCAACGCAGTCAGGAACGCTGCGCGTAATTGGCACATACTTTGATAAGCAGCTCCGTTTCGGGACAGAAGAGTTTTCGACCGGAGTTGAGAAGCTCTATCCGTGGTGGAAGGTTCAAGGGAGATGGCCAACCGATAGCGGCACTGACGGTCTGGTCGGGTCGCAATTAGCGTCTCGAATTGGGAAGCATGTCGGCGACTCAATCGATCTACTCGGCGTGCCGGTACGAATCAGCGGAATCCTGAGCACCGGAAGCGCGGAAGATAATGCCATCGTTGCCTCCCTGGCGCTCACGCAGCAATTAGCCCATGCGCCGGATGCAGTCGACAAGATATACGTAAGCGCGTTGACCAAGCCGGAGGATGCATTTGCCCGCCGTGATCCCGACCGCATGACCTCCGCAGACCGTGACCGTTGGTATTGTTCCCCGTATGCCAACTCCGTTGCTTATCAGCTGCGCGAAATCTTTCCTGGAGCACACGCCGAGCAGATTCGCCAAGCTACGCAGAATGAAGGGACAGTCCTCTCTCACATCTCTGGAATGATGTTGTTGATAGCGATAGCCTCGCTCATCGCTGCCGCCCTGGCTGTCTCAGCAGCTATGGCGACAACAGTCTTGGAACGGCGTCAGGAAGTTGGCCTGATGAAGTCGCTGGGCGCAACCGAGCCGGCGATTGCATCTCTCTTTGTCTGCGAAGCGGCGCTGCTTGCGCTATGCGCCGGAATCCTCGGATTCCTCCTGGGCGATGCAATCGCACAACGCATAGGTCAGGCAATCTTCCACACAGGCATCGTAATCACTCCGGTGCTACTGCCGATGGTCATCTTTCTCGCGTTACTCGTCACGATTGCTGGTAGCGCTGTGGCGATTCGTCGCGCTCTCAAGCTTGATCCCGTCTTGGTGTTGCGAGGCGATGCATGAGCGTACGCGCCTCAATGTTCTTTCATGTCCTCGAGCGGGGACTACTCGGTCGCGGCAATCGTCCCTTGATCGCGTTCATTGCTCTGACGGTCGCCTCGACGATGATCACGGCCATGCTGAGCCTCTACTATGGCCTGGAAAATAAGCTGAATCGGGATTTCCGATCCTATGGGGCAAATGTCACGCTCGCTGCTCCAGACGGACAGACTTTGCCTACTGATGTTGTCAGCCGAGCCCATTCCATTCTCGGACCCGACGCAATCGTAGCTCCCTTTGCCTTTGCAATTGCTCACACCACTGGCGGTGAAGCAGTTGTCGTTGCTGGGACAGAGATCCCCCAGATTCAGCGACTTGATACGTGGTGGTCTGTTTCAAGATGGCCCAATAATGGCGATGAGGCTCTAGTCGGGGTCCGGGTTGAGTCCCATTTAGGGATCAACCAGGGCAGCTTCGACCTCGACTTCGCAGGGCGCAAGCTTCACGTCAAGAACTTCGGCACAGTGAAAACCGGATCAGAAGAGGAAGACCGAGTTTACATTCCCCTCAGCACCTTCGAGAGCTGGACTGAAATCGGCCCATCTTTATTGGAGATCTCGGCACCGGGATCTCGCGATCAGATAACTACGGCAATCTCGCAGCTTCAATTGGCGTTCCCTGGTGTGCAGGTTCGGCCGGTACGTCAATTGCTTCAGGCACAAGGCGCCGTTGTGAGTCGCATGCGTTCCGTGATGCTCGCCTCGACGCTGCTGATTGCTCTTACCGTGGCTCTCTGCGTATTCTCCACGCTCACGTCTTCAGTCTTGGAGCGGCGCCGCGACTTCGCGGTGATGAAGGCGATCGGCTCCTCGCAGGTAACCGTGAACGCCCTCTTTGCCGGTGAGGCCCTCACCATCGCTCTCTGCGCCGCACTGACCGGGTACATTCTCGGTTCAGGGATTGCAGCATGGATCTCGCAGGCCAACTTCCATGCCGTTGTAATGCCGCAGCTTAGCGTGTTACCGCTCGTGATCCTCGCTGATGTAGCTCTAGCATTGCTGGCGGCGACGGTTCCATTGGCCCGCTTGCAACGAATCGAACCGGCAGGCATCCTTAAAGGGGAATAATGTCCATCGAGATCATCAACGTACGAAAGGTTTATCCGGCAAGCCAGCGCGGGCAGGCGGGTGAAATACGCGCGCTCGATGGTGTGTCGCTTTCCGTGCGCAAAGGGGAATGGCTTGCGATCATGGGGCCATCGGGCTCAGGCAAGTCTTCGTTGGTGAATCTGATTGGATGTCTCGACAGTCCCAGCTCGGGAGACATTTTCATTGATGGCAAGGATCTGGGCAAACTCTCCGGCTCCGAACTCAATCGCTTCCGAGCCGAGAAAATTGGATTCATCTTCCAGCAATTCCATCTGATTCCCTATCTCACCGCGCTCGAAAATGTGATGCTCGCCCAGTACTTTCACTCGATGACCGACAAGCAAGAGGCGCTCGGAGCCCTTGATCGAGTTGGCCTTAAGGAGCGCGCGCATCATGTGCCCGCTCAACTTTCCGGTGGGGAGCAGCAGAGAGTCTGCATAGCCCGTGCATTGATCAATGATCCAAGCATCATTCTGGCGGATGAGCCAACCGGAAATTTGGACGCAAAGAATGAGGAGATTGTTCTAAAGCAATTGCGGGATCTCCATCAGCAGGGACGAACGATTGTGATGGTCACGCACGATCCCGTGGTAGCGCGGCTGGCCGATCGTTCCGTTGAGCTGCATCATGGACAGATTGCCCATCAGCAAATCTTCACTCTTTCCGACGAGATGCAGATTGACGAAGTTCTCGAGGAGATCTGGACGCTACACGAGAACGGCGAGCTGGCGGAAGTTGGTCGTATGGAAGTCGATGGAGCGTTACCGGTGTCGCTGGCGGTTGATCGCATGGAGCAGCTTGGGCTGGTGAAAAAGCGGGTTCACGGCGCCGCGGACCACACGCACAAAGATGTGCTCAACCGTTGCCATGAGGCCATCCACCCGGGTAGCCATACGCAGCAACATGGAGAATTCATTGTCGACTTCACTCCTGCAGGCCAACAGCGCGCGGCCGATGTCATCCGCCGCCATCGCCTCGCAGAACGACTCTTCACGCAAACCTTGAAAGTGCAAAACGAAGACGAAATCGAGCAGCAGGCATGCAAGTTTGAACACATCCTGTCCCCCGAAGTGACGGAAAAGATCTGTTCATTCCTTGGACATCCGGCTACTTGTCCACACGGCAGTCCCATTCCCGCCGGAGAATGTTGCGAAAAGGCAGGACGCATTCCTGACCGCGTTGTTGCCCAAAGCCGAGCGCATTAACGTGTGGACGGTATTACAAAATCAAACGGAGAGCCGCGTGTCCTCATCCGGCGAAATGCCGGAGGATAAGACCGCTATATTTAAGCTCTTAAAGTCTCATACACCGGGCGAGGGCGCCCGCGCGCTCCGCTACAGTTTCATAACCGCGTTCTGTAGCGGTTAGCTTGCTGCCAGGAGTCCTCGGACTCTCTGTTAAGCTGGCGTGCCATGAACCGCCGTCTCTCGACCGTCATCGTTCTTCTGACATTTGCTAGCCTTGCCCATCCGCAACAGCAGGAATCGCCTACACCTGCACTCCCGTCCGACGTTCCTAAAGAAGCGCACATTCGGACCGTACTTAGCGACAAGACGCCCTCGGGCCAAGACGCGGTATGGACCACTCCGGACGGCGCGGTCCATGAGTTCTTCCAGTTCAATGATCGCGGACGCGGCCCAAAGATCTACACGACCTACAAGCTCGACGCGAAAGGAATTGTCGTCACGGAGGACTCCAAAGGCGTTGACTACATGAAGAATCCGGTCGAGGAGCATTTCGAACTCGCGGGCGCCAGTGCGTCGTGGAAGAACCAGGCGGAAGATACGCACCAGTCCAACGCTTCCGGCAAGGCTTACGTTGACTTGGACGGCGGACCCGAGTCGCTGGCGGTCCTTACGCGAGCGGCCATTAAAAATGGCGGCAAAATTGATCTTCTGCCCTCCGGACAAACCACCGTGCGGAGCGTGAAGTCAGTGCCCGTGGAAGCCAGCGGCACAAGGATCAGCGCCACCTTGTATGAGGTTTCCGGCCTGGGCTATGAGCCTGCATATGTGTGGTTGGACGAAAGCCAGCAATTCTTTGCAACTACATACGGCTGGAGCAGCACAGCACGTCAGGGATTCGAGTCTGTGGTCCCCATATTACATAAGGCACAACAGGAGGTGGAGAATTCCCGCGCCGCTGAGCTAGCTCGCGCACTGACCCATGTGCCCAGTGGCGATGTAGTCATAAGAAATGTCGGTCTCTTCGACTCAGAAGCGGCGAAGATTCTCCCGAAACAACGCGTTGTCGTGCACGAGGATCGCATTGCATCGGTCGCTGCCGAGGCCGGTCAAGTCACGCCGGCGAATGCTGAAATCATCGACGGCTCGGGCAGAACACTGCTGCCCGGACTCTGGGACATGCATGCCCATCTTTTCCCGCTGAACGCATTTATGGACGTCGCCGCCGGCGTGACTACCGTGCGCGACATGGGCAACAGCATCGACGATCTCACTTTGCTGCGCAAACACATCGCCGATGGCACCCAGATCGGCCCGCGTGTGGTGCCTGCCGGCTTCATCGACGGACCAGGCCCGTTCGAAGGTCCCATCAAGGTGCTCGCCGCGACGCCGCAGGAAGCCGTAATGCGTGTTGATCGCTACGCCGACCTCGGCTACGTGCAGATCAAGATCTATAGTTCAGTGAAGCCCGAGCTAGTGCCAATCATCGCGAACGAGGCCCACAAACGCGGCCTGCGCGTCAGCGGGCACGTTCCTGCAGGCATGATCGCAGAGCAGTTTATTCGCGACGGCGCCAACGAAATCCAGCACATGAACTTCGTCTTTCTGAACTTCATGCCCGACGTGAAGCAGACGCGGACTCCCGAACGATTCATTGCTCCCGGCAAGCGAGGCGCCGATCTCGACCTGAACAGTCCCCAGGTGAATGACTTCATCGCTCTGTTGAAGGAGCGACGCGTCGTAATCGACCCGACAATGGGCGTCTGGGAAAACACGTACACAGACCGTCAAGGCCAGATTCCCAAAATAGATCAGGCAATGTTCGATCGCTTACCGGTGCAGGCGCAACGTGGTATTAAAGCTGGAGGCGGTTCTCTGCCCGTTCCCGATGATGCCACTGACAAAACGTACCGCGCCTCCTATGCCAAGATGGAAACGATGCTGAAAAAGCTGTACGACAGCGGAGTGCAGTTAGTAGCCGGAACCGACGCCGGCAGCGGATACGCTCTGCATCGCGAGCTTGAAATTTACACTCAGGCGGGAATCCCAGCCCCGGCGGTGCTCCGCATGGCCACGCTCGAAGGCGCGAGGGTAATGCATATGGACAAGGATTTCGGTTCCGTTACACCCGGCAAGTATGCCGATATGATCCTGGTAAACGGCGATCCTACCACCCAGATCAGTGATATTCGCAAAGTCGATCTCGTGGTAAAAAACGGCAATCTGCTCCGCCCCGCGGAGCTGTACCACGCGATTGGCGTGCACTGATCTTCTACTCTCTATCTCGAAGCGAGTTCAGCAAGCACATGCGCCAGGACGCGAGTTCCATTGCTGATGGCATCAGGTGAAGCGTACTCCTCAGGGCGATGACTGATGCCATCCCGGCAAGGAATGAAGATCATGCCTGTTGGAGCGATTCGTGACATGAACAGGGAATCGTGGTAGGCGCGACTGACGATCTTCCTGAATTGGAATTGGTTCCTTCGACATGCACCCTCGATAGCCTCTACAACTTCACGAGCGCATTCACCGGGAGCGTCCGCGTTAACTACTTCGATCTGGACGTCTACAGATCGACGAAGCGCAACCTCTTGACATCTCTGGCGAATCAATCGCAAGACGGTTTCACGACGCTGTTCATCGATATCGCGAAGGTCCACTTCTAGCCGCACGCGGCTCGGAATGCTGTTTACCGCTGAAGGAAACACGTCACACACACCGGTTGTACCCACTGTGTCGAACGAACCGGTTGATTTTACTGCCCATTCAACCGCGAGAACGATCTCTGCGGCCGCGCAAAGAGCATCGCGCCGATCGGGCATCAGAACTCCACCGGCGTGGCCTCCTTGTCCTTCAACGGAAATGCCTAGGCTTGCGGGAGCAGCAATGGCAGTTACAACGCCGATGTCGAGTTGCTCCTGCTCAAGCAATGGGCCTTGCTCAATATGTAGCTCGACGAAACGTTCGTAGTAACCGCGCGGGAGCAGCACCTGCCCGAGATCTCCGCTAAACCCTGCCATCGTTCGAGCATCACGTAGCGTCTGGCCGCCTTTGTCCTTCAACTTCTTGTCAACTGAGGCATCGCGGCTACCCGAAAGAAGTCTGCTGCCGAGACATCCGATGCCAAAACGTGTCGGCTCCTCAGAAGTGAAGATCACGAGTTCAATCGGACGCGCAGGCAAGAATTCAGAACGCTTGAGGGCGCGAATCGCTTCTAATCCTCCGAGCACTCCGACTGTGCCGTCGAAGCGTCCGGCATTCGGTATAGCGTCGATGTGCGACCCCGTCCCGACAGCAGCTTCGCCGGGACGATCACCGCTCCAGCGGGCAAAGGTATTTCCAACCGAGTCTTCGCGAACTTCCAATCCAGCATCGAGACAGAGACTTTTCACATAGTCGCGCGCCCGAAGATCCGAGTCAGAAAACACGATTCGTGTCACAGCAGGAGGTGCAGAATCCGAAAAGGTAGCCAATGTCGTAAGCTCTTGATTGAGCCGGTCGCTATCGATCACGATGCGCGCGGATTGGGCAGAAAGTGCAGACACGAAAGCTCCGAAGCAGTGGATTATAAGCGGAGCAAGTGCCCAACGTAGAGACGCAGCATGCTGTGTCTACACGAGCGAGCAAAGCTGAACCGCGCTTCCCCGACAGCCCATGCCACATCGTAAAGACGCAGCATGCTGCGTCTCTACCGTTTAAAAGCAAAACGGCACGAGCAGGTTCGCTCGTGCCATTTCAATTCTTCTGATGATTACTTACTTCAGAAGAGTCTAAACTCCACTTCCACGCTGATCGCGACAGCTACCGGTTTACCGTCCTTCTCCGCGGGTTCGAACTTCCAGGTGCGTACAGCTTCCAGGGCTTTTTCGTCGAGTCCCATACCAAGTCCACGTTCAACCTTCAGCCCGCGCGGACGTCCGGAGGCATCAACGACTAATCCCAAAATTACTGTTCCCTGATACTTAGCCTTGCGCGCCTCTTCCGAATACTCCGGATCTGGCTTGTAGATTGCGCGGGGCGCGGTTACGCCACCAACGCCTGGGCGGAAGATTCCGCCGCCGTATCCACCGCCGGAACCAGGACCAACGCCACCGCCGATCCCAGAACCAATTCCGCCACCGCTTCCAGCGCCGATTCCAGCTCCGCTACCAACACCGTTCGATGGAGGTCCGCCGATCACGGGCGACTTGGGATCGCCGAAGTTGGGCAGGTTATTGTTCGCCAGCTTCACCGTCGGAGGCATCACCACCGTCGGCTCTGCCGTGAGCTTGGGATGTTCGTTACGAATTACAACCTCGGGAGGCGTGATCTGCTCCATGGCCGGCTTAGGTAGACGCCCCTTGGGAGCAATGACCTTGTCGCGATCACCGCCACCCCCACCGCCCTGAAGCGTTGGCATCTGCTTCGGAGTCATTGGCATGTACTCGGAAATGTCCGGGGCAATGACCGTTACAGTCTCTTTTTTCTGCTCCTGATACACCTTGTGCCCCAGGATTGAGGCAGCTATCAGAGCCGCGATCAGTCCAGTGTGCACGATCACCGAGGATGTACGTGCGACTTTGCGATTATCGTAGGCGCCCCAGATGCTTCGAACTGCAACGGGACGGGATGTCAGTTTGAGCGGTGGTAATTTTTCAGGAAAGAAAACGTCGCGCAGATTCTCTTTCAAAGATTCAAAGAGCGACCCCTCCGCCTTCAAACCAAAGTTGGGCGCACTTGCTGGTACCCGCCTTCGGACCGGAGAAGTTTCAGTGGGGGCGATCAACACCTGGTTTGCCATAAAAACTTTTGTTCGACCCATCCAGCCTATTCCGCTCGTCGCGTTTGGGAGTGGCTGCTTACCTTCTTCCGATGAATTCTTCTGTCCTTATGTTGCTCGCCCAGCAGCTCTAAGCTTTGCGAGTTTGTCAAGACGTCAGACTAAAAAATCATCGAAAAATTTCTTAAAAGCTCACAAAAACCGAGCAACTCTGCCCTCGCTTCAGCATCAGCAAAATGCTCTTTGCCGACACTGCTTCCACATCGTTGTTTAGATGCACGCAAACGACGACGGAACCACAGATATGGTCTTGGTGTAGAAACCCATCCCCTATAATGAAGTTTCCCGCCTTTTTACCATGAGGAGTAGATAACGACCGGGCATGCCCTCTGAACTGAAAGACACGCTGAATTTGCCGAAAACCGACTTCGCCATGAAGGCGAATCTGCCGCAAAACGAGCCAAAAAGGCTCGAATTTTGGACGAAAATCGGTATATATCAGCGTATTCGCGAAGCGCGAAAAGGTGCACCGAAGTACTTTCTACACGACGGTCCGCCGTACGCCAACGGCGAGATCCACCTTGGACATGCACTAAATAAGTCGCTAAAAGATTTTGTTGTGAAGTCGAAGACCATGGCAGGCTTTGACGCACCATACGTCCCGGGATGGGATTGCCACGGCCTTCCCATCGAGATAAAAGTCGACGAAAAACTTGGCCGCAAGAAATTGGAGATGGCTCCTGCGCAAGTGCGTCGCGCATGTCGCGAGTACGCGCAAAAGTATCTCGATCTGCAGAGCGAACAGTTTCAGCGTATCGGGGTCTTCGGCGATTTCGAACATCCTTACTCCACGATGTCACCGCAATACGAATCGGTAATCGCTCGCGTCTTCTTTGACTTCTGGGAGAACGGATTCGTCTACAAAGGACTTCGTCCCGTCTACTGGTGCATCTTCGATCGCACCGCGCTGGCAGAAGCTGAAGTCGAGTACGAGCAGCACACCAGTCCCAGTGTCTGGGTAAAGTACGTTCTTACTAGTAAGCCCGAAACGATCGACTCCGCTCTCGCGGGCAAGCGCGTCAACACAATCATCTGGACGACCACGCCATGGACGCTTCCAGCGTCCATGGCAGTCGCTTTCCATCCTGATTATGAATATGTGGCTCTGGAAGACGCGGGAGAGGTTTACATCGTTGCCGAAGGGTTGCTCGAAGCGACACGTGAGCACACTGGACTCAAAGACGCTCGCGCCATAGCGCGCTTCCCAGGACGCAGATTGGAAGGTACAACCTTCCAGCATCCATTCCTCGATCGCAAGATCCTCGGTGTGCTTGCCGACTACGTAACCCTCGAGCAAGGCACAGGAGCGGTTCACACGGCTCCATCCCATGGCGCCGACGACTTTTATACCGGCGTCAAATATGGCCTCGATCAAACTTGCAACGTCGACGCCCAAGGACGGCTGCACAATGGTCTGCCCGAATACAACGGCAAGACCGTATTCGAAGCCAACCAGCCGATTATCGAGTTGTTGAAATCGCGCAGCGTGCTGATGGGTGAAGAGAAGATCACGCACTCATATCCGCATTGCTGGCGTTGCCACAATCCCGTGATCTTCCGAGCAACTGAGCAGTGGTTTATCGGCATGGAGAGCCCTATGCAGGGCTCAACGCTGCGTCAACGCGCTCTGGATGAGGTTCGGAAAACGAAGTGGGATCCCGCTTGGGGAGAAGAGCGCATTTCCAACATGGTGGCCACTCGTCCCGACTGGTGCATCTCGCGTCAGCGCGTGTGGGGTGTGCCCATTCCGATCTTCTTCTGCGAAGGCTGCAATCAGCCGCTGCGCTCGAAGGACGCAAACGAGTTGGTAGTCAAGCTGTTCGCAATGCATGGCGCCGATGCCTGGTACACGCATGACGTGAAGGACATCGTTCCTGCCGCGGTCAAATGCCAGAACTGCGGTGGGAAAAACTTGCGCAAAGAGTTTGACATCATCGACGTGTGGTTCGAGTCCGGGTCGAGTTGGGCGGCTGTGATGAAGGATGCTGTTGCCGACATGTACATCGAGGGCGGCGACCAGCATCGCGGATGGTTCCAGTCATCCCTACTCTGCTCCGTGGGCACTCGCGATCGTGCGCCCTACCGCTTAGCCGTCACCTGCGGCTGGACACTCGATCCGCAAGGCCGCGCGATGTCGAAGTCACTGGGCAACGGAGTGGATCCCGTAGAAGTCGCAGAGAAGCTCGGCGCTGAGATCGTGCGCCTCTGGGTTGCGTCAGTTGATTTCCGCGAGGACATGCATGCGTCAGACGAATTGATGAAGCGCGTCGCCGATAACTATCGCGACATCCGCAACGCCTTTCGCTGGATCCTCGGCAATCTCGATGGGTTTAACCCAGCAGAAGGTCAGGTGGCCTTCGAGGAGATGGAGTCGATCGACCAATTCATGCTGCTCCTCACCTCAGATCTGGTGAAGGATGTTCTTCGCTGGTATGAGGCGTTCGAGTTCCATCGCATCTACCAGCGCGTCATCGCCTTCCGCACCAGCGAGCTGAGCAACTTCTACTTCGACGTGCTCAAAGATCGCCTGTACACGTATCCGCGGACAGCGCACGCGCGACGGTCCGGACAGACCGCAATCTGGCGCATCGGACAAGTGCTCGTCCGGCTGCTAGCGCCCATCATGAGCTTCACCGCCGAAGAGGTCTGGCAGTTCATGCCCGCGCTGGGAGAGAAGCCGGAGAGCGTGCACCTCGCGCTCTTCCCCACGCCCGAAGAGGTGTTGGGAAATACCGAGCGCCAGCCTAACCGGCAAGGACAATCAGTACCCTGCGACACAGACCGTATCCGGGGGGATTGGCAACGTCTGTTACTGGTTCGTGAAGAAGTCTTTCGCGCTCTCGAGACTGCACGTAAAGACAAGGTTATTGGGAGCGGACTGCAAGCCAAGCTCGTTATTTCAGCTCCAGCGGAGAGCTACGGCTTGCTCGAAAAATATCGCGACACTTTGCGTTACTTATTCATCGTTTCTCAAGTAGATATCCACCAGCTTCCTGGCCACGGAAATGGATCGGGGCTCAAGGTTGAAGTATTGCTTGCAGAGGGGGCGAAGTGTGAACGCTGTTGGAATTATTCCACTCAGGTTGGCAGCGATACCGAATATCCAACTGTTTGCGAGCGCTGCAGTGCGGCGCTACACGAGATGGAAGACAAGGAGAGCGTTGGATAAGAGGCTTCAGCACCGGAAAAATGTTTGGAATTTGGTTCGTGTCGGGACATCGACCTCAGTCGTGCCGTCAGACGCTTACTTTTCCTCGGCTTTTAGCCGCTGGACTTTCTTTTATCCGCACGATTAGGCGTCGATGTCCCGAACCAAACTCGACCAGTGGTAACGAAGTATTCCCTGTGGCAGTCTTATAGCAGGGATTAGGAACATCAGTTAGACGTTTCAGGAGCGCAGTAGTTTAGGAATGCCTACCGGGACCTTACGAAGATATGTTTTGCTGATCGCCGGCGTCGTGCTAGCCCTCGACCGGCTCAGCAAATGGATCATTGCCAAAACCATCCCGCTGCACGACAGCATCACTGTCATTCCCGGGTTGTTCAAGCTCACGCACGTCACGAACGGAGGCGCGGCGTTTGGCTTGTTCTCTGACTCTCCCTCTGAACTGCGAATTGTATTTCTCATCTTCTTTTCGCTGCTGGCGCTGGTCGTAGTTTCGGCGCTTTTGTGGCGACACACGCAAGGGCTCAACAGCACGGCTTTTGCGCTGTCTCTTATCCTGGGCGGCGCTCTCGGAAATTTGTGGGATCGAGTGCTCTCCGGGCACGTCGTCGATTTCCTCGAGTTCTTTATCGGCCAGTACGTCTGGCCCGACTTCAACATCGCCGATAGTGCAATCGTTATTGGGGCGGCCATCCTGATGGTCGAGATTCTCTTCGCGCCCAAGCACCACAAGGCCTACGAGGAAGGCGTGATAGCCCAGCCAAGCTCCGAAGCGGAGTAGTGCGCCTTTCATCGGAAATCCATTGTCAATTGTCATCCTGAGCCCCTCTTTTCGATGAAGGATCTCCCGGAATGAGTGGGACTCAGTGGCTTACATCCTGGCTCTTTCGCGGCGATCTTCGCCAAAGAACCGCGATACCGCATACGTATCCCAATCATCGCGGGAGATCCTTCGCCCAAAAAAAGGGCTCAGGATGACAGGCCTTGAGATTCCAACAATTTTCCTTCCCAGCTTTTGAAAGTCGCTCCCGAACCTGCATGTTGATAGCATCGCAACCAGGACTCGCCTGACGATGTGGCGATCATTCGCGCGGCTGCTTACTCAATTCGATCGCAACAAGCTGGAACCGGCGATTGCGGTGCGCAACGCCATCGGGGTGTTTGTCCCGCTGGCTGTCGGGGTGGCAGTCGGCATGCCTCTGGGCGGAGTGGCGGTTGCAACCGGCGCTCTCCAGGTCGCCTACTCCGACGGTCACGATCCCTATTCGCAGCGTGGCTTGCGCATGCTGCTGGCGACCCTGCTATGCGCTCTTGCCGTGGTAGTCGGAGGACTCACTGGGCGCATTCCCGGCTTGGCGATCCTGGCTGTAGTGCTTTGGGGATTTGCCGCTGGATTCGCAGTCGTTCTCGGAGCAGATGCTGAGAGTCTCGGCGTTATCAGCCTGGTGACGCTCATCATCTACGCGGCGCAGGCGCTTACGGTCCAACGGGCACTTAACTCCGGCTTGTTGGCTCTTCTCGGCGGGCTGCTGCAAACTGCCTTCTCAATCGCACTCTGGCCGTTGGCTCGACACGAACCAGAGCGCCGTGCTCTGGCTGAGCTTTATTCCGAACTCTCGCAGTCTGCCCTTGCAGCCTTGAAGTCCCAGGAAGCTCCGCCTTCTACTGCTGAAGTCACGCGAGCGCAAGAGGCGCTCCGCCGACTCGGACGCGATCATGGGAACGAATCACAACGCCTATGGGCCTTGCTAAACCAAGCCGAGCGCATTCGCCTCAGTCTGCTCACTCTCGGACGCTTGCGTAATCGTCTCGCACGCCAGAGCGAAGACTCTCTCGATCTTGAGATCATCGGCCACTTCCTGCAGCACTGTGCAAATCTCCTCGACATAATCGCGAGCACGCTGGTGACACACAAGGCGCTATCGTCCGGTGTGCCGACGCTCCGCGAACTGCAGCAACTAAGCGAAGAATATCGATCGCTGGAGAAAGACTCGGCTTCCACTTTTCCCGGCGCTGTCCGGCTCACCATGCGCCGCCAACTCGATGCTATTGCTGGACAACTGCGAGCAGCATTCTCGATCGCGGCCAATCGCCAACTCAGCGACGCCCAAACCGCCCCTGCGGAGACTGTGCCCGATTGGCTCACGCGCGCACGAGAGAGCCTGGCGAAGCTGCAAGCGAATCTGAGCCTTCAATCTCCTGCGTTTCGCCATGCGGTACGGTTGACCGCTACCCTCGCTGTAGGCGAGATTATGGCTCATCTAATCAATGGGCGCCGGTCGTACTGGCTGCCCATGACGATCGCTCTGGTCTTGAAGCCGGAGTTTACGGTCACGTTTAGCCGTGGTCTCCTGCGAATCGCAGGCACGCTCGCCGGCCTCGTCCTCGCTACGGCGCTCTTCAAATTTCTTCATCCCGTGATGGGAATCGAAGTCATTTTAATCGGAATCTTTGTGTTTCTGGTGCGATGGATTGGTCCGGCAAACTACGGAATATTTGCCATCAACGTGAGCGCTCTCGTGGTCTTGCTGGTCGCCTTCACAGGAGTTTCGCCCACAGAGGCAATTCTTACTCGCGGCATTATGACGACGCTTGGCGGCATCACAGCGCTGGCGGCCTACGCAGTCTGGCCTACCTGGGAGGCTAATCGGAGCTCGGAAGTTCTGACGAGAATGTTGGATGCCTATCGCGAATACTTTCGCCTGGTAACGGCACGACGGGCGGTCTCTGATCCGCTCCTGCAGCGTCAGTTAGACAAAGCAAGAATCGAGTCTAGACGCGCGCGCAGCCAGCTTGAGGGTTCGATAGACCGCCTGCGCATGGAACCTGTCGCGAATGAAAAGGACATTCGTGTACTGAATGCGGTGCTGGCCAGCTCTCATCGTTTTATCAATGCAGCCATGGCACTCGAAGGCGCTCATGAAAAGGCGTTCTGGCCACAAATCGATGCGGCTGACAAGTTTTCTCGAGACGTAGACAAGACTCTGGGGCTACTGAGCGCTGCCTTGCGCGGAGAGCAGGTTTCACCGCGGCAATTCGCCGATCTCAGAGAAGATCATCACGCCCTCGTGTCTTCGATTGGTACCGAGCATCATGCGTTACTCGCGGATGAAAGCGACCGCGTCACCAACAGCCTCAACACGCTGCGTGAGCAGATCATGGCCTGGCGCGGACGAGATGTCAGCACTCGGGTTCCGGTGCCCGAGCCGCAGCGGGTATGAACTTACTCCGCGTCTTTTGTTTTGAGCCGCGACTTGTTCTCTTCGATGAAGACGCGGAGTTCATCTACGGCGCCTAAAAGTCGCATCCACTGTTCGTAGTACAAAGTCACAGGAAAGCGGCCCAGACCGTACACGCTCACTCCGCCTTTCTCACTCACGCGAAATTCCAGGTTCCTGGATTTGCGTGAGGAGAGCTTCGATTCGAGTTCCGCGATCCGCGCCTTCAGTTGCTCAGGAGTTGGTTCAGACATGGCGACATTGTATCGGGCAAAAGCTACGCTTGGGCAATCTGAGAATTAGCGGCCGGAGCGGGAATTCGGAGCGTCGCAGATGTGATCGTAAGGTCCGCGCACCGCCTCAGCGGTGAATCCGGAACGAAGGGCCTTGTCACAGCGCGAGCAGACGGCCACAAGCCGGCGATCGTTGCTCGCAGCAGGCCAGATCACCACCTCTGCGGGCGACGACAATCCAGAGTCGAAACCGACGATAGTGCGGACGAGTCTTTGGAACAATGCCACTGCTTATATCATCCGCTTTGAATGCGATTTCGCGGCATCCAAACCCGCGGCGCGCGTTACCGCGGAGCCATTCGCGTTACCAGCGGAGCGCCAGCAAGATTACTTCAGGGCTTGCGGACCTGAAACCACGGAATGTATGGAATCTCCAAAGTTCAACCACACCTCACGCTGCATGGTAGAGACGCAGCATGCTGCGTCTCTACGAGGCTGTATGCGACGGACCGGTGTGTTTGAGTTGGTTGAGGTTTAGCGCAACTGCGCCAATGAAGTCTTCAGCTCATCGGGATGAAATCCGAAAGGGCCTGGACGGCTCTTATAAACTACGCGCCCGGCTTTATCGAGCAAGTAAATGCGATCGGGCCAGCCACTGTAAGTCTGCTCGGTACTGTTGTCGAAGCCGTCGATAAGGGCAGGAAATTTGATGCCAAGCTTGCGTACGCACATGCCCGCAACTTGTTCGCGCTCTCCCAGGTTCTTTGGACTGGCAAAAACGACTTTATCGCGAACGTTACTTTGCATCTGCCAAACATCGCTGGGATGCGCTTCCAGAATGTACACGGCGTAGAACTGCACGCGCTGACCATATTCGTCGTAAAGCTTATTGAGCGCGGGAACCTCCCGGCGAAATGGCGGTCACGTGTAACTGCCGAAGACCAGCACTACGGGCTTGTCGTTACGAACCGATGCCAGGCTGACGTGCGCGTTCTTATCCAAGGTGGCAAGCGTGAAGTCGGGCGCGGTGTCTCCGACGTTTAGGTGTCCGGCACGCGCATGCGTCCACATAGTTTCAAAAGGCGCGATCAGGAAAATCGCCGTGGGCATCTTAGTCATGAACCGCCCAAATTCTTCCGGAGATCGATGCATTGCGCGATTTACAGAAAACAGTAACGCGGCGTATCCGCAGACGAGGACAAGCAGCAGTGCGCCGACAAGGCGCCTCAGCATCTTTCGTTTGGCGAGATGATCCATCTGGATGGTTGGTAAGTCTAACGAGTTATCAACAAGTAATCGCTAATATTTTCGCGTTAGTTAGCCCCCGAACGCGCCCAAATCATGCACATGCAGCTCGGCATTAGGGAAGGGCGGCATCGGCTTTAGCCGTGCCGGCATAAAGGACCCAACACCTCCGGCTTTAGCCACTGAGGTTTCCCTTGCGGGATCGCGAGGATAATTTGAAGTAATTTCCTGCAGATAGAGAACTTACCTCAGCGGCTGAAAGCCGCACGAAAATTAGAAGGGGCTATTCTACCGGCACGGCTAAAAGCCGGTGCCCTTCGCTAGTGCCTGAGCCTTGGACAGATTTTTGCCTACACCGACGTAGCGGCCAGCCGATCGCAGGAATCAGTCAGCACCTTTTGCTCGGCAAGCGTCAGGCTTAGAAACTCCACCCCGCAGCGGAAGCCGGAGCAGTCTCGAACCACTGCAGTTACCCCCAGCCTCTTGGTTGAGTCGGGAAGAATGAATTCGATCTGCACCATTTGGCCGACTTGCAGTTCAGCCGGAATGTAGATTGCCATGCCCGCCTCAGAGAGATCATGGCTGCGCCCCTGCAGAACGCATCGTCGCTGCTGCACCATCGTGAACAGTTTGATGGGAAAATTGACGCGGAAGCGCCGCGAGCGGCGCACACCCGTGCCGGTACTGGTTAGGGGGGATGACATCCTTCTGAAGCTTAGGATGGCGTTTAAGCGCTTTCAAATCACGCTGGTAACACCCGTTGAAACTTTGGTGCAGGCTGACTGCCCGCCAAGCAGCGTCTTCACTTCCGCGATTGGGGTATCGGGATCAGCAAACGCGTTTACTCTCGTTGAATCCATCGCTGTTACGAGCCTGCGATCGGCGAGATCCATCAAGTGGCGCGCCAAGATTATCGCGTATACCCGCGTTCCTCGCGATAACGCTGATCCCGCGGACTTTGTAAAATTGGGACGAGTGGAAGTGCGAAGAACCGGAGTCATAGCCAGCTCAGACGCCGCATGCTGAGAGCGAAGCCTCAGCAATTATCTCCGGAATGGAATTCCACGGCACGGTGAATGGCCCAGCGATGACTTCCATGCGAGAGCGCTTCGCTCGCCGCGTCAGCGACCATCCAGACGAGTTCGTGATCGAGTTCAGTCGGGGTGCCATGGCCGACGATCTCTGCGGCGATGAAAAAGCTGTCTTTCTCGAAGTACTCGCCTTCCTCGCTGGAATAACAGATTTCCATTGCTCTTCCGATCCGGGCACCAGACTTGAGAACGAATCCACATTCCTCCCGGCTCTCGCGCGCGATGGTCTGCTCCGGAGTCTCTCCCGATTCCATACCGCCGCCCGGGAGGTAGCACGCGACTGGCGTGCGGACCACGGCGAACTGTCCAACGTCATTGCGCACCAAGGCATAGGCGCTAGGTCTGCGTCGATAGACCGCGCCCGCCACACGATTTCCGAAAATGGGAAATTCAGTCAAGAAGAAAGACGTTTCAGGATGTGGGGTTTCAGCGTCAGGCGTTTCGGGGTGAAGCGTTTCAGGAAAACCGTTTCAAATGAGCCGCGGTGGCTATGTTCTAGACTTGCCCGGAAGGGCTTTGTGTTGAAATGTTTTTTTTGAAACGCCTCTCCTGAAACGCTTTTTCCCAGCTGCTATTTCTTTAATTCCACCGGCTTGAGCAGCTTGAAGCTGAGGGCGTACTCGGCCGGAATCACGATCTCCTTGTTGCCTGTGAACGCCGTGCCGGCGGTGCCTGCGCCCGCTCCTGCCAAGGCTCCAATGGCAGCTCCTTTGCCGCCTCCAGCAAGTCCGCCAATGATTGCTCCGAGGCCTGCGCCACCACCGATCAGAGTCGCTGAGCGCTTGCCCTTGCCCTTTTCGCTGCGCGCGACGGAGGCGGTCTCTACCGGAACAGTCTGCCCGTTGATGGCGATAGACGTAAGCTTCAGAGCGAGCATTGCTCCCCCCTTGAAGCGTCCAAGGGGATGTGCCGCTACAACAGTTCCGCTCGCGCTAGCGCCGTCGGGAATGGCAACCGCGCCGCCGATATCGACTGGACGAGCGACGGTGGCGGTAAACGCCTCGCCTGCCTGGCTAGTCTTCGAGCTCAGTGACTGCGCCGTGCGCACGGTGATGACCGTTCCTGCAGGAATTACAACCGGCCCAGCTTCGGCCGAAGCTCTCGTTTTGAGAGACGGAGAAGGAGCCGCTGCGGTCTGGGACGCGCCAGATGTTTCTCCACCGGCGCCGGGGGTTGATGTTGCGGCCGGCTGGCCTGCGGGGGCGGGTTCGTTGCTGGCGTTTTGCTTGTTTCCACAGCCTGAGGACAACACGCAGAGGCTGGCAATCAGGGGTAGAGCGAACTTTCGTAAGTTTTTGGGGGTCACGCGATTCTCTCCTGGTTCAAGGCTGACAATTATCGCGCTCAGAGGTGCTGGCGCATAAACGTGGTAAGTAATTGTAATCGTGATCGCCCCAATTTGTTCAGTGCGCGCTGAATTCCACCTGAACCGGCGAAGAGAGCACAAGCCATCCGGCAAACCGGATGGCCACGTCAAAAAGCGCGGGAGATAGATGCTATCCGGCTACTTCCTCGAGCTGCTTGGCATCAACGTCGAAGTTGGAGTACACATGCTGAACATCGTCGTGATCTTCCAGCGCCTCGAGTAGACGGATCATCGTGTTGGCAGCGTGTCCTTCAAGCTTGATGTAGTTCTGCGGGATCATCGAGACCTCGGCTACTGAGGTCTCCACCTTGGCGCCTTTCACGGCATTGAGTACGCTTTCGAATGCCCCAGGATCGGTAACGATCTCCCAATCGTTGCCGTCATCGCGTAGATCCTCGCCGCCGTTCTCCAGTACCAGCGACATCAAATCGTCCTCTTTGGCCGCGGACTTTGGCACTACGATGTAGCCCTTCTTATGGAACATCCACGCCACCGAGCCACTTTCGCCCAAGTTACCGCCATTCTTGGTGAAAGTGTGCCGGATCTCGCTGACGGTGCGATTCCGGTTATCGGTCGTCACGTCTACGAGCAGAGCTACACCGCCCGGTCCGTAGCCCTCGAACATGATCTCTTCGTAGGTGGCACCCGGAAGCTCCCCCGTACCGCGTTGAACTGCACGCTTGATGTTGTCGGCGGGCATGTTTTCGGCCTTGGCTGCAGTGCGAAATTTGTATGTAGATGGACGCAGATAATCCGCATCCGCATGAGAACAAACGAGAAGTATAGCACGCGAGCATAGCTATCTTAGGGCGGAGGAGGCTGCGGAAGCGGTCGGCGTTTGAACGCATAAATCACCGCCAGCAGCGGTGGCGCAAGCAGAACGCCCCAGAACGGGATCACGATCCCGAGCACAATCGGAGCCAGAATTGACGCCCAAATCGGAACCTTGTTGCTGCGCTTCATTAGATACGGCTGGAGCACCAGGCCGTCGACGACCGCGATGATCGCGTACAGCATGAAGACGTACAGCAGGTGCATCATCGCGTCCGACTGGCTGGCAAATAACGTCGAGAGAGCCGGCCCGATCACTGCGATCACGGGGCCGAAATTCGGAATGAATTGGCAGGCACCCCCGATGATCGCCCACACAAAGGCAAGGGGAACCCGCAGGATGAGCAACCCAATCAGCCACATTGCGCCCACAGCTGCCGCATCCTGCAACGTGGCGATGAACCAGTTCTTCAGCGCAGAACCAGTAGTGCGAAGATGGCTGCGAAGTTCCATGTGAAAGGAGTTCTCAGTTTTCAGTTGTCAGTATTCAGTAAAACCAAGCGTGTAGGTACTGACTACTGAAAACTGACGACTGAGAACTAGCCCCCGTTGCATTTACTGAAAACTGACAACTGACGACTGAATACTTGCTCTGCCTCAATGCTAGACTGAAATTACACCATGAAATTCGGCGTTCTCGTCTTCCCCGGATCCAATTGCGATCACGATGCGTATCACGTAATCGCTGCGGCGGCGAAGCAACCGGTCACTTTCCTGTGGCACGCCAGCCACGATCTCGAGAACTGCGATGCCATCATCGTTCCTGGCGGATTCGCTTATGGCGACTACCTGCGTACAGGAGCCATCGCCAAGTTTGCCCCGATCATGCAGGAAGTCAGCCGCTTTGCTGCAGGTGGCGGGCTGGTACTGGGCATCTGCAACGGCTTCCAAATCCTTTGTGAAGCTGGTCTGCTGCCCGGTGCTCTAATGCGCAACGCGGGACTGAAGTACATCTGCAAGCCGGTTAAGCTTCGCGTGGAGAGCACCGACACGCCCTTCACGAGTGCCTGCACTGAGGGCGAAGTACTCGAGATTCCCATCGGGCACATGGAGGGCAATTACTTCTGCGACGCGGATACGCTCGCAGAGCTTAATCGCGAGAATCTTCGAGGCGATGGTTGGGGCGCTCGCGCACAAATAGCCTATGGACCGTGTGGCCGTGCTTCAGGAAATCCTTGCGCAGAACCCGAACGACGCGTTTGCGCGTTACGGGCTGGCGATGGAATATGCCAACAAGGGCGATTCGGACACGGCTCTCAATGAGTTTGCACGTCTGATTCAGGCGAATCCCGACTACACTCCGGCGTACCAAATGTCCGCGCAAACGCTGATGAAAGCTGGACGCGAAGATGAAGCCCGCAAGATGCTGCAAGACGGCATCGCTTGCGCTGGGCGAACTCGCAATCAGCACGCTCTCTCAGAGATGCAAGCACTGCTGGACGAATTGCGGTAATCTGCTCGGCTGCTTGTTTTCAAATCCACTTCGGGATCACAGATGAGATTTTTCGTCCTGCTGTGCATGCTTTCCGCTACTTCCCTGTTCGCCATACAATCCTTAACTGCTAATGCCGCGCACCCTGGGCCGCCCTGGAACCTCATGCCTGTGCCCGCGAAGCTCGAATCGGGCTCCGGGCAGTGGATCGTGCAACAGGGGCTCACGATCTCGCTGAGCGGCGTTGATGACCCACGCGTCCGAAGCGCAGCCCAGCGATTTGTCGATCACCTATCGCACCAGACAGGGATTCCACTTCATTATCTGACTGCCGAACCGGACAAGGCGACCATCGCGATTCGCTGCGAGCGAGCCGGCGAGAAAGTGCAAAAGCTCGGGGAGGATGAGTCGTACAAGCTGGATGTAACTGAGACTGGCGCTAAGCTCTCGGCGCCGACAGCTCTGGGCGTAATTCACGGACTACAGACTCTGTTGCAGTTGGTCGCCCCAGGCCCACAGGGATTTGCCGCACCCGCCGTCCACATCGAAGACGTCCCGCGATTCCCGTGGCGTGGACTCTTGCTCGATTCCTGTCGTCACTGGATGCCGATGGAAGTTGTAAAACGCACTCTCGACGGCATGGAAGCGGTGAAGATGAACGTCCTTCACTTCCACCTCAGCGAGAACCAGGGATTCCGAGTCGAGAGCAGGAAATTCCCAAAACTACACGAGATGGGTTCCGGCGGCCACTACTACTCACAGGAACAGATCAAGGAGCTGCTTGCCTACGCGCGCGATCGTGGCATTCGCGTGATGCCTGAGTTCGACATGCCTGGACATGCTACCGCCTGGTTCGTTGGTTATCCCGAATTGGCATCAGCGCCAGGACCGTACGAAGTGGAAACGAAATGGGGGGTCTTCGATCCGGCCATGGATCCAACCAAGGAGTCCACATACAAGTTCCTCGACAAGTTCATAGGCGAGATGACTGAATTGTTCCCTGACGAGTTCTTCCACCTTGGCGGAGATGAAGTAAACGGCAAGCAATGGAACGGGAGTTCTCAGATTCAGAGTTTCATGAAGTCGCACAACTTGAATACAAACGAGGACCTTCAGACGTACTTCACGCAGCGTGTCGTGAAGATCATTCAGAAATACAAGAAGACACCTGTTGGATGGGACGAAGTTCTCACTCCCGATCTTCCGAAGGACGTGGTGGTTCACTCGTGGCGTGGACCAGAATCGGAGGCGAAAGCCGTTCAAGACGGCCACCGCGCACTCCTTTCCAATGGCTATTACCTCGACTTGGCTGAGCCGGCAGACAAGCATTACCTGAACGATCCTCTGGGCGGCGATGCTGCCAAGCTCTCGCCGGAGCAGCAAAAGATGATCCTCGGCGGCGAGGCTTGCATGTGGTCAGAGATGGTGAGCGCGGAGAATGTCGATTCCCGCATCTGGCCACGCACAGCCGCGATTGCTGAGCGCCTTTGGTCTTCTGTCGATGTGCGCGATGTGGACTCGATGTACAACCGCATGGAAGTTGTGAGTGAGCGACTGGAGACCCTAGGGCTTACTCAGCACTCGGCGTTGCACTCGATGAAGGAACGGCTTGCTCCCCAACATCTCTACGCATTGCGGACTTTGGCAAATACGGTTGAGCCGGTGAAGGGATATTCCCGTTCCGGAACTCACAAGTACAGCACGGATGCTCCACTGAACAGGCTGCCCGATGCTGTCCCGCCAGAAAGCATCGAGGCACGAAAGTTCGCGCGGTTGGTGGATCGGATCGTCGCCCGAACCGCTTCAGAGGCGGATATTGCTCTGGTTCGCGACACCATGATCGACTGGAAACTGAATCACGATCGACTCTCACCGGCGCTCCAGAATTCACTCCTGACGGAAGATATCGCGATCTCTCAGAACCTGTCCGCAGCGGCCACGATCGGACTCCAGGCCTTGGATATGCTCGGTTCTCCCTCATCAGTTCCAACCGGATGGGCAGATCAGCAAATGGCACAACTGGAACCTATGAAGAAGGGGCAGGCCGAACTGCTGCTGATGGTGGTACCCCCGATCCAGAAGCTTGTGCAGGCGGTGTCAAAGTAGGGTTGTGGTCAATTGTTGAAAGACCGTTGCCAACTCATTTGACTTCACTTGTGTCTTCACTGGCTTAGGCAACTTCATCGCCCGGGGATGCCCCGCCGGGCTATTCTCACGCGTGCCGCAAAATGCGCGGCACTTTTTTCTGCCCCAGAAACTTGGGGTTGGCCTGCGTAAGGCGAAATTACCGCGAGACGATCTATTCCAAATTGGGCCGCCAGTTTGCGGCCAATAGAAGCTCGTCCACTTTTTCGGTCAAGCTCGCAAGAAAACCTGCCAGACTCTCCGGCTCGGGTTGATATTCGACTCTCTCATTCGCCATTTGGGACATGTCCTTCGTCTCGCGCATTCGGGGGAGCCTCCAAACATCGGTTATCGGGCCATCGGGGTGATCGGGGTGAAGTAAACCAACAACTACTCTCGGTTCATCCGTCCGATCCGTTACATCCGTCTAATCCGTGTTCGTTTTTGATTACCTCCGGTGTCTTGCCACAACTTCAAACCTCCTAGCTACAGCCGCTGGTGCTGCCGCAGCTCATGCATCTGTAGCAGCTTCCGTTGCGGGTCATGATGGAGCCGCATACGTGGCATGAGGGCGCGTCGCCCAGGTCAACGATGTCGCGCAGTGCGTCGGCGGGATGCTGACTGGCTGCTCGCTGCTGGCTGCTCGCTGCCGGCGAAAGGGTCACAGCCGAGGGCGGCTGTGCCACAGGTTCACCCGCGGGCGGCGCGCCCGCATCTACTGTGCTTACTCCATTGCGCTTCAGCATGCCTTCGAACAGGTCTCCCTGTTCGGGCTCGACGAAGCGGAAGTGGAGCCAGCGGAAGATGTAGTCGGTGATCGATTTGGCAAAGCCAATCTTGCCGTTGCCGCTCCAGCCGCTGGGTTCAAAGCGGGTGTGGGCGAACTTCTCGCAGAGCACTTTCAGCGGCACGCCATGTTGCAGCGCCAGCGAGACTGATGTGGCGAAGGCGTCCATGAGTCCGGAGACCGTTGAGCCTTCTTTGGCCATCTTGATGAAGATCTCGCCCGGCTGTCCGTTGGGATAGAGACCTACAGTGATGTAGCCTTCATGCCCGGCGATGGAGAACTTGTGCGTGAGCGAGGCGCGCTCTTCGGGCAGGCGATGGCGCACTGCCTTTGGCGGCCCATTTTGGTCCTGGACTTCTGGAACCAGCTGCTGGCTGCTGGCCGCTGGCTGCTGGCTGGAAGCTAGGAGCTGGGAGCCGGTAGCTGCTTTTGCTTTGTTTCCATCTGACACGTTGAGTGGTTGCGCGCCCTTGGAGCCGTCGCGGTAGATGGCTACGGCCTTCAGTCCCTGGCGCCAGGATTCAATGTACGCTTCGGCTATTTCTTCGACCGTGGCATGGTTCGGAAGGTTGACGGTCTTCGAGATTGCGCCGGAGATGAATGGTTGCGTGGCAGCCATCATCTTGATATGGCCCATGTAATGGATGGAGCGGGTTCCCTTGGACGGCTTGAAGCTGCAGTCAAAGACTGGGAGATGCTCTTCTCTAAGACCAGGTGCGCCTTCGATGGTGCCGGTGGCATCGATGTAGCTGACGATGTTGTTGGCCTGCTCGCTGGAATAGCCAAGCTTGAAGAGAGCCGTCGGAACGGTGTTGTTGACGATTTTGATCATGCCGCCGCCGACCAGTTTCTTGTACTTCACCAGTGCCAAATCGGGCTCGATGCCGGTGGTGTCGCAGTCCATCATGAAACCGATCGTGCCGGTTGGGGCTAGTACTGTGACCTGCGAATTGCGATAGCCGTGCTTCTCGCCATGCGCTAGAGCGTTATCCCAGGCTTCCTTGCTGGCTTCGATCAGCTTGGGCAACTGTTTATCGTTCACCACAGAGGACACGGAGGACACAGAGGAATTGAGGGAAGAACCTATATTGTTCACTGACGCTCTGTGCATCCGGATTACGTCGAGGAACGGTTCGCGATTTACGTAGAATCCCGGGCAGGCTGCGCCGGTGATCTCTGCGGTTTGCGTCAGCGGAGTCGCTGGAGCCAGCTGCGTGCATAGCTCGGCGATCTTCGACGACTGGTAGTACGCTTCGCCGCACATGATGGCCGTGAGGCAGGCGGCGTAGTCGCGTCCGGCATCGGAGTCGTACGGTAGACCTGCGGCCATCAGCAAGCCGCCGAGGTTGGCGTAGCCGAGTCCTAGTGGGCGGTAGTCGTGCGAGTTGCGCGCGATCGCCTCCGTAGGATAGCCGGCGCTGTCCACCAGGATCTCCTGCGCGGTGATCAGCACGTCGCAGGCGAACTTGTAGGCTTCAATGTCGAAGGTGTTGTTCGTATAGAACTTCAGTAGGTTAATGCTGGCCAGATTGCAGGCCGAGTCGTCGAGGAACATGTACTCCGAGCACGGATTTGAGGCGTTGATGCGCGCGGTGTTCTTCGACGTGTGCCACTTATTGATAGTCGTGTCGTACTGCATGCCGGGATCGCCGCAGTAGTAGGTCGCCTCGGCGATCTTGCGCAGCAGTTCTTTGGCCTTCTTCGATGCGAACGGCTTCTTCTCCTTCACGCTGCGGGTGAAGAAGTTCTCGTCGTTGATGGCTGCGTTCATGAACTCATCGGTCACGCGGACGGAGTTGTTTGCGTTCTGAAAGAAGATCGACGAATACGCCGGCGAGTCGGGTGTGCTGCCGTCGTAGCCTTCGCGGATCAGAGCCCAGGCTTTGGCCTCTTCTTGCATCTTGCAATCGATAAAGTCTTCGATATCGGGATGATCGACGTTGAGGATCACCATCTTGGCCGCGCGGCGAGTTTTGCCGCCGGACTTGATGACGCCGGCAAAGGCGTCGAATCCGCGCATGAAGCTAAGCGGACCGGAGGCTGTGCCTCCGCCGGAGAGTTGTTCGGTAGAAGAGCGCAGCGGAGAAAGATTGGTGCCGGTTCCCGATCCCCACTTGAAGAGCATGCCTTCGGTCTTGGCGAGCGTGAGGATGGAATCGAGAGAGTCCTTCACCGAATTGATAAAGCAGGCGGAGCACTGCGGATTGCGATAGCCGGTGACGGCAAACTTCACGCTTCCCGTTTCGGGATTCCAGTGCCAGTTTTGCGCGTCGGAGTTGGGCTCGAGGCGGTCGCATCCAACGTTGAACCACACCGGAGAATTGAACGCCGCACGCTGGTCGAGCAGGATGTAGGCCAGCTCGTCATGAAATGTGTCGGCATCCGCGCGAGTAGCAAAGTAGCCGCCGCTGATTCCCCAGTCGCGAATGGTCTCGGCCACGCGACCTACCAAGGCGCGAACGCCGCTCTCGCGTTCAGGCGTTCCCACGGTTCCGTGCAGGTACTTGCTGGCGACGATGTTGGTCGCGGTCATCGACCAATCCTTGGGAGTCTCTACATTCTTCTGTTCAAAGATGCTCTTCCCCTGCGAGTCGGTGATCGATGCCGTACGCAGCTCCCACTGGAACTGGTCGTAGGGAGATGTACCTGGTTTGGTGAAATAACGACGGAACTGGAGGCCCGGCGCTTTCTTCGTCGATGGGGTGGGGGCTGCGGGCACCGTCTGCGCGGCTGCTCCGGTTACCACTTGCGTCCTGTTACTCACTTCAGCCATGGGGAAGGCTCCTGCCCTGGGGATTTCGATGTTTTCGGTCTTGCTCGCTTAACCGCTTAATCGGGTGGTGAAGTAAAACCAGCACCCAAACCAGTCTTACTTCACCCGATCACGCAATCACCCGATCCGCATTGGTGTCACCGCTGCACTAATTGTTGTTATGAAGACGCTCACCTCTGAACGTCCAAGGGCGCTGACGCAAATTGGATGATTTTGCGATTTGATGAATCCGAGATTTGCGGTCTTGGGAGACATCGCTGGAAACTCACCCGATCACAAAACCATCCGATTGGGGGAGGGCCACTGCCACCCGCTCCGTGGCTTTCAGGAGCGGGTGGAAACGTAAGTTACACCTGCATATGGGGCCTGTCAATAGGCTAGCCCCATATATTGTAGCTGAAATGCAGAGTAGCTGCTGGCTGGTTAACCCCTTACCTTTCAATCATCGCCAGAGCGGACTGTCGTATTTGGCGGAATTCGAATTGTTAATAATTTGTGGATAACAGGTGCGGCTGGCCGCACCTGTCGTCGCAGTCACCGTTCCAGGCGTCGCCCGTTCGACGCCACGGAGGTTTCGACTGTAGGGGGCTCGGGAGCGGGAATCAATGACGGTTATCGGGGCAAAGCTGTGGAGCCCTGTGGGTTCTTCGGAAAAACGCGCAAAGGGCGAACACGAAGGTCACGAAGGACGACTCAAGAGGTCACGAAGATGGGAATACAAAAACTTTAAGGACCGACGCGCGCCCTTGCGCGGGTTTTCGTTTTCGTGACGAGAATCTACAGGTCTTGGATGAGGTCAATAAAGTCGCTTCCCTACAATTTCTGGGAGTGATCGGCAAACACCCGCGCGAGGGCGCGCGTCGGTCCCCTAAATACCGGGCCCATAGTCCTAGGTTCCGTCAGATCTTGGTTTCCGTGACCTCTTGTTTTTTCCTTCGTGACCTTCGTGTTCGCCCTGTCAGCTGCGCTTTTCGCTTACACTTTCAATATATGGTTCGAAGTTTTTTGAAGGCGCTCAGCCTTCTTCTACTCTCCTCGGCCGTTTGGGCTGAGGGCACGCAGCTCTGGCAGCAATCCAAGTTTGAAGAGTTTGAAAAAGGTACGAGCAACGGCGTCGCCATCTCCAGCGACGGTCGATTGCAGCTCGCGCCATCGCTGAAATCGATTTATACCTCGCCTTCCACTTACATCTGGCAGGTCGTGAGCGATCCGCAGGGCAATGCTTATTTAGGCGCCGGGTCACCAGCGCGCGTGTATCGCGTGACTCCCGATGGGAAGGCCACGGTCATCTTCGAAGCCAAAGAACTCCAGGTGCAGGCGCTCGCCATCGATGCGGATGGCACTATCTACGCGGCTACGTCTCCGGATGGGCGTGTGTACAAGTTGCAACCCAACGCTCCGATCCCCGAAAAGAAAAAGGCAAAGAAGGAAGAGCCCCAGCCCGTGCCGAGTGAGTCGGCAGTGACAAAGACAATGGAGGGTGAGGACCTCTATAAATCTTCAGTCTTCTTCGATCCCAAAACAAAATACATCTGGGACATCGAGCTCGACCCTGCTGGACCGATGTACGTCGCGACTGGCGATAACGGCCAGATCTTCAAAATCGAGAAAACCGGAGAAGGATCCGTCTTCTTCAAGAGCGACGAAGCGCACATACGTTGCCTGGCTTTGGTGAAGCCGACAGCCGAGCAAGAAGAGGGCAAGCGCAATAAGAAGAGTGCGCCGGGATTGAGCACGGTCATCGCGGGATCGGATGGCAGCGGGCTCGTCTATCGCATTTCACCGGCAGGCGAGGCTTTCGTGCTGTACAGCGCGCCTAAGAAGGAGATCACCGCGCTCGCCGCTGACTCGGCCGGCAACATCTTCGCGGCAGGCGTGGGGGAGAAGCGTGGAGGAGCGACTCCGGTTCCACAGCCGCTGCCCGTCGGGCCTGCGAGCACACCTTCCGTTGCCACAGCTCCTCCGCCTGCTTTACCCGGACAGCTAAGCGGTGGTTCCGAGATCTACATGATTTCCAGCGAGGGATCGCCGAGCCGTATCTGGACCTCGAAGGACGATCTGGTCTACGCGCTAACCTTCGCACCGGACGGACAGTTGCTCGCCGGCACCGGCAACCGCGGTCATATCTATGCTGTGGCGCCAAATTCCAAGACAGAAACATATCGGGACCTCGTAAAGCTCAGCGCAAACCAGATTACGTCGATGGCGCGGGCCAGCAATGGCGCGGTGTATGCCGTGACCGCAAATCTGGGCAAGCTGTTTGTTCTCGGCCCGGGACGCGATCAGGCTGGAACCTATGAGAGCGACGTTTTCGATGCCAAGAGCTTCTCGCAGTGGGGAAGGCCGCAAGTGCGCGGAACTGGTGACTTCGACTTCTTTGCCCGAAGTGGGAACGTCGATAATCCCGACCGCAACTGGAGTCCGTGGACTAAGATCGACTTCAAGACTGCGGAGCGTTTGTCGATTCCAGCTGCGCGTTTTGTGCAATGGAAGGCGTCTTTGCATCCCGGAAATCCGAATACCCAGATCGAAAGCGTGGCCATCAACTACCTGCCGAAAAATATTGCTCCAGTAATCGAGGACATCAACGTACAAGTGGGAGCTCGCATCACTTCCCTGCCTCTGCAGAAGCCCACCAGCGAGAGCGTGAATATTCCGCTGGGAAATAGTTCGGTCGCTACGCCCGTGCACTTCGATACTCCTCCCTCAGCGGTCAAGGACCGCGACTACATCGCGGTGCGCTGGGGGGCTCACGACGACAACGACGACGATCTCGTTTATTCCATCTACTATCGAGGCGATAACGAGAGAGACTGGAAGTTGCTGAAGGACAACATCACCGATAAGTACTATTCATGGGATTCCAGCCTGCTGCCGGACGGCGGATATGTGGTTCGCATCGTAGCGTCGGACGCGGCCTCGCATTCGCCCGATGAGGCTCTTACAGATGAAAAGATCAGCTCGCGCTTCGAGGTCGACAGCACGCCTCCCGTGGTTCAAGCTCTCCAAGCTAAGGTGGAGGGGAAGACAATGCACGTCAGCTTTCGTGCCGTCGACAGTTTTTCGCCCATTAAGCGCGCCGAGTACTCGATTGATGCGGGCGATTGGCATTACGTGGAACCGGTAGGAAAGCTTTCCGATTCTCCAAAGACGGTGACCAAGTAAGCACCCAGAAAAGGCGAACACCCATTCGGCTGCTCTCAGGGCAGGCTCTGGTCACGAAGGAAAGAAGCCAGAGGTCACGAATGCGCCTGACAAGCCTCGCCCCGAAGCTAATGATCGTCGGTACTTCTTCGTGACTTCTTGTATTTGCCTTTGTGACCTTCGTGTTCGCCTCTCGGGTCCTGAAGGTATAATCGGCAGTTTCGTTCGCAGGCTGCTTTCCCTCAGCCGCTTGCTTCCTGGAGCATCAGCGTTGTTTTGTCTGGAGGATTCTGCATGCCGAAATCCCAAATTGAAACTATCCCATCGCCTAACGGCCTTAGCCAGCAGATGGAGTTTGAACTGGCGCTCGAATTCACGCGCATTGTGGAAGAGGCGGCGATCGAGTCGGCAAAGACGATGGGCATGGGGGATCGTCCGAAGTCGGACCAGGTGGCAACCGAAGCGATGCGGCGCGCGATGGATTCAGTACCGATGCGCGGCACGATCGTAATCGGCGAAGGTGAACGGGATCAGGCTCCGATGCTGTACATCGGCGAAAAGGTCGGGGCAAAGATGCCCGACAGCGTTGCCTTACCCGAAGTGGACATTGCGGTCGATCCTCTGGAGGGGACGAACTTGTGCGCCACTGGCGCTCCCAATTCGATCACGGTGCTCGCGGCATCCGAGCGTGGGGGATTGCTGCACGCGCCCGACTGCTACATGGAAAAGCTGGTTGTGGGACCAGCGTGCAAAGACGGAATCGATCTTGATGCTCCGGTGAAGTACAACCTGAAGATGATCGCCAAGAGCCTTGATCGGGATGTGAAGGATCTGGTGGTCATCGTGCTCGATCGTCCCAGGCACGAAAAGCTCATCGCGGAGATTCGCGCTACCGGTGCGCGTATCAAACTAATCGGCGATGGAGACCTTTCGGCAGGAATCGCGGCGGCAGTGATGGGAACTGGTGTTCACGCAGTTATGGGGATCGGTGGAGCTCCCGAAGGTGTGATAACCGCCGCCGCCATGCGCTGCCTCAACGGCGAAATCCTGGCGCGCCTCGTGGTGGACAAGCCCGAGCTGGAAGAGCGAGTGAAGAAGATGGGCATCAAGGACACGAAAAAGATCTATCACGCTCAAGATTTGGCGCCAGGCGAGAACATTGTCTTTGCGGCCACCGGAGTAACGGATGGGTCCTTACTCAAGGGAGTGCGCTTCTTCGGGGATGGAATTCGCACGCAATCGCTGGTCATGACACGCAGTACCGGCAAAGTGCGGTTTATCGACAGTATCCACGTGCATCAGGAGCCAGATTTCAAGGTGCGTTTCTAGGTTTGACGACATCCAACGGATCTGGCCGGTAAAACGTGCGCACATTTTCAGAGTTGTTGTAGTCACGAGGAGCGGCAGAAAACACAAGATGTTTCGACTCCGTCTCCCGCGCTGGTGAAAGCGCGCGGGAACCCTCCTCCGCTCAACATGGCTCTTCTGAGTAAGAGATAATGGGCAATCAGAACAGTAAGTCGCAACAAGCCGCAGAGCAGCTTCTTCGAGACGGTCGCGTTGCGCTCGAATGGATTTCAAAATATCTGGCGCGCGCGCCCGAGCTTCCTGTGCTGTCGCATGTGAAGCCGGGAGATGTTTTCGCGTCACTTCCCTCCCGCGCACCTTCGGCTCCCGAACCAGTTGAGACGATTCTCAAGGATCTTGACGACAAGATCCTGCCCGGCATTACGCACTGGCAGTCACCCAATTTCTTCGCCTACTTCCCGGGGAATAGTTCTCCAGCTTCCGTAGTTGGGGATCTGCTTTCATCAGGGCTGGGAGTGCAGGGAATGCTTTGGGTGACGAGTCCAGCATGCACCGAGCTCGAAATGCGCATGCTCGACTGGCTGGTTGAAATGCTCGACCTGCCAAAACACTTTCTGTCGACCAGCTCGGGGGGTGGGGTGATCCAGGATTCCGCCTCCAGCGCGAATCTCTGCGCTGTGCTTGCCGGTCGCGAGCGAGCAACTCAGTTCGGCTCAAATGAGAATGGATGCGATCAGCGGCTGACGGCGTACACCTCCGCGCAAGCGCATTCCTCGATGGAGAAAGCCATTAAGGTCGCCGGCATTGGACGAAGAAACCTGCGGGTGATCGAAGTAGATGAGCAGTTCCGGATGAAACCGGCGGCGCTGGCACGAGCGATTCAGGAAGACAAGGCTGCCGGGCGGGTGCCCTGCTTTGTGGGCGCTACGGTCGGCACAACATCAACTATGTCGATCGATCCGCTGCCGGAGATCGGGACGATCTGTCGCGAGCACAACGTCTGGCTGCATGTGGATGCCGCCATGGCTGGGACAGCCGCCCTGTGTGAAGAGCTGCGATCCATCCATAACGGCCTCGAGCTGGCGGACAGCTACTGCTTCGATTGCCACAAATGGATGTTCACGAACTTCGATTGCACATGCTTCTATGTCCGGGACCGGAAGGAACTGACAGAGACGCTGACTATTACGCCCGAGTATCTGCGCAATGTTGCTTCAGCCACCGGCGCCGTCGTGGACTTTCGTGACTGGCATATCCCCCTTGGCCGACGGTTTCGCGCTCTGAAACTGTGGCTGGTAATCCGCTCTTATGGTGTCGAAGGCTTGCGCGCCATGGTCCGCCGCCACATTGAACTCACGAACCAGTTCGTTGGCTGGCTTAGAGCGGATTCCCGCTTTGAGATTGTGGCTCCGGTTTCTCTGAATTTGGTTTGCTTCCGACTAAAAGGTCCGGATTCCGGGAGTGAAGTCCTGATGCAGAAGCTGAATTCCTCGGGCAAGATGTTTTTGTCCCACACCAAGCTCAACGGACGATTCGCCATTCGCATGTGCATTGGCCAGACCTACACGGAAGAAGAGCACATTCGTGCTGCATGGCAGGAAATCCAGCAGCACGCTACGGAACCGGCAATGGCGGCCGGATAACCAGCACTTTCTGCATCTTTCAAGACGCCGCCGAAATCCAAACTCCACTGTAGTATGAACCTGAGCGAGAGAGGCCTGATTGGACCAGGAATGTCTTCCCTTCCGTGACGTGCCCGGTATCTCGCGTCTCTATCTCGACTTTCTTGACGGTAATCCGCAGGTTCGCTCGTTTTATCCCACTTCCACACGCTCTCTCGATGAACTCGCACATCAAGCTCGCAGCGTAAGCATCCCGGTCGAGCGTCGGCAATGCGTCGCCGACGTACTCCTCAAGCAAAATCGCACGTGGAATGCTGGACCAGAGGTTCTCAGCAATATCGAGAACCTCCGCAAGGGAGCATGTGCGGTTGTCAGCGGCCAGCAAGTGGGACTGTTTCTGGGACCAGCTTACACACTTTACAAAGCCGTCACGATCATTCGACTGGCGCGCGAGCTCACGGCTAGGGGAGTAGAAGCCGTCCCGATCTTTTGGTTGGCCTCGGAGGACCACGACTTAGCCGAGGTGAATCACGTTTTCGTGCCTGACAGCCGGGGTGAGTTGCAGCGACTTGCAACCACTTCCCAAGGCTGTCCGGGTTGTCCGGTCGGAACTGTGCGCCTTGGGAACGACGTCGTCCCGCTCGTCGATCGGCTGCAAGAGCTTCTTGGCGAATCGGAAACGCTCAACTTTGTGCGTTCGAGTTACGCTCCGGGAACAACCTTTGCAACTTCATTCGCCGAGTTGATGACCAGGCTCTTCTCTCGATATGGCTTGATCCTCCTGGAACCCTCCGATGACGACCTGCATCAACTCGCTGCTCCGCTTCTGCGCTCGGCGGCCGAACACTCAGAAGAGCTGACGCGCGCGCTTCTTTCGCGATCGAAGGAACTGGAGAGCGCCGACTATCACGCGCAGGTCAAGGTCACTCAATCCTCGACGCTTCTGTTTTTTTTCAAAGAGGGAAAGCGACTTCCAATTCATCGGAAAAACGGGGCCTTCAGCGCCAACGGTCAGCAGTGGGCGCCAGACGAGCTGCAGCGCCAAATCGATTCCAATCCGAAATTGTTTACCGCCAATGTTCTGCTGCGGCCGGTCCTGCAGGATTATCTGTTGCCGACAGCGACCTACATCGCTGGGCCCGCGGAAACCGCTTATTTCGCTCAGGTTCAGGTTGTGTACGAGCGTCTGCTGGGCCGGACCACACCCATATGGCCTCGATTCTCGACTACTTTGATCGAGGCGCGTCTCAAAAGCTGGATGCGCAAGTACGGACTAAGACTCCGTGATGTCCTCCAGCCCAGAGAGGAATTCATAGCAGCGCTGGCGCGGAGAACCATCCCTTCTGACATAAAGGATGACTTTGATCGCAGCCGCGAGCAGCTCGAACGCCTGCTTGCTCCTCTGCTCCACGCATTGAAAAAACTTGATCCGACGGTCGAGTCGGCCGCCGAGGTTGCGGCGCGCAAGATGCGTCATCAACTTGAGCGTCTGGAATCGCGAGCGGCGCGCGCGCATCTCCGCCGCGAACAGGTTCTGGACCGACATGCGAGCATGCTCAGTTCGCTGCTGTTTCCCGAAAAGGAACTACAGGAGCGGCGGCTGGCGGGAATCTATTTTTTGGCCAAATATGGCGTGGAACTGATCGATCGCCTGCTCGAAGACTACCGCCCCGAATGCCACGATCATCAGGTAATCGCACTGATGTAACCGCATCGATTAGAACAGTGCTGCGTATAATGTGGGGTACCGTTCGCCTTCAAATTGCACTGTTACAGCGCTAATATCGGGAAAATCAGGTTTAGGGCGAATCGGCTTACGGTTCCGCATGTCTCTTTTTTGGCTACGCATCGCGGTAAGTTTGTACGGCCTCAGCATGCTCTACGCCCTGGTGGCGCTGCTGCGACGGCGCGAAATTCTCTCGCGCACGACTCTTCCCATCGCAGGCGTCGCGGTTACCTTGCATTTCGTTGCGCTGGTAGAGGCGTTCCGAGCCGGCGGCATGGCCGGCAATCCGCTGCATCAGTCGGAATCCTTGCTTGCCTTCCTGATGATGCTGCTCTTCATTGGCGTCTTTTACCTTTACCGAACAACATCGCCCGGAATCGTCGTCTTACCGATTGCGTTCCTGCTATCCCTGTCGGCTGCCCTGGCACAAGGCGCACCGCCGGTGATCTCGCCGCTATTGCGGAGCGGATGGATTTATACCCACATCATCCTGATCCTGATCGGATACTCGGCGCTCTTCTTCAGCTTCATCGCCAGCGTGCTCTACCTGTTGCATGAGCGCAGCCTGAAACGCAAAGATCTGAACGGAATTGCCGGGAAACTTCCGGCGCTGGAGACAATCGACAACATCGGTTATCGATTGCTTCTGATTGGCTTTCCCTTCATGACAATCGGGCTGATCGCGGGTTCGGTGATCGCGCAGATGCAGTACGGAGCCAGTTACTTTCAGGATCCCAAGATCATTCTTAGTTTGCTGATGTGGGGCGTTTACACGGTGATGCTCTATACGCGATGGAACTCTGGGTGGCGTGGACGACGCGCGGCATTGCTGTCTGCGTTCGCCTTTGCAGCCGCACTCAGCGTCTGGGCAGCAAACTACTTCAGCGGCGTTCATAGGTTTGTATCGCGATGAAGCTCCAACTCCTCGGCGTAAACCACAAAACCGCTCCCGTCGAAGTACGGGAACGGCTCGCGGTTCCAGAGTGGCGCCTGGAGGAGGCTACACGGAAATTGCTGCAGCATCCGGGCGTTGTGGAATGCGTTGTGTTCTCGACTTGTAACCGCGTGGAATTTGCTGTTGCATCCGACACCGGCGCCGATCTGCATGGCTTCATTCGCGACTATCTTCTGACGGATGTATCCACGCTGCGTGAGCATCTCTACGAACACAATGGTGACGATGTAGTGCGCCACGTTTTCCGAGTAGCCGCCAGCTTGGACTCAATGATCGTTGGGGAACCGCAGATCCTGGGACAGGTCAAACAGTCGTACGCAATCGGCAAAGCGATAGGTTCAGTTCACGCGAACCTCGACGCCCTACTCAGCCGGGCATTTTCAGTAGCGAAGCGAGTGCGCACAGAAACGGCGATTGGGAGCTCGGTGGTGTCGGTTGCATCAGTCGCTGTGGAACTCGCCAGGAAAATCTTCGGCAACCTGCAAGGAAGAAGTGTCTATGTAGTTGGCGCTGGGAAGATGAGCGAATTAGCTGCACGTCATTTGCGTTCTCACGGAGCCGGCACGATCTTCGTCTCGAATCGCACGCATGAGAGCGCGCTCAAGATGGCAGAGAGGGTGGGAGGCACGGCGATCCATTTTGATCAGCTCTACCGCACTGCCGATCAGGCGGACATCGTGATCACTTCCACCGGCGCGCCCCACGCGATCTTCCGGCGAGAGCACGGTGAGATGTTCATGCATCGCCGCAAGAACCGGCCAATGTTCTTCATCGATATCGCTGTTCCGCGAGACGTTGATGCGCGGATGAGTCAGGTGGAGGGAATCTTTGTCTACGACATCGACGATCTTCAACAGGTAGTCGAAGCAAACGTGAGCGACCGCGGACGCGAGGCGGAGCGCGCGGAAAAGCTGGTCGAAGAAGAAGTCGCGCGTTTTAAACGGCGCATGCAGAGCCTGGATGCTGTACCTACGATCGTTGCCCTGCAGCAGCGTCTCGAGCAGATCCGGCAGTCGGAAGTCGATCGACTGCGCGGCCGACTCGGTAAGCTCTCGCCGGAACAGGAAAGTGCAATCGAAAATCTCACACGCAGCATCGTGAACAAAATTCTGCATGTTCCCATTACCACGCTGAAAGGCTTTAGCGGCTCAGACCAGCTTGCCTCTACCGCCGAACTTCTGCGTTCCATCTTCGGGATCGAGAACGATGCTTCACAGTGGAACGGAGCCTCAGGCGTGACGAACGAAGAGGCTTCTAAGCGGCTTCATCAGCGGCAAGAGCAATCTCTCGCGATCCACTCGGACGAGAACGAAGTTGCCGAGCCGAAGCCTGGTTCTCGCCACTAATGGCTCATCTTCGCATTGGGTCGCGTGGATCTCAGCTCGCTCTTTGGCAAGCGAATCACATTGCCGCCCTGCTGCAGCGACAGGGACACACGATCTCAATTGAGGTCATCAAAACCACTGGGGATAAGATCACCGACGTTGCCCTCGCCAAAGTCGGGACCAAGGGAATGTTTACTAAAGAGATCGAAGAGGCTCTGTCAGAACGCCGCGTTGATCTTGCGGTACATAGTCTCAAAGACCTGCCAACTGAGCTCTCTCCCGGATTTGTGCTGGCGGCAATACCAGAACGGGAAGATGCGCGAGATGCGTTTCTCTCCATTCATTATTCGCAAATCGACAAGCTGCCGAAGGATGCGCGCGTTGGCACGAGCAGTCTGCGACGACAAGCACAATTGCACTCGCTCCGTGCGGATCTCGAGATCATTCCGTTGCGCGGAAATGTAGATACTCGAGTGCGAAAGCTCCACACTGGTGAGTTTGACGCCATCATCCTGGCTGCTGCGGGTGTAACCAGATTGGGACTGACCGAGGCAGTCCGACATTACTTTGAGCCGAGGCAGATGTGTCCCGCTGCGGGACAAGGCGC
The DNA here is from genome assembly GCA_003225215.1 of Acidobacteriota bacterium. Lineage (GTDB taxonomy): Bacteria > Acidobacteriota > Terriglobia > Terriglobales > Acidobacteriaceae > Gp1-AA112. The sequence continues at coordinate 43,151 of QIBC01000006.1, forward strand.
GCTCGCGATCGAGACTCGTGCAAACGACACTGCGACGATCGAGGCAGCAAGATTTCTCGATCACCCTCCAACTCGGGCGGCAGTCGCGTGCGAGCGAGCAGTGTTGAATCAATTGGGGGGCGGATGCCAGGTTCCGATCGGCGCCTATGCGGAACAAACTCGGGGAGTCTTGTTGCTTCGAGCTGTAGTCGCTAGTCCCGATGGAAGCTCAATTATTCGCGAGAAAAAAGACGGATCCGATCCCGAGAAGCTTGGTGTAGAAGTCGGGCAGGCTCTACTGTCGCGCGGCGCCGGCAGAATCCTGGACGCGGTTTACGGGAAAGAAGCTTCCGTACCACAGCAACCGTAGTATCCTGCATCTTCGTATGGCCATGGCAAAGAAGAGAGCCGCTGATCCACAGGCGCATCGCGTGGCAGAGTTGGTGACTTCCGGCCCGCTCGCCGGCAAGCGCATCGTCGTCACTCGCGCTCACAGACAGGCCGACGGTCTGTCGTCCCTACTGAAGCAGTTTGGCGCAGAGGTGATTGAGGCTCCAGTCATCGAGATTCGCGAACCGGATTCATACGACGCGCTCGACACCGCACTCAAGGACATCCTGCAATATGACTGGCTGATTCTCACCAGCGTAAACGGCGTCGAAGCGATGTTTTCCCGGCTTGAGCCACTGGGCCTCAGCGTCGATTCCCTTCAGCATCTGAAGATCGCCGCTATCGGACCGGTCACAGAGGAGCGCATTCAGGACCATGGGTTAGTTGTGGATGTTGTGCCTCCGCATTATGTCGCAGAAGAAGTGGTTCGCTCCCTGCGAAAACTCGTAAAGGGCGAGAAAGTTTTATTAGTAAGAGCGAAGATTGCGCGCGATGTGATCCCCGACGAGCTGCGAGCGGCAGGAGCGCACGTGGATGTGGTTGAGGCTTATCACACTATGATTCCGGAAGACGCGAAGTCTCGCATGCAGACCGTCTTCGACGATCGGCCGCTTCCGGATGCTATTACTTTCACAAGTTCCTCCACCGTGCAGAACTTCTTTACGGTTGTTGTCGGCACCGATATTCCCACGAAGCTTTCGCATGTGAAGTTCGCCTCGATCGGCCCGGTGACCTCACGCACCATGCGCGATTACGGTTTGAGGATTGACGTGGAAGCCGATGAGTACACGATGGAAGGGCTTACGCAGGCGCTTGTGAGGTACTTCGGAAATTAATCAATTCCTCTGCGTCACGGCTATGCCCTAGAACCCCGGGGTATCTGTTCGCGACATCTTATTTTTTTTGCACGTCGGAAGCGTAAAAGCTGGCCAGTGAGACTAGAGCGTCGAAACTCGTTGGATCAGCTTTGACGGCGTTCAGATATAAGTCTCCGAGGCCATTAGTCCTTTTCTCCATGCGGGCAAGTTGCGCTTCAGCGAGATAGCCTTTCGACAAATCAATTCTTCCAATCTGCTCGGCCAGGTGGTGTGCCTTGTCCTTGCTTCCGCCCAGCACGCCCGGCGCTTGCTCGTAGTACATCATCATGCCTAGCAAGCAATCGGGGTTCTTTGGCTCGAGTTTCAGGGCAGTTTCCAGCTCAGAGTGTACTCGCTTCGCGAGTGAGATTTTTCTGAAGAGCCTGGCATCTTTTAACTCTTCACTCAGCACGCTCGCGAGTTGCAGATGATAAGCCGCCTGCTTCGGATTAGCCATGACTGAACGTTCGGCGAATCGCAAGGCGTCGGCGTGTTCTCCAAAATTCTGCTTAATCTTTGATTGAAGATACAGAACCTCTGCCTGCTGATCGCTGCTGCCTGAAATGACTCGAGCCACCTGCTCGAATTGGTCTGCCAGGGGCGGGGTGACGTCACCATTCTGGGAAAACATACACGTTGACAACAGCACCGGGGCTATCGCGTAGAACAGACGGCGAGGCAAGAGAGGAAGCTCCAAAACCGACCTGGCGCCGAGCATAGCATAACGATTGCCGTCGGAAGCGTGAGATCGAAGCGAGACACTTGGACTTAGCCCCAACTCCTAATATCTGTTATCAGTAAACTGAATGTCGTTTCGGACGCGTTGTAGCGCTTTCTGTCTTTCCACGGAAAAGGCACGGATTTCCTCGAGGGGATAAGTAGTACCTCGCCATACCACTCCACCGTGTATGAGCGAGCTAACAGCAGAATTCAGCAATGTGTAGACGAACATGACTGTCGAGAGAGGATGGGTTAAGAAAAACCAGGGAGAAAGTCCGAATTGACGGCCCATTCGCCAATAGAGCAAAGCAATCGAGAAGATGGCAACCGCGAATCCAAGTTTCGCAACTCCTGGAGCCGCGACCAGGCCAACCCATGGCCCCAATTGGTAAATTGAAGCCGCGACAGTGGCCAGGGCAGCTAGCCACCAGTTGAAGTGCAGTAGACTGAAGGCGTTTTTGCGCAGGTTGCGCACCACACCCATGGCCCCTTCTGCCCATCGGACTCGCACGAGGTCGGTGCCGAGGACGCAATCCTGTTTCAGACCATGTCCCTTGACAGCTCCTCCCAGCCTCAGGTCATCGATTACTTCCATGCGGAGCGCCTGATATGTGCCCAGTTGTTCGTACGCTCGGCGTCGGATCAAATTGAATGCTCCAGCTCCGATGAAATCTCGGGCTTTCGGATCCTTCACTCTCCAGGGCCGCAGGAGGAGCGAGGAAGCCAGACCAAAGAATCCCAGCATCATGCGCTCGCCGAATCCCTTCATAATGAGCGTGGGGAAAATTACGAGGTGATCGGCAAGCGTAGCTTCGGCGTACGCGAGAGTGCGGCGAAGCGCATCTTCGCGAAAGATTACGTCGCCGTCGGTGAACAGGATCCAATCGCTCTGCGTCTCGCGGGCGCCGCACCACATCGCGTGCGTTTTTCCCAGCCACCCCGGAGGCGGTTCACTCACATGTACTACGCGGAGTTTTCCGGATGACCGGGCCTGGATCCGGTCCATGACCGAGCCGGTTGCATCAGTAGAGCGATCATCCACAGCAAGAATTTGCAAATTGGGATAATCCTGAGCCAGCAAGGAAAGCAGGCACTGTTCAATCGTGCCGCCCTCGTTCCGCGCCGGAACGACGACCGCAATGCTAGGTTGTCCCCCTTCGCGTCGAGGCAGCCTATCCCATTCTGGGCTGGTGACATCCGCCAGCTTGCCCATGCCGAAAGCGGTACGAAGAGACCGTCGCAGCCAATCCGCTCCCAGCAGCATGCCGCTTGCAAGCCACATCCAGCGGTTCAAGCCAAGGCTCCTGCAAGTTGCCGTTCGTGCGCTCGTGGCGGGGCGAAGCGAGTGCCTAAAAAAAGAATAAAGGCAGAGACAACCATCGCAATCAGGGTAACGGAAAAACCGAGGCGGAGGCTGCTGCGGTCAGAGATCGCACCGATCAGGACGGGGGAAAATGCATCTCCAAAGAGGTGAATGATGAATAGATTTATGCCAATCGCAGTGGCCCGAATCGGAGCGGCCACTGAATTTACGATAGCGGCGTTCAGCGGTCCTGTGTTCAGAAAGAGGAAAAACTCGGCAACCGCCAGCGATGGAAAAATCCAGGCTGGGTGTCCATAGAACGCATAGACCGCGCCCGGAAGAGCCAGCAAGGCACTGATCGCCGATATCCCATAATAGGCTCCGCGCGATCGGCGCAGCCAGAGGTCTCCCAGCCAACCGCCGACCGCGGTTCCGGCGAGGCCATCCACAACTGTGATCAGTCCAAAGTAGTAGTTCGCTCTATCGAGCGGGATGCCTTTTTCGCGCTCAAGGAACGTGGGCATCCAAACTGAGATTCCGCCGATGGCGAACGTCATCATCGCGAGGCCGAGTGTAGCTGTCCAGAACGCGGGATTGCGCAGCAACCCTCGGAACGTTGTCCGCTGAACGGTATGGAGGGCGATTTCGCTTTCGCCCCGCAGAGGCTCGTCCGCGGCAAAATAAAACCAAACGGCGACCATGAAGCCCGGGATAGCACACACGTAAAAGGGGGCGCGCCATCCATACCGAGTTCCAAGGGCACCACCAATGATGTACCCAAGAGCCGCGCCCATGGGGATTGCCAAGTAGAAGAACGAGAGAATGCGTCCGCGTTTTTCTGCGGGAAACAAGTCGGCGATATAGGCGGGAGCTATTAGTGAAAAGGTCGCCTCTCCGACCCCGACGACGGTGTGCCGAATCAAGAGAGAGGTGAAGCTGTATGTCACCGCTGTCAGGAGAGTCGCTCCACTCCAGATCAGTGCGCCAATGACCATAATGGCCTTGCGCGATTTTCTGTCCGCAAGAAACCCAACGCCTGGCGCGACACACATGTAGAACAGTATGAACACCATCGTCAGCGCGCCTAACGCCGTGTCGGAAGGATGGAACTCCCGCTTAATCAGTGGCTGGACAGCAGGCAGTATGTAGCGGTCGATATAGTTGAGAAAGTTGAGCGCAGTGAGCAGACCCAGTGCGAGCAGCGGTCGTGTCGCACGCTGCATCTTTATTCGCGTTCCTTAGGACCGGCGATCGGACGCGGCCAGCGTGCCTCAACCGTTGTGCCAATTCCACCCCGCGGACGAAAAACGCCGCGAACCAGTGCCCATTCCGGATCGGCAGCGCTCACAACATCCTCGAGAACTCGATTCACGATGTTTTCCTGAAAGATACCAAGGTTGCGATAGCAGGTGAGATATTCCTTCAGTGACTTCAACTCCAAACATCGTTTCCGCGGCATATAACGTAGCGTAAGAACGCCGAAATCCGGCAGCCCCGTCTTGGGACACACCGAGGTGAATTCCGGTATATCGATCTCGATCTCGTAAGCTGGAAATTGATTCGGCCAGGTCTCTATATCAGGAAAGGCGAAATCCAAACCGGACTTCGCGTGTTCCGGCGTGTATGCGGGAGCTCGGGACATCTCTCCCATTGTAACGGTGCTGGTAGAAACGCAGCATGCCGCGTCTCCACACTGCCATTTGGAGGCACCCAAACGCCTTCGTAAGACGCAGCATGCTGCGTCTCTACCTAAATTCAGGCAGCCTTAGGCATCTCGACCAATTGGCCTGGCGCGACTCGTTGCTGTCCTTGCAGCCTCTCGCCTTCGACTTTCAAGAGCTCCGCGTTCAATTCGGCGCCAATCAGAATCGCAATGCTGCTCACGTAGAGCCAGAAGAGCAAGGCAACGACTGCGCCGATAGTTCCGTAAGTCTTGTTGTAGTTGGCGAAGTGAGACACATAGACGTTGACGGCCGCCGAAATCAATATCCACAACACCGTTCCCACGAGCGCTCCTGGCAGAGTGTGCTTGAAGCGCTGCTTCACGTTGGGTCCAAAAAAGTACAGCACCTCCATCGAGAGAACAATGCAAAGTCCAATGATTCCCCAGCGGAGGAAGGGCCAACTCCGTTCGAACACATATGAGAGATGAAGGACGTTGCTGAGAAAGTGACCAGCGCGATCGCCGACCATTGTCAATAGCATGGCGATAGCCATCAGGCCGCCAGTCATAAAAGTGAGTGCAACTGCCACTAATCTCTGTTTCAACATTGGCCTGCTCGCGCGAGCATCATAGGCGATGTCGAGCGCATCGATCATCGCCGAGAACCCACCCGAAGCGGCCCAGAGGGTTCCCACCAATCCGATCGAGAGTAATCCTCCGCGATTTGGTGTTAGTACGCTCTGGAGAATCCTGCGCACCAGGCCCATCGCCTCTGACGGAACAAAGCGGGCGGCAAAGTCCATGCTGTGGTTGAACAGGTTGGGAATCGGCAGGTATCCCAGCAGCGTGGCCAGCACAATAAGGAGTGGAAACAGCGAGAGCAGAAAGTAGTACGAGAGCCCTGCTGCCATGTTCAGCACACGGGTGCGTTGCACCTCCCGGTACACTGCCTGGGTGACTTCTTTGGCTCTCCGCAGTCCAATTCGCATGGCTAAACCCATATAGACGTAAGCTATTAGTGGGTTTAGATGGAAGGCTGATTTCTGGAGATGCCGCTGAGCCGAAACCAGTCCAGGAGGCATCTGATTAGCAGCCTTGGCAGGTAAGCCTGAGGGAAGCGGCTGAAGAAAGCTGCTCACTCGTCCGATATACTTTAATTTTGTTCTTCTGATGGCAGAGCGCACTAGACAAAATAACGGCAATGGCAAGCACGTTTGGCGAGGCATCGTTATCGCCATTCTTGCAGTAATTGTGCTGGCCGCCTTCATATCAAGCCGCAAGGGCGAAGTTCCTGTCAGAGTTGACCATGTAACCAAACAAGACCTCATCACCACAATTTCCACTAACGGCAAAGTCGAGCCCATGGAGAATTTCGAGGCTCACGCGCCTGCACCAACGACTGTGAGGAAGATTTACGTCCGCGAAGGACAGCGGGTCCGACAGGGCGAGCTTCTCATGCAACTGGACGACGCCGACGCCCGCGCCCAGGCTGCACGTGCTTTGGCGCAAACGAAGGCTGCCGAGGCTGACCAGCACGCGATCCAGAGTGGTGGAACTCAGGAAGAAGTCCTGAATACACGCTCCGAACTAGTGAAGGCTCAGGCTGAGCGCGATAGCGCGCAGAAGAACTACGACGCCGTACAAAAATTGGCCCAGACTGGAGCTGCAGCTCCTGCCGAGGTGCGCGAGGCCGCGAGTAGACTGACGGCTGCTCAGGCACAACTGAAAGTGCTGCAAGACAAGCAACAGGATCGCTACTCGCGTCCTGAAGTAAATCGTGTTGAGGCGCAGGTTGAGCAGGCACGCGCTTCTTACACAGCGGCTCAGGACCTGCTGAAACACAGTGAAATCCGGGCGCCATTCGAAGGCACGGTCTATTCCATTCCGATCAAGCAGGGTGAATACGTTCAACAAGGAGAGCTCCTCATTCAGCTGGCAAACCTGCGTCGCGTGCAGGTGCGAGCTTTTGTTGACGAACCCGAATTGGGAAAGCTCGCCGTGAACCAGCCTGTTACGGTTAGTTGGGATGCTCTTCCAGGAAAGATCTGGCGCGGAGAAATCAGCCAGATGCCGTACACGATCACAACTTATGGAACTCGTAACGTCGGCCAGGTTCTGTGCGCGGTTGATAACGAGGACAGCCGTCTCTTGCCCAACATCAATGTCACCGTCAATGTAAGCATTGCAAACAAGAAGGACGTAGTGACCATAGCGCGCGAGGCCCTGCACGAAGACGAGAATGGCCGATATGTGTACGTAATCCGCAATGGTCATCTCGAACGTCAGACAGTGGAAGCCGGCATAGCAAACAACACTCGCATCGAAATTATGAACGGCGTCCAGCCCGGAGAAGTCATCGCTCTCAATAGCATGAACGCCGGTACTCCCTTGCGACCTGGACTCGAGGTTCGTGCCCGGTAAACTGTTGATGTCCATCTCTCGTTTCTTCTCATTACTATTGATTGTTGTCTTTGCGCTTCCGGCGGTCTCGCCGGCCAACGCGCCGCTCGACTCCGTTCACCAGCTGCTCGTAAACGGCGAAGCCGATGCCGCGATCCGTATGCTGAAAACATCGCTAAATGCAAATCCGTCGGGAGCGGCAGAACGCAATCTCCTGTGCCGAGTTCATTACGCCGAGGAGCGGTGGGACGCCGCCGTTTCCGAATGCGAGCGCGCCGCCAGCCTGAGTCCGGGCAGCAGCCTCAACCAGCTTTGGCTCGGACGAGCCTACGGAGAGAAGGCGGATCACTCAAGCTGGTTCACCGCCATCAACCTGGCAAAGAAGACGCGGATCGCATTTGAGAAGGCAGTGGAATTGGACCCGAAGAACATCGAGGCGCGATCCGACCTGAGCGAATACTACATCGAAGCTCCAGGCTTTCTCGGCGGAGGAATCGATAAAGCAGCCGCGCAGGCCAATGCGGTCGAAAAGCTTGAGCCCGCAACGGCCTACTGGATTCGCGCTCGCATTGCAGAGCACGACAAACGAAACAGCGATGCCGAACAGCAATACAAGAAGGCCCTGCAAGCTGATCCCGGGCATCGCCGCATTTTCGACCTAGCTTCGTTCTATCGGCGCGTAAACCGTCTTAATGACCTTGAGGCAGCAGTACAGCAATCGGCGAAGTTGAATACCAAGAGCGACTCCGCCCTCTTTGACTCTGCATCCCTGCTGCTTAGAGTGAACCGCAACCTGCCGCTCGCGGCAACACTCTTACAACGCTACATCGATCAAGGCGAGAAGTCGGAAGACGCTCCACTCTTTCAAGCTCACTATCTGCTCGGACAGGTACTGGAAAAAACCGGTGACACAGCCGGAGCAAAAAAGGCCTATCAGACGGCGCGCGCCAGCGCGAGCGACTTTGCACCCGCTAGCGCGGCATTGAAGAGACTGGGCGCGTAAAGCTTCTATGTAGCGAATCACGGCGTCGCTGTGCGACCCGGTACATCATGGTCCATCGGTGGAAGAAACGCATCGTACAGAGACACAACTTTCATCGCCTGCCGTAATTGATCGAGAGAAGCCTTACTCGTGACTTCGATCTGCACGGACTCCCCTGGAAGCAGATCGAAGTAGTTGTCGGAAAATTTCGCATCGAAGTCACCGAACGACAGATAAACCTCCCGCGCAATTTGCGATGACTGTAGCGTCAGTCTATATCCATTCCCAGCGGCCTCAACGTTTGCTCTGATCTCGGGCTGTGGGAGACGAACCTCCTTCATCTTGGCGAAGAAGTAGAGATTGCGAGAGACGGCCTTGCCGCCAACCAGGAGCTGCGAATCAATGAACACTTGTTCGCGCTGGCGTCGTGCCAAAAGCTCGGTTACAGGCAAGCTGAGATACACGTCACTGGCGAGCGGCTTTACCTGAATGTCTGCCGACTTTTCTTCGAGCACTGTGCCCGTGAGGTCCATCAGTCGCACTCGCAACTGCGCAGGCTGCGTTTGCTGCCTGTCAGAGACGACATAGATCTGTAGCGCGCTGTTCTCTTCATTTGGGCTCACTAACAGGTCGTTGTAGAAACGGCGCGCATAGTACTGCAGTGCTTTCCAACGGCCGTAATAATCGATGCTTGCCCATGACGCCACCGGCCAGCAGTCGTTCAGTTGCCAGTACAGGGAGCCCATTGTTCGCGGGCGGCTGCGACGGAAGTGCTCAGCTCCCATCTTGATCGCCTCTGCCTGCATCACCTGGCTGGCATACAGGAATGAAGAGAAGTCTTTCGGCTGGCCAAAGTAGCGCAGCAGATAGTCATAGATCCTGCCATTGCCGCCTTTGTTCTTTTGATGCGAGAGCATGACTGCAGAGCTGATGTCCCAATCCTCCGGGGTGCTGAATGATCTGATCGTGCTCATTTCGGGAAATGATTGGAAGCCGAATTCCGTCATGAAACGTGGAACTTGCTGCTTGTAGTTTTCGATTGGGGCTAGGGCATGCCACACTTGCCAGTAATGCATGTCGCCGATGCGTTGCGTGTCCGGATCGTCTTCGAAGTTCGCGCTGGGTGAGCTTGGCCAATATGGTACCGGCTGACCATACTGGACAACGACGTCAGGCAGCACTCGGTTAAACAGCACCATGTAGTCCTGCCAGACTTTTTCGGCGGTCTTTTGCCCGACCTCAGCTTTGAATTGCTGGCGATCACCCCAATGCATCCATCCTGTTTCAACTTCGTTGTTGCCGCACCAGATCACGATGCTGGGATGATTGCGCAACCGTTTCACCTGATCGATGGCCTCGTGACGCACGTTGTCCAGGAACTCCGCGTTGCCCGGATGCATATCACCACCAAACATGAAGTCCTGCCAGATAATCAGGCCTAGCTCATCGCAGATGTTGTAGAACTCATCGCTCTCGTAGATGCCGCCTCCCCATTCGCGGATCATGTTCATGTTCGCGTCCCGGGCAGACTGGAGAATCTCGCGGTAAGTTGCGGCAGTGACGCGGGAGGGGAAGCTATCGAACGGAATTACGTCGGCTCCTTTTCCGAATATGGGAATGCCATTTACTACAAACTCCATGCTCCGGCCCCAGTGGTCGGGATCGCGGCGGAGCTGCAGAGATCGCAGGCCGGTGCGGACCTTAGCCTGATCGGCAACTCCTTTCCTGACTTCCAGGGTCGCTGAGAATTCATACAGGGATTGTGGTCCGTATCCGGCAGGAAACCAGCGCTCCGGCTTCTCTATCTCAATGGGCACAGTTACGCCCTTCAAGCCACGAACCAGCGTGACGCTTCTTTCCACCTTCTTGGCGGTCTTCATTTCAGCCGATGTGTAATTGATCGTGAGCTTTGCCGAGGTGTTGATGTCGGCTTCGATCTCGAGATTCGCGACGATGTTCGCCATGTCGGCTGTGATTTCGTCCTGAGCGATATGCAGATCGCGAATCACAACGTCGTCCCAGCTCTCCAGCGTCACAGGCCGCCACACACCCATCGTGACAAAGCGCGGCCCCCAATCCCAGCCATATTGATAAGGTGCCTTGCGCGTGTAAGGATCGGTACCAATTCCCTTCTCGACGTCTGCGTCATGCACTGAGATGGATGGCAAGTGATACGGTAAACCTTGAATTTGCCTGAGTACCTCATTGATGGGCGAGCGAAAGACTATCTGAAGCGTGTTGCTCCCCTGCTTTAGATAAGGCTTCGCATCGACACGCCAGATGCGAAACATATTCTCCGCGCGCAGCACTCCTTGCCCGTTGAGATACACGGTTGCATACGTATCGAGACCTTGGAATACCAGCTCAATATGCTTGCGAGCGAGCGTTGCGGCAGAAACATCGAAGCTGGTTTGGTACTGCCAGTCCTCTAGGCCGATCCATTGCAGTTTCTTTTCGTTGTCGCGATAGAAAGGCTCGGGGATGATTTTGTTGCGCAGCAGATCGGTCTGGATACAGCCAGGCACCTCCGCGGGCGTCCAATCGGCCACACGCTGCAAAGTAGTGGAATCCACCTCGGGCTCGACTCCGGCGACGTGATTCAGAGCACTATCGGGGGCACGACGAAATTGCCAACCGCGATTTAGATCGATCAGTTGTTTCTGGATGGAAGCGCCGAAGGCGCTTAAGGAAATGGAGGCCAAGGTAAGCAGGAGCAGGAAGCAAAATGATTTTTTCATCATCACGAAGTCTGCTACGGCGTGCGCATGATAACACCTCTTCACCTCCACAGACTTCGAAGTAAAGCGAGAACAGACTTCATAAATCGTTTTTCCTTCAGCTTTTGATTGCCTCTTCTCGCGTTCGCGGCTAATCTCTTGCGCATGCACCTCACCTGGCTGGACTGGTCGGCGATCATCGGCTACCTCGGCATCACCATCCTCATGGGACTCTACTTCCGTGGACGTTCCGGCAGCAGCATGGAAGAGTATTTCGTGTCGGGTCGATCGGTCTCCTGGTGGCTGGCGGGAACCTCGATGGTGGCAACAACGTTCTCGGCGGACACGCCGCTGCTCGTGACCGGTCTCGTGTACACGCAGGGCATTGCCGGCAACTGGTTATGGTGGTCGTTCCTGCTGTCAGGAATGATGACCGTCTTCCTATTCGCTCGACTCTGGCGTCGATCCGGTCTACTCACCGATGTGCAATTTGCAGAGATGCGCTACTCAGGGAAGCCTGCAGCATTTCTGCGCGGCTTTCGCGCCATATACATCGGATTGCTGATGAACTGCCTCATCCTCGGCTGGGTGACGAAGGCGATGATCAGTATCGTCAGCGTTGTAGTCGGCGTAAGCGAGCACACAGCATTGGCCATTTGCATCTTCGTCATCGTTCCCTTTACCGGATTCTACGTTGCAATCGGCGGGCTCTGGGGAGTGCTGTGGACTGACCTATTCCAGTTCGTCCTCAAAATGGGCGTTGTTATTGCGGTCGCGTATTACGGAGTCACCGCGGCGGGAGGAATGCATGAATTGCTGCGAAAGCTGCAAATCGCGCAGCCGCCGGTACCGGCGATTCCACATGGGAACCCGCTGAAGCTATTTCCCGACTTCTCCAGCGGCCTCAGCGCAGAGACCTGGTGGACACTTCCGGTGATCACATTGCTGGTGTATCTCGGCCTGCAGTGGTGGGCATTCTGGTATCCCGGAGCAGAGCCGGGTGGAGGCGGATATATCGCTCAGCGCATCTTCAGCGCCAAGGATGAGCGGCAGGGAATGCTTTCAGTGCTGTGGTTTAACATCGCGCACTACGCTCTACGGCCATGGCCTTGGATTCTCGTGGGGCTGGTCGCGATCGTTCTTTATCCAAATCTGGACGGCTCGGCCGCGGGACGTCATCCTGAAGATGGATACATGCTGGTCCTTACGCAGCACCTTCCTGCCTCACTGCGGGGCCTTGCGATCGCAGGATTCCTTGCAGCGTTCATGTCGACCATCGCGACGCAGCTCAACTGGGGCGCGTCATACCTTGTCGCGGACTTCTACCAGCGCTTCATCAAACCGGAAGGATCGCAGAAGCATTACGTTTTCGTCTCGCGGATTGTGACAGTCTTCCTCGTGATCTGCGCGGCGATTGTGGCGGCTCAACTCGCCTCCATCCAGGCTGGATGGCAATGGGTGCTCGAACTGAGCGCAGGAACCGGAGCGGTTTACCTGCTCCGCTGGTACTGGTGGCGCATCAACGCGTGGAGCGAGATCACCGCGATGGTCGTCGCTCTTGTCACTTCGCTTGCCTTACGCCTCTTGCATCCCTTTTCGGGAAATGCCTCGGTCGTATTTGCCAAGAGCGCCAGCACAACGACCGCAGTTACGACAGCGGCCTGGTTGATCGTTACATTCATGACCCGGCCGGTGAGCCAGGAGGTCTTGGTGAGGTTCTATCGCCATGTACGTCCGGATGTACGTGGATGGAAGCACGTGGCTGCTATCGCCAAAGACGTGAAGCCTACGCGCGATCTGGGCCGCAATCTCGCACTCTGGCTGCTGGGATGCGCTATGGTTTATTCATTTCTGTTCGGAGCGGGATACGCGATCCTCGGCCACCCGACGCGCGGAACGATTCTGCTGGTAATTGGGATCGCATGTCTGATGCTCCTGCTCAAGCAGTTGCGCTCATTTGTTGAGGAGCCGCAGGCTGCTCGAAAGCCGGGCACAGAGACGGCAGCATTCATCGGGCACTGATCCGCTGAATCGCGCTGAAAATCGGAATACAGCCGAGTGCGGCTGTGCGACTGGTAATCCTGTATCACTGCTTGAGCATGCTGTCCGAAATCGAACGGCGACGGCTGATTCCGGCCAGAATGCCTTCTCTCCTATTACCTAGATTCAGTCACTTAGCAAGGTCACTCGTGGACGAGCAAGTGCATTTGAAGCCCCAGATTAGTGTCTTCAATAACTGAAGGAATGCCATGGACAGCTTTCTGCAGGATCTTCGCTATGCACTCCGCCAATTGACCAAGTCCCCGGCTTTCACGGTGACCGCTCTCTTGACTCTCGCTCTAGGCATCGGCGCGAACACTGCGATCTACAGCCTGCTTGATCAGGTAATACTGCGCAGCTTACCGGTTCAGAATCCTCAACAGCTGGTGATGCTTCAGGGCACGGGAAGCGATCGCGGAAGAATCAACGCCTATGGCGGCCATAGTGATGACTACTTTTCTTATCCGATGTATCGCGACCTGCGAGACAAGAATTCCGTGTTCAGCGGCGCAGTGGCGACTGATCAGGTGCAGGTAGGGGTGCAGTGGCACAATCAACCTGAACTCGTGCAGGGCGAGCTCGTATCGGGAAATTACTTTGATGTTCTCGGAGTGAAGCCGGCCCTGGGCAGGCTGCTTGTCCAATCAGACGATGAGGCCCAGGAGCGCAATCCGGTAGTCGTGCTTAGTTACGGATATTGGCAGAGACGATTCGGCTCTGATCCCGGTGTAGTGAACGACAGCATCCTCGTAAACAGCCATCCCTTTACCGTCGTCGGAGTAGCGACGCCGGGCTTCAAAAGCTTCGTACTGGGAGCCGCTCCGGACATCTTTGCTCCAATGATGATGAAGCCGCAGATTACTCCGGGATGGAACGATCTCGATAACCGGCGTTCGCGTTGGCTGAATATCGTTGGACGCCTCAAGCCGGGCATGACACTGGCCCAGGCCGAATCTGGTCTTGCTCCACTCTGGCATTCGCTGCGCGAGGAGGAACTGAAAGCGATTCCCAATGCGACACCCAAGTTCCGCGAAGCGTTTGTCGCCAAGTCCACCCTGAAGTTGCAGGAGGCGGCTAAAGGATTCTCTCCTGTGCGCGATCAGATCGGCACGCCGCTCGTGATCGTGATGGCAATGGTAGGGCTCGTCGTTCTTATCGCATGCGCCAACGTAGCCAGCCTGCTATTAGTGCGCGCAGCGGGACGCGTTCGCGAAATGTCCGTGCGATATGCGCTGGGAGCCTCGCGCATGCGGGTGGTCCAACAGCTGGTGATCGAAGGAGTCGTGCTGGGTGTTGGTGGAGGAGTGCTGGGTTTAGCCATTGCTCCCGAAGTGACACAGCTATTGCTTCGCAAGATTTGGGCCGATTCATCCGGCCAGATTCCCTTCTCCCCATCGCCAGATGTACGAGTACTAGTCTTCAACTTCGCTGTATCGGTGGCAGTTGGGCTTTTGTTTAGCCTCGCACCTGCACTCCAGTTCTGGCGTCCCGATCTGGTACAGACGCTGAAGCAACAACTGACCACCGCCAGCGGTGGTCAACTGAAGCTGCGCCGCAGTTCTGTTGCTCTGCAGATGGGCCTTAGCCTGCTCCTTCTGTTTGGAGCGGGACTATTTGTGCGCACCTTGCATAACCTGAAAAACGTCGACGTCGGTTTTGCTTCAGATCATCTGGTGACGTTTGGCATTTCGCCAGGCTATGCAGGTTACCAGCTTAACCAGAACTTGGATCTTTACAAACGCATCAACGATACGTTGGCGGTACTGCCCGGAGTTCGCTCAGCCGCGGCCACCAGTGATCCTGAGCTGGCTAATAACCAGAGCATGAGTGGCATAGGAATCCCCGGCTATACGCCAGGCGAGAAGGAGCGAATGAGTGTCGAGTGGGCGGAGATCACCCCCGGCTATTTCGATACGCTCAAACTACCCTTCCTGATTGGAAGAGACATCAACAACCAGGATCACGCAACCGCCGCGAAAGTCGCGATCGTGAATGAGACCTTTGCCCGCCGTTACTTTGGAACTCCCGAGAAGGCGGTTGGACACAATTTCGCGCGTGGCGGAGCGCCTGAGAACAAGCCTGAGTTTCAGATCATTGGGATCGTGCGGAATGCGAAACATCGCAATCTTCGCGGTGAGATAGAGCCGACCGTGTATGTACCGTACATGCAGGTTGATCCGAAGAACGGCCTGACCTACATGCAGTTCTATATCCGCACCTGGCAAGCGCCTGAGCAGGCCATGAATACGATCCGCACTGCGATGCAGAACCTCGATTCGAAATTGGTACTCGATTCTCTGCTCACGGTTGACCGGCAGATCAACAACAACGTTACCAACGAAAGCATCGTGGCCTTTCTTGCTGTGAGCTTTGGCGTTTTGGCGACTTTTCTCGCCGGCATTGGACTATATGGAGTGCTTGCCTTCTCCACAGCGCAGCGCACGCGTGAAATTGGGATTCGCATGGCTCTGGGCGCGAGCCGAAGTTCGGTAGTGCAGATGGTACTGCGGGAAGTGCTGTGGCTCGCCGGAATCAGCGTCGTGGTCGCCGTGCCGGCTGCCCTGTTGCTTGCTCGCTACCTGCGCAGCCAGTTATACGGTGTATCCAACACCGATCCACTAACTCTGATGGGAGTTGTTGTGGTCATCGCCGGCGTGGCCATGCTCGCAGCTATGCTGCCCGCGCGCCGCGCGGCCGGCGTGAATCCCACAAAAGCGTTGCGATATGAGTAGATTTCAGAGGGCTTACTGAATGGGGAATATGACCCAGAAGAAACCAGGCTTTAGATCCGCCGTGAAATCGTCTTCCCAGATGATCATGCCAGCACTTTACGCCTGCCGTCTGCGCAAAGCCAGATAACCCGGGTAATCGCTGCTTTTCCCACTCTTGCACACAGGTAACACTGGACCCAGAGCGCGATACGTGCCAATTGCCGGCTCGCTCAACAACCTGAGCATTACCGTGGACACGTTACTCTAGTACATTGCGGATATACATCTTTCGATGAATACTGTCCCTGTTGAACAGCGGCTCATGAATTTCTGCCCAGAATGGGACTCGCTGCGTTCAGCCAAGACCAACCAGTGGACGAGAGGCCTGTGATCGATTTCGAAAATATCTCAAGATCGAACCGCAGAATGGCACAGAAGGCCAAGATTGCCCTCGATCTTCTCTCGCTCCTTGTAACGCTCGGCTGTCTCGCCTTCGCGCTATACAGAAGCTGGCACTAGCTTCCGAACTGACAGAAATGGTAGCCCTGGGGTGACTCGAACACCCGACCAACGGTTTAGGAAACCGCTGCTCTATCCATCTGAGCTACAGGGCCACACTGGTAAGCGACTGTAAAACAGCAGTTTAGCTCGGGTGAGCCATCACTGCTTCGGAGTCCTCAACCCCATAAAACCCCGCAGAGTTCTTCAATACCATTCTAACCACTTTGGTGTTGGCTTCGCGCTTCGATTCCATTAGCGCATTGCCATACACGTTCATCGTGGTTGAGATTTGCGCGTGACGCATGGGCATTGTGTTATCCGTCACTGTGGACTGCCCGCGGAGGCGGTCACGACACACGCCCGCGTCTGCCGTTGCTTGCGTAGGGCTAGCGGGAGATGCTTTGCTCGTTGAACTTGGGTGGTTTCGTTGTTGCGCTCACATGCCATTGCCAGGATTAAACCCCTAGGGCTGGGCCGCTCGCAGCAGCGGGTCATCTAGGTCTGGACCGTCTCATGGCAAAAACCACAAGCGAGCTATTTCGCGGATCTGGAAATCATTCATCAGAACGCGAGATACGGCCCTGTTCCCGCAGGTGTGCTTTGTCCCTCAATCGCCGTGTAGACGCTTCTTCCGAAGAAGAATGGCAGGCCAAAGTCAAAATTGCCCGAGCTTTCTCCACCGAGATCGTTAAAGGCAGTTCCAGTCGTGTTGAAGAGGTTTTGCGCGCTGGCGACATTGAAACTGATCGTTCGCGACGCTCCGACGGGCGTGCCATTGGCGGTGCTGCCTATGAGCGAGGCTGAGAGAGGAATCGTGGGGTTCGGACAGTAAAAGCCCTGGAGTGCGCTGCTCTTGGGGCAATCAGGCATAGGAATGTTGAATGGGGGATTGGTGAGGGTAGCGGAATCCAGAAAAAAATACCCATTCGAACCGCTGTCGACGAAATTCACGTCGGTGAAATTCATACCTTGGAACTGAACTGTAAAATTCGCGAAATTTGAGTCCACGGGAAGAATGACCGCGCTGCCGAGTCCGTTGTTCGATTGCGTGCCGATGCCGAATGTCAGAGAGCCAGATACATTCGTCTGTCCCGCATCGGGAACTGCGGGGAGCTGCAGGATCACGCCATTGTTGTCGCTGGCAAACATCCACACAGGGTTTTGCACCTGGGCCGTCAGAGTTTGCGTCGCGTTGCTGCATCCGGTTGAGTTGCAGGAATAGTAGGTTGCCGGAATAACCGAGAGAGCACACGCAGAACCACAATCCTGACGGAAGGAACCGATGCCGAGCATCGCATTCGCTCCCAGATCGAAAACAGTGCCGTCCTGGGTCAGTTGTTGATTGGCAGTTTGGCTGCAGTCGGCAGGAGCTCCAGGACTTGCCGTGACGGGATTGATGATCTGAACTGGAACCGACTTGGCGCTCTCTCCCGAGATCTGGATATCGGCAGTAGCGATTGGTCCCCACAGGAAGGTGAGATCTGCGAATTGCGTGCACTCGAACGCGGAATTTCCGTTAGAAGTCTGTTGCGGCAGAGGAAGAGTCAAGACCGACGAGAGAATACGCAATCCCTCGGAACCGGTATCCACCTGGACGTGATCGATCGTCTGGCAGGTGCTCGTGCCGGGCATACACACTGTTACCGTGGTAAAGGCAAGGTCAACAGTGCCGATGCCGCCCGGACCGGCATCGACGACCAACTGGGCAACGTTGTTGCCGGTTCCACCGCTACCACCCGTGCCGCTTCCCGAAACGGCACCGGTGCTACCGCCTCCACAGGATGACGCTAGCCCAATGAGAACAACGGCAAGAATAATTTGAGGGAATTTCAAATTCGTTTTCACCTTATCTCATCCGCCTTAACGCCGCTTGGCATCATTTCGGGAACGTAAGCGCGGCCGGTCAAGGCGCGCATGTGACCACCAGACTGGACCACCAGCCCCGGCATTTGGATCGTGACCGGTCCATGCTTCCGCTGCCGCGGAGCACTCTTGATGAATTGGTCGTAGTACGAGCCCAGCACCTGTTGGAAATTGGGCAAGCTCTGGCCCTGCCAGGCCACGCCAAAGACTTTTCCTTCAGGCGAAACGAACTCGCGAACTGTCGTTCCTGCTTGCGATTGCATTTCGTGGATGGAATAGGCAGTCATCTGCGTGACTCGGCGTTGCGCCTTCATCTGTGCCTGATCGGCCAGAACCGAGTTGACGTCGCCGCCCAGCGCGGCAAAGGAGGATGCAGAGAGCAGGATCGCGAAAGCCGCTATGGCAACCGCCGCTTGCAAATACTTCATAGTCTCTCGCCTCGAGACACTTCCAGAGTGTCGCGTTAGTGCTTTCAAACTTGGACACTAGCTTAGACGGAGAGTTGCGATCGGCAGTTTACATTCCGAGAAAAAACAATGCCCGAAGGACATGAACCTTCGGTGAATTCCGCAGATGCCATCTGAATCAACGTTTCACCCTCTTCAGTTCCTTTACTCGATGAATTAAAACGCACAATCAATTTGGATCTGTGCCTGTATCTATACCTGTGGACCGAATCTTTCGGAAATTTTCTGTCGGGAGGCGGATTCGAATTCCGCTTAGTCCCAAAGATCCGGAAAAGGCCCACAGCCGAGGACCACAATGGGAAGAGCCTAAGGGGTGGTATTGACCAAGCGGTCAGAATTTGCGCGGCTAGACGCCGTCTCTCAGTCCGCGAATCACCTTCATTTGTAATACCGCTTTTTTCGTCCGGCGAGAGGTACTCCAAGTACCGGTCTATGATGGTCCACGCGCTGTCCCACAAGTTCATAACTTTTCGAGGAGGAACATGCACCGGTTCCTTGCGCTTTGTTTGCTCGCGTTGTCTGCCGATGTCTACTCACAGTCCAATCACACTTACACCCTCGCGGCAACGCCTAAAACCGTCGCGTGGGGCTATTACGACGCTGCGGCGACCCCTGTGCTGCACATCCAATCCGGCGACACGGTTACTTTCGAAACCTTGATCACTAACAGTCCCAGCGGTCTTGAGAAAGCCGGCGTCGCTCCCGATCAGGTGCAGCAGAATCTGCGCGACATTTACAAGGAAATTACGATCCATGGGCCGGGCGGCCACATCCTGAACGGTCCGGTGTACATCGAGGGAGCCGAACCCGGCGACACCCTCGAGATTCACATCCAGAAGATCGATCTCGCGATCCCATACGCCTATAACGGCTTCCGCTTCGGAGCAGGATTCCTGACGCAGGACTTCCCTTACTCCCGGACGAAAATCATTCCACTTGATCGTGACCGCATGGTCGCCAGGTTCGCTCCGGGAATCCAAATTCCATTGCATCCATTCTTCGGCAGTATGGGCGTGGCTCCTCCAGAAGCTTACGGACGCATCAGCAGCGCACCGCCCGCGATTCACGGCGGCAACATGGATAACAAAGAACTCGTCGCGGGCACCACCCTATACTTGCCGGTCCACGTGCGAGGAGCGCTATTCGAGATCGGCGACGGCCATGCCGGGCAGGGAAACGGCGAAGTTGATATCACCGCCCTGGAAACTTCCCTAACTGGAACGCTTCAATTCGTAGTGCGCAAAGACCTGAAAGTGAAATATCCGCGCGCCGAGACGCCCACGCACTACATCAGCATGGGGTTTGACGACGATTTAAGCGAGGCTACGCGCATCGCAGTACGCCAAATGATCGATTTTCTCGCCGGCGAGAAGCACCTCAGTCGCGACGATGCTTACATGCTCACAAGCGTAGCTGGAGACGTAGATATAACCGAACTGGTCGACGGCAACAAAGGTGTGCATTTGATGCTGCCAAAAAGCATTTTCGCGAACACCTTGCCGTAGCGGGTACTACCTTGACATGGTTTGATTTCGCGCAGTCCAACAGCGCGAATGCGCGGCATTCTTGTAGCTCATGCGCGAACAAGCCATGGGGATGCGTTATCAGAATTGAATCCTGAGCCCGAAGGCGGCATTCAGAAATTCGTGTCGGTCTGACAGAAATAGGTTCCAAACTGCCATTGCAACAATTCCGCTATATCCGCATAGCGATACGGAATCTACAAGCGCAAGGTGTCCACCGACGGCAGGCGGTGATCGAAATCGAACAGCGTTAACGACTGCGCGCTAGCTGGCGAAGGATGCAATCGGGCTACTCGGCCGCCCTATCTGTTCACGCTGTTTTCCAGGGTTGCTGGCACGCCTCGCAGATTACTGAGCTTGCATTGTTTAAATATCGGCAATTGGAGCAGTTCCACTTGCTGTCCGGTTTCGGAAGGCGCGCCCCAACTACGAATCTCAGATATCCGGCGACTACGGCGATCCATGCCCACGCGATCACGAGCAGGAGAATCCTCGCCTCGCCACGAGGAACAAAGAACATTCCACCGAACAGGATCAGCACATAGCCGCCTACCGCAACGCTACCGGCCAATATCGGCGAGGCTCCGCGTCCCCGCGCCAAAGCACTGATGGCCGTAACTGCGATCGCCAAGCCTACAAGTTCCAGCATAGGTGTGAGAATTTACTCTAGTGCACACAGGGCGGCAACCAGGAATCGACGGGTGCTGCGTCCGGACCAAGGCCGGACACGAGTTCCAGTCAACCGCTTGGCAGCCAATGAAAAATAACTGATGGAATACCGGCGTTACCCTCAGTAGAATTCTGCTCGGATCTACCAAGGACAGGGTCTTGAGGCTTGTTTTGATGAGACTTCTGATTGCTGCGGGCTCTCTCGTAGTGACGGCGTTTCTGATGCGACTGTTTGTGCCGTCGAGCGTCGGGAATGGACTAGGACTTACTTTTTACACTCCTGAAATGACACGTTACCTCCCGTTTCGTGTTCTTGCCTTTTGGCTCCTGATGGGTGCCGCAGCTGTGGCGCTCCTTGTCGCTGGTCTGCGCATTGTCAAGGTGCGCTGAGACCCTCGGGCATTCTGATCACAAAAGCGCACGCGGAAAGGCGCGACTCAGATCTCAAGAATCTACTTATTTAGGCTGTTCACTGAGTGGTTCATCCTTCGTTGTTGCTGGGCGCCCTCGCGCTCAACGAGCGCGAACTCGCAGAAACAGCGTTACTCCCGCAGGGTGCGAACCATACGTGGTTTTTAGAACGTCTGGCACGCCGTACCAGGTGAATTGGCCGCCAAGGGCGGTCGACAGATGTGGAATGTTGCCAATCTCGCGATCGTATCCCACCGTATAGGCCTGCACGCGGGTGAAGAATCGCTCTTGAAATCCTGTGGGAAAGGGGTTCTCGCCCAGGAGCAATTCGTTGGTGCGGTCGACATTTTCGATACGGGTCCAGGCAGAGTTTTTGTTCATAAACCGCGCGGTGGATTCCAGCAGATAGCCGTTGCCTACGTTGCCGTCCTCCAAGCTTTGATTTCTCCCCCAGAGCAGCGTTGAGGCCCAGTTCCCGTTTTGAAATGGGCGGTTGTACATTATCGAGGCCGTCATACGTCGTACGTCTTCGTCCGGGGCGAGTTCTTCTGGGCTATGTAGTTGTCCGATGGAGTACTGGACGCTCCAGTTCTGTTTTGGATTTACGGTGACGCGGGTCGACCAGGAATCGATGCTGCCGGTGTCAATGTTCCAGCGAAACTCGTCGGGCTCGCGGCCGTGGAATCCCGAGGCCTCGAACCTGATTACGCGATGCGTGACGCCAACGGTGATTACGTCGTCTGCGATGTGCGTCGAGTCCTCGAGATGGTGTCCCAGGGCAGCAACGGGATTCTCCGCTGCCGACGCGCGATGAGGATAAGCAACCGGCCCGAGCGCTGGATCGCCCATCGGTGCGGCGTAGAACGAGAGCAGGGTCTTCTCGCCTGCGCGGTAGTCGTACATGGCAGCGAGTTCCATGAAGAAGTCGTGCGGATGCTGTCCGTCGACTATCGGCTTGCCGAATGCCGTCTCTCCTTGCTGGAAGAGCAACGGATACTGCCGCTGCGAAACCGTCGCGGGCTCAAAACTCAGCATCGTGCGGAAGGTGATTGTTCCGTTCCCTAGCCTGCGTTGCGCCATGGGCATCATCCAGTTGGTGGAGAAGAGCTTGTCGCGCCCGCGAGGGCCGGTTTGCTGCGTGTCGCTCAGGAACGCGACGCCGTGGAACATCAGCAT
>QIBC01000112.1 GCA_003225215.1 Acidobacteriota bacterium
AGTTATGATTTTCGGCTTTAGCCGCCGCCAGGAGTTTTCCTGAGAGTCGCGCTATCGCTGTTTCCCATTTTGAATATTCAGATTTGTACTGCCAAAGAGCTGTACTCAGCGGCTAAAGCCGAAATCTTGCTTCTTCGCCGGCACGGTTCCGCTTCGCTCAAACCGTGCCCCGATACGAAGCACAAGCAGCGGGCTTAAACTGCGTCCGACCTATCCTCCTGTTGACGGTGACCTTGAACTTGCGGTAGTCATGGATTCAACACAGTTGGAGCTGTACATGGAAAGGTCCATCCCCATGGAATCTGCGTCTGCATTCATCGACGAGAAGATCAAGCAACTTGGCGACTGGCGCGGGAAGACGCTCGCGAAAGTGCGTGAAATCATACACGCGGCCGACCCTGAGATCGTCGAAGAGTGGAAGTGGGTGAAACCAACGAACCCTGGAACACCGGTCTTTTCCCATAACGGGATCGTCTGCACGGGAGAGACGTACAAAAGCGTCGTCAAGATGACATTTGCCAAGGGAGCTGCGTTGAAGGACCCTGCAGGTCTATTCAACTCCAGCCTCGACGGGAATGTCAGGCGCGCCATCGACATCCACGAAGGCGACAAGCTCGATGAGGCGGCCTTGAAGGACCTCATCCGCGCTGCAGTAGCGCTCAATCTCAAAAGCGAGAAGAAACCGAAGACCCAGCCGAGAGCCCGGCGAGCCACCAGCAAGCTGGCCAACTAGCTTCATCGCAGGTCCCGGCTGCGGGCGTGCCCGCCTAATTTCCCTCACTGACTGCCTGCGCTGTTCTGCAAAGTAATGACGAAGACGCTATGACTAAAGAAATTGCTGACGTAGGCCAGGCAGCCGAGCAGAACTTCCGCGCAGAGTGCCTCCTTCACGCGCGCAAAGCGCGCCAGGTGGAAGCCCCCGACTTCTAGTCGGGGGAGCGAGGCTTTCCAAGCCTCGCGGCAAAAGGGGCGAATGGAAAATTCCGCGCTTTAGCGCTGGTGAGACGCGCTCCGCGCGCTCAATCAAACGATGCGGCTTTGAAGGAACTCCGGCCAAGCCAGGCGGGCGGATCGACCGCATCGCGCAACCTTGCGGAAGAGTAGGGAAAATCCTCGGGCCGCAACACGAGACGCGCTCGCACCGGATTGTTCCAGATGTATTCCACATGGTCGCGATAGTCGTCTGCATCCTTGATCCGGTGTTCCTTGAATCCTTTCTGCCAGATCTCGAACTTCATTCCCAATTCTTTCTTTGCCCGATATGAGAATCCTCCCTTGAGGAATTGCATGGCTCTCTCCAGAGGAATCTCGGGCGCGGGCGTCAGGATCGCGTGGAAATGATTCCGCATGATGACGAACTCGTGCAGCAGGAGGCGACCTTTGCTGCGGTTGTCTCGGAAGATGTCGAGCAGAAGATCGCAGAGAGGCTTGGATTGAAGAATCAATCGGCGTTCGAAGGTGACCGACGTTGCGAAGAAGGTTCGGACCTCTTGTGGAGCGAGGGACATGAGCGCGACGAAGGTTATATCACGCGCGGGGCGCGCGTTGCACCAGCGCTAAAGCGCATCGTGCTCGCGATTCGCGATTGCCGCGAGGCTTGGAAAGCCTCGCTCCCCCGCATGAATGCGGGGGCTTCCACCTCTGTCCGCTACCGCGGACAAACTGGGCTGGCCGAGGCCCCGGAGAAGTTGGGGGGACGGGTGGCCGACCCTTGATTATTCTTTGCTTGGGTCGTCCAAAGAGCGGGTGCCGCGCTCCGGGCGGGTGGCCCATTCCTTCCCATTGTGGTCTTCGGACTCCGAGAAACTGGGTGCCCCATCCTCGCCGGGTTGCGAGGGTGGGATTCGAGGATGTCTGGAACACCGTTTTGGATTTTGCTTTTATGAGATACGAAGCAATAATTGCATCAACTCGCCTTTCCCTAAAATGGAATAGAATCCGTAAGAAAAGAGGCAACAGCAGGGCTGATCAAGGTTCACGTGATCCCACCCTCGCAAACCCCGCGAGGATGGGGCACCCTTTATCTGGAAGTCTGATGCAAACACCAAAACGGGAAGGCTGGACCAGCCGCCCCAATCCAAATCTGGCACCGTCGTTCACCTCGGGCCCCTCCATATGGGGAGATCCAAGCGTATTCGGAGCGCCTTATTTTGACGTTAAGAAAAAATGAATGGCTTCTGTTCAATAGCCCTACGATGGTTCATCCTCTTGGCCGCTTGCTGCGTGATCGCAAGCGGCCAGGCATCTCCAACTCCAGCAGCTGCGTCCGTCTCGCAGAGTTATCAATCGCTACTTCCCCGTTGTGCGCAGATTGCCGCTGCCGGCCCGCAATTTGCACCGTTGGCAGGAGCATGCCAGTTCGCCTTTTCTCCGGTCACCCTGCCGAATTTCGTTTGCCAGGAAACTATAGAACGGTTCATCAGCAACTCGGGACCCAAGGAGTGGCAGCATCTCGACCTTCTTACTGCTGAAGCGATGTTTGAACATGGCAAGGGCGAGCACTACTCGAACTTCACCATGAACGGTCATCCCATTCACCAACTGACAAGGCGACATAGCTGGTCAGAAATCGCTAACTATTTCATCCGCCTCCCGGATCCGTTCGGATTCATCGCTACGCATTTCGGGAACGATCTCGGGATGGTATTCGCTTCGGAGAACCGTGCCACCTTCGAGTACAAAGGTGAAGTAAACGTGACTGGAACTACCCTCGCGGTTTTTGCATTACGGATCAAGAAAGCGGGTCCTTGGGCATCTGATGATCATCCCGCAGTCGGCTGGGGAGGAGACCGAGCGGAAACGGCGTTGCAGGGATTCATCTGGATTAGTAAAAATACGTCGCTGCTGGCGCGCATGGTATTGCACTACACCGATATTGACCCGGACTTTCCCGTTTCGTCGTCCGCGGCAGCTACCGATTATCGTTTGGTTCCCATAGCCGGCTTGGGGCAGTTTCTTTTGCCGACCGGAGGCGAAGACATGGGATGCGATCATAGTAATCAGTGCTGGCGAAATGTTTCGACGTTTCATGATTGTCATAAGTTCGCGGCAGAATCGCGCATTCTGCCGAAGAACGAGACCAAGTAGCGTCCTGCGTGGTGCGTGGCGAATTCTGGGCACCATGAACGATGATGACTACTGGAAGTGAAGTGGGGTTGGAGGCGGCCCAAGTCAATGGCCTGTAGCTAATCTGCCTTCGTACGGAGCCGATCCAAATCTGGCGCCGTCGTTCATCTCCGGTCCCTCCATTTGGGGAGACCCAAGCGTATTCGGTGCGCCTTACTTTGACGTTAAGAAGAAGTGAACTGTTTGGCGGATGGCCCATCCCTTCCCATTGTGGTCTTCGCATCGGACTCCGAGAAACTGGGTGCCCCATCCTCGCCGGGGTTGCGAGGGTAGGATTTGAGGATGTCTGGAACTCCGTTTTTGGATTTTGCTTTTATGAGATATGAAGTAATAACTGCATCAACTCGCCTTTCCCTAAAATGGAATAGAGTCCGTAAGAAAAGAGGCAACACCAGGCTGATCAAGGTTCACGTGATCCCACCCTCGCAAACCCCGCGACATGGGGCACCCTTTATCTGGAAGTCTGATGCAAAAACCACAACGGGAAAGACTGGGTCACCCGCCCGTGTCCAAAATCTGGCTTCAGACTAGACTTCCGCAACAAGCCCGGCGGACTGATGGCGTTCGTGCCGCGTCTCGCGGCACGATGCGATATGAGCCCGGCACTCGGTGCCGGGTGAGTATTTAAAAACCAGAGCCCCCGGAGGGGCGGCACTTCTTATGCCGCACGATTCAAAGTAATCCCGTGTTTCTCCAATAACGCATTCCACTCTTCGGCAAAATTCATCCTGCGACGGTGGATCTCCTGATCACGGATGTACTCTTGGACTTTTTCCAGGTTCGATTGGCTCACACTGAATGCGGCGAAACCTTCCTGCCATTGAAAGAGCCTGGATTCGTTGTAAATCACCTGCCAAGTGCCGCCCCTGCCGGGGCTCGGAATTCGGGACGCTCACCCGGCATGGGATGCCGGGCTCACATCACATCGTGCCGCGAGACGCGGCACGAACAACAGGTCCTCACGATCGGGTAGGAGGGCGGTTGCCCACCCGTTTTCTGTTTTCGATTTGGAACTTCAAGAAGCGGGGCACCCGGCTCGCGAGGGTGGCATACTATGAGCGTGATCCAGTCCTGCTGTTCCTTCTTGCTTTCGATTCTTCCATTCGCCTATTCTGTTTCGGGAATCTACGTCCATTCTCGTGATTGCGTCGCCTATCAGGAAAGACAAAATCAAAAACGGGGTTACACATTTGCGAATTGCACCTCGCGAACGGCGCGCTGGGCCACCCGCCCCATTTTGAGAATCTGGAGTTCCGTGAGTGTGTTCGTGATGTCTAAAAAGGAAAGTCAAAGGCGGAGTTACACACGACCAATGCGGTTTGCTTTTAAGAGCATATTGTTTCTGATGATTCTCGTGACTTGCCATTCAATTGCGGCTCGTGACGATGATTATCACTACACGATATCTGACGCTAAGGCGATATTGGCTGTGACGACAGGTCCTGCGGATTCATTGATTCTCGTTTTCTCAATGAACCAAATAGATTCAGACGAGACTGCTTCGGCAAGTCCGGCCATCATCGACTTAGATAGGGGGAAAATCTCACGTTTTGGGAAGATCGAAAGCCCGGCCGCCGATTTGAATGCAGTATGGAGGAAGGATGGCAAGCACGTTCTTTTCGGGACGAATGACGGCATTTTCGAAGCGGACGCGGAGAGACTTGAGGAAAAGCCGAAGAGAATTGTTGCGAGCAAGAGTACGAATGGGATAGCTCTCTCGAGAAACGAATCAAGGCTGGCCTTTTGGAACTGGAACAACAAGTCGTTACAACTGGTTGTACGAGGTGCGGCGACCTCGAAACTCATCCGGGCTTGGACTCTTCCTTTTGATTACGGGAGCGAGGCGGCTGGTTTCGGAATTGCATTTGAAGACGAGAATACAGTTTACGCCCAAACTTTCGATCGCCAATTCGGCACACCCCTCAAACGATTTAACGTTGCCACAGGCAAGATCGAAACCATTGATCGCGACTGCATGGCTCTGGCACCGGGTGCCACCGCTATTTATTACATAGAGAATTCCAAGCCTGCTCCCCTTCTGAAAAAGATATCTGCTGGCAAAGTGGAGACACTTTCTTCTATTGGCGGATACGACGGTTTACGGACATCGGCCGATGGACGGTGGATTGCCCTTTGGGGCCGAAGAAAATCAGCCATTCTAGACACTAGCTCGGACGAGATCTCCGTAAAATCGACCTGCGAATCAATGGCGATGCTGTCGAATGGAACGCCTCTATATGTAAAAGGTGCTGAGCTTTCATCTAATCCCGCAGTTTGCGCGAAATCGCGGTGATGTCAACGCTACAAAAAGGTATTTTCGCAAATTCCCCAAAGAAGGCTGGACGTATGCATCCCGGATACCACGATAACTGTGTTTGGCTACGATACGAGAGGCCGTCGCACCTCGGTAACGGACCAGAATGGGAAGCAGACGACGTATGCTTACGACGACGCTGACCGGCTCGCGTCGGTCACCGACGGACGTGTGGCCGACCCTTGATTGTTCTTTGCTTGGGTCGTCCAAACAGCGGGTGCCGCACTCTGCGCGGTCGCGGAGGGTAGGCCGCCCACTCTATGGGTTCGTCAACGAAAAACAAAATGAAGGGCGGGGCACCCGGCGACGACCACAACGGGAAAGGATGGGCCCGCCCTGATCTGGGATAAGGCGTCGAGCAGAACTTCCGCGCAGAGTGCCTCCTTCACGCGCGCAAAGCGCGCCAGGTGGAAGCCCCCGACTTCTAGTCGGGGGAGCGAGGCTTTCGAAGCCTCGCGGCAAAAGGGGCGAATGGGGAATTCCGCGCTTTAGCGCTGGTGAGACGCGCTCCGCGCGCTCAATCAGACGATGCGGCTTTGAAGGAACTCCGGCCAAGCCAGGCGGGCGGCGGATCAACCGCATCGCGCAACCTTGCGGAAGAGTAGGGAAAATCCTCGGGCCGCAACACGAGACGCGCTCGCACCGGATTGTTCCAGATGTATTCCACGTGGGCGCGATAGTCGTCTAAATCCTTGATCCGGTGTTCCTTGAATCCTTTCTGCCGGATCTCGAACTTCATTCCCAATTCTTTCTTTGCCCGATATGAGAATCCTCCCTTGAGGAATTGCATGGCTCTCTCCAGAGGAATCTCGGGCGCGGGCGTCAGGATCGCGTGGAAATGATTCCGCATGATGACGAACTCGTGCAGCCGGAGGCGACCTTTGCTGCGGTTGTCTCGGAAGACGTCGAGCAGGAGATCACAGAGAGGCTTGGATTGAAGAATCAAACGGCGTTCGAAGGTGACCGATGTTGCGAAGAAGGTTCGGACTTCTTGCGGAGCGAGGGGCATGAGCGCGGTGGAATTTATATCACGCGCGGGGCGCGCGTTGCACCAGCGCTAAAGCGCGTCGTGCTCGCGATTCGCGATTGCCGCGAGGCTTGGAAAGCCTCGCTCCCCCGCATGAATGCGGGGGCTTCCACCTCTGTCCGCCACCGCGGACAAACTGGGCTGGCCGAGGCCCCGGAGAAGTTGGGGCTTGCACCCGGAGCCGGAGTGTAAAGGATGTCTCGGGACACTTTGTAAAGGATGTCATGGGACTGAACACGATTGCCGCGAGGCTTGGAAAGCCTCGCTCCCCCGCATGAATGCGGGGGCTTCCACCTCTGTCCGCTACCTCTGTCCCACCCCCGTCCGCTACCTCTGTCCGCTACCGCGGACAAACTGGGCTGGCCGGGGCCCCGGAGAAGTTGGGGCTTCCACCCGGATGCGCTCGGATCCTCCTTCACTGAGGATGACTAGAGACGAGCGGACAGGTTACAGGGGCGGGCGTCGCCGCTCCCATCAAGCTAAACGTAATTGCGATAGCGAGGCATGAGCTTTTCCGCCGCTGATGTCGGGAGTGATGATTAGTTCGAGCGTGCTTACTCCAGAAAGCTGGACGGAGAAGTTCTCAGCCTCGTGCACCGTGTTTGGAGGGCTGAAATTCCATTGCTGGCGAACGATCTCGTGGGACTGTCCCGTATTGGGCATCCAGCGCAGCACAAACTCCTGAGTGCGGGCGGCCTCGTTCTCGTCGAATGCCAGCTCAATGCGCTCGATATTCTGGGGCTGATCGAAGATTAGCCGTACGGTTTGCGTGCCGGCTTCCGAGGCGCGCCATCCTCGTTTGTCCTCCCGCACCAGGGCCCCTTCGATCGGATGCTGCGGGTCTTCGGAGGTCACTTCCACCGAGGCTGCTCTGTCCAAGTCCAGCCATTGGGGTTCGGGGACCGGCGCGACCTGCCGGATCGGGCTGATCAGGCGCTTGCGTAACGATTTTTCTTTCTGCGCCGGCCGGTGGGGATATGGAACATGAGCCTGCGCGTCGCGCTCATCCGACGGTGGCCTGACTTCTCCTGTGCCTCCGCATTGCTGGCAGGTTCTGCCGTTTCCGTCTGTCCGCCGGCCCTTGCACGCTGGGCATTTCTGATTCATGGTCATACTGGCATGATACCGCTGAGCGGAGCAGCGGGTAAGCGCCGCTGTTTGTGGCGCACGGTGAAGCCTCCGGGGAGCTAGACTTTTCCAGCCTCGCGGCAAAAGGGCGAATTGAGAATCAGAACGCTTAGGGTGGACTCCGATAAGAATGTGGGGCTTTGGCCCCTGTCGTTGCCGTGGTTCAATACTCTTTTCACATTGACATCCGTACGGGGAACTTTTCGGCTTTTCGTGGCATTACCAGTGTTGTGGATGAACGAAACTCGGAAGCGTGCAAGAGGGAAGCCAAGGTTCGTTCCATACTCGAAGCGGCCGGCCAGCGGCGATGAATCTGATGCCCGAAAGCATTGACGTGAAGAAGGCGGTGACCGCGGGAAGCGATGAGTTGTTGATGCTCGCCTTCTGCCGTGGCTCGAAAGAGGCGTTCGGGGAATTATTCTCGCGGTATAAACAGCCATTGTTTGGATTTTTCCGGCGGCGCGTCGCTGATCCTGCACAAGCGGAGGAACTGACGCAAGAGACTTTTCTGGCGGTGTTGCGCGCCTCGGCCCGCTACGAACCCTCTGCCCTCTTTCGGACTTATCTTTACGCCATCGGATTGAAAATATTGCGTGCTCATCGCCGTAAAGCGGCCTTTCGGGCTACGTTTCTGGGAACGGCGGCTCCATCACGGGAGCCCGTTTCGGAATCTAGCACTCATGCGGAGATTTTGCTTCGCGAGGCCGTGGGAAAGCTGGAACGACTCGATCGAGAGGTTCTGTTGCTGCGTGAATTTGAACAGTTGAGCTACGCCGAAATCGCCGAAGTGTTGGGTTTGCCGGTAAACACGGTTCGGTCGCGCCTGTTTCGCGCGCGCATGGCTCTGCGCGACTTGCTCGCTGTTCCTGTTTCTAAATCGGCCTCAGAGCTGACGCCATCGGAGGAACGTGTATGAACATTACCGCACAGCATGTGACTCCCGAAGAGGTGATGGCGCTTCTCGACGGCGAACTCTTGGCCGCGGATGCCCAATCCGTTTCCGCCCACGTGGATGATTGCGCGGAATGCAGCAAGCTGACTGAGCAACTGCGTAGTGCTTCTCAATCGCTTTCTGCATGGAAGGTCCCCGCGCTTCCGGCGAGGATGGAGGACTCCGTTGCAGAGTTGGCGGCAAAAGCTGGTGCTGGGGCCGAAATCAAAAAATCGAACCTGTTTATTCGCACGAGTTTTTGGAGCTGGAAGCAGTGGACAGGCTTGAGCGCAGGAGCAGCGATGGCGCTGTTGTTTTTGGTGGCGATCTTTATGCCTGTGGAGCAGGCACATTATGCAGCATCGCCGCAAATAGCTTCTTCCGTGGTTGCGAAGCGAGAGGAACGCCAGACGTTTGATCGCTACAGTGATGGGAAACCTCCAGCAACACCCGGTCGAGTCGCCGGCGCGGGAGGCGACCGCGACAAGCTTCCCATGAAGGTCGGTGGCGCGCTTGGCGGTCTCATTGGCGACTACGCTCCCCCACAGGGCCTGGATGGGCAACCAGCTCCCGCCGAAGAAGGGGTCTCTGCGCCCATGATCGCCCGCACCGTGTCGCTGGCGATCATGGTGAAAGACTTCGCGGCTTCCCGCTCCTCTCTCGACGCCATCCTAACGCGGTATCACGCATACTCGGCGCAGCTCAGCGTCAGCACAAGGGAGAATGCTCCCCGCGGCCTTCAGGCCTCGCTACGGATTCCTGCATCGGCACTTGCGGCGGCTGTTGGCGAACTTAAGACGCTTGGCCGCGTAGAAAAGGAATCGCAATCGGGCGAAGAGGTCACTCGCCAGCACGAGGACTTAATTGCCCGCTTGAGGAACTCTCGCGAGACGGAACATCGCCTGCGCGAGATCCTGCAGCAGCGCACGGGAAAGATCACGGATGTCCTGAAAGTCGAGGAAGAGATTGCGCGTGTCCGTGGCGAAATTGAGGAGATGGAAGCGGAGCAGAAGGCGCTCGAGCATCGCGTGGACTTCGCTGCTGTGGAACTGCAGCTCGCGGAAGAGTACAAAGCCCAGCTGAATCCGCTGGCGCCTTCCGTTGCCACACGCATTCATAATGCGTTCGTTGCCGGTTATCAAAACATCACAGAGACGCTACTCGGGATTCTTCTGTTCTTCGTGGAGTACGGTCCTGCGCTCTTCATATGGCTGGCGATTCTCGCGTTGCCGGTTGGGTTAATGTGGCGCCGATATCGCCGGATAAGCGCTGAGGCGTAAGCGCTTCGCGCGTCCTGCCGAGTCCGCCTACGTGCGTTTGTTCAACGAGAGCCACTTGGTCCCGCCGGCTGACCTGTGTTATCGTTCGCCGACTTCCCCTAAATCACAGCGTTTACCGGAGGCATTTCTGGCTACTGCTACGGCATCAGCGGTACGGAGTCCTTTCATTCGTGCCAAGCACGTGATGTTCGCCTGCTTCGTCGTGCTCATGATTGTGGTTTTCCTTACGCGCGATCGCCTGCTATTCGATCCGAACTCGTGGCTGCGCCAGCGTTATGCGCCGATTTCGGGGCTGATGCTCTTGCATGGCATTCCGGGGGCACTCGCCCTCTTCCTCGGCATCTTCCAGTTTTCGGACAGATTGCGCCGGCGCTATCTCCAGGTTCATCGCGTGATGGGGCGCATCTATGTGGGCTGCGTGGCCATCGCGGCTCCGGTTTCGATAGTAGTGTCACTCAAGTTGCCGATTCCAACCTTGGCCATGGCGTCGGTGATTCAGACCTCGGGATGGATTCTCTGCACGGCGACTGCACTTTATTGCGTGCGCACGGGAAGAATCCAGCAGCATCGCGAATGGATGATGCGTGGGTATCCCTTCGCAATGGTGTTCGTCGTGGTTCGTGCCATCGTGGCGATTCCCGCGGTGGCACGCACCGGCTTCACCGGATTGGAAGAAACAGTGTGGAGCGTACTCGCTATTGCTTGCTGCCTGCCGTCCTTCCTGATCGAATGGCAGAAGCTGAAGCCGAGCAAACGCGCGCTGAACGCGCCGGCGACGGCCATGGGCGATTGATCCGGCATTGGGCGCTCCGGAAGAGAGAATTGTGTCGCTCGCGCTCGCGCGAATCGATCCTTGTGTCCTCTAATTCCTCGTGGTAGCAAGTAATGGTGGGGCGTATGCAGAATTCGTGGTCCGTTTTGGAATCTGGGGGCGACGGAGCCGGTAGGCGCTTGCTAGACGAGATTCCCTGCTATTTCCCTGCTCATTCCCTGGTCGATTGCAAATGCCCTGTGTTCATGCGGGTTTCGCGTTGAGAAATTTTTCTCGCGGGAAAAATTCCCTGCTGTTTTCCCTGCTACGGGAATTCGGCACGCCTGGATAATCAAGAAACGAAAACTGCTGGACTTCGGAGAACTCGGGACGGCGTGGGACTCGGTACTCGGGGGTGTCATATCCGCTTACGTCGCTCGTAGCAGCGCGTCTATTGCGACAGAAACTGCGTCTAAGTGATAGAAGTGAAAATCAATTTGCCTTCCTTGCTGTTCAGCCTGTCCCAGCCGACTCGATATAATGGACGTTTGCCAACTCTGGGCGAGGAAAGATCATGGATTCGCGTATGTCATTAAGAGATCGCATGCGGTCGCACCGCTTTTTATCGACTGTGCTGGTGGTGCTGACCCTGTTTGTCGGCATTCTTATCGGTACGGTCATACAAAAAGGCGTGAAGGGCGCCACCAAAAATGTAAACAGCTCAGACGCCACGCAGCTGAAAGTTCCCGCCCCGCAGCAGCTGTCAAACGCCTTCAGCCAAGTGGCGAAGACGCTCGAACCCAGCGTCGTGAACATCAATACGGAATCGACGCCGAAGGCTACTCCTCGCACGCGGCGGCGCGGACAGCAAGCGCCGGACGATCAGGATGGCGATCCGTTTCAGGACTTCTTTGACCGCTTCTTTGGCGGACAAGGTGGCAGCCCATTCGGTGGTCAGGGTGGAAGCACGACGGAGCATTCGCTGGGATCGGGCGTGATTGTCGATTCCAAGGGCTACATCATTACCAATCAGCACGTGGTCGATAAGGCCGATAGGATTCGGGTGAAGCTCGATGGCGATCCTCCGGGAGTGCAGCACGATGCGAAGGTGATCGGCACCGACGCTGAGACCGACTTGGCTGTCATCAAGATTGAGGTAGATCATCAACTTACGGTTGCGAAACTCGGAAATTCGGACTCGATGAATGTGGGTGACTGGGTGCGTACCAGGGCATCGGATTCGCTCTGCCGTCAAATACCGTGGTGGAGGTTTACAACCAGCTCATCGGTCCTGAGCACAAGGTCGTTCGTGGATCGATCGGAGTGGCCTTTAGCGCTCAACCGAACCCGGCGATCGCCCGCGTCTATGGAGCTAAAGCCGGAGTCACGGTTTCCAGCGTTACACCCAACGGGCCGGCTGATCAGGCTGGCTTGAAGATCGGCGACACTATCAACTCCGTAAATGGTAAGCCGGTTAAGAACGGTGATGAGTTGGTAGGCAGCATCTCGGCAGAAAAGCCCGGCAGCAAAATAAGGATTGGGTATGAACGCGGAGGAAAGGCTTCGGAAGCCACGGTTACCGTTGCAGATCGTGCCAAGCTATACGGCAATACCACGGCAAACGAAGAGGATTCCGGCAACGAGGAGCAGCCCGTTTCCGGGAAACTGGGCCTTTCTATCAGGCCAATCACCCCAGATATGGCCGATAGACTGGGAATTCCGGCCAATAAAGGCGTAATTGTCAGCGAAGTAAAGCCCGGATCCTTCGCTGAGGACATCGGACTAAGCCGCGGGGACGTGATTCTGGAGGTCAACAAGCAGGCCGTGAATAGCGACGAGGACTTCCGGCGCATTACAGGCCAGCTGAAGAGCGGCCAGGATGTCGTCTTCCTGGTCCGGCAAGGCCGCGGACGAAACGCCAGCACCATCTTTCTGGCGGGCACACTGCCATAAATGTAAGTAGCTGGATTGCGACGAGTTAGTTGCAATCCAGCAAAAACCTCCTAAAACTTCGGGCAGAACTGCTCCTGGTTGCTGCATCCTATTTGACCCGAAGGTGCAATGTACTACCGTGTCTGGGGCTCGAATTATTTCAGGTGCAAAGGTATCCCCAGCTCGGGTAAGCTGCTTGACACCCCGTTAAGAAATCCCCGGATTGGGCTGAGGGACTAGCTCGGCTTCAACAAGAGGAGCTTATGCGGTTTACAAAAATCGGTATTACGTTTCTGGTCGCGGTTGTGATGTGTATGCCGGCTTTTGCAGTTACACCAAAAGCCAGCAGCAAGAGCTCAACAAAGGGTCGCTCGCATTTCAGCAGGCTGCGGAGATCCGCGTGGAAACGCCACGGACAGCAGCAGATCACCAGCGATCGTGCCCGCGAGATTCAGGCGGCTCTGATCCGGGAACGCTACCTCAATGGCCAGCCAAACGGTCTTTGGGACGCCAGAACTGCTGCGGCCATGCGCAAGTTCCAGGCCGACCAGGGTTGGCAGAG
>QIBC01000007.1 GCA_003225215.1 Acidobacteriota bacterium
AAAATGCGGCGATGATTGATAAGTGCTTCGAGCAGTCCGCGATAGGCGCTGCGGACACGTTCAAATCCACGTTCAAACGCCGCTTGAAAGTGCACGAAGGGATTCCTACTGGGTTTATGCGAACCTGCTTCCGCATGCGCCTTGAGCAAGTACTTGGCGAGCGTCGGCACGAGAGTTCGCGAAAGCAAATACGAAGCCAGCATGGCGAAGACCACTGCTTCGGCTAACGGAACAAAGAGATAACGCGCAACTCCGGTGAGCAGGAACATCGGCACAAACACGATGCAAATGCTCAGCGTCGAGACGAGTGCAGGTATTGCGATCTGCTGCGCGCCATCGAGAATCGCTTCTTCCAACTCTTTGCCTTCGCTTAGATAGCGATGGATGTTTTCGATCGTCACGGTCGCATCGTCTACGAGGATTCCGACGGCTAGTGCCAGACCTCCGAGCGTCATGAGATTGATGGTCTCGCCCAGCCCGCTAAGGGCAGCGATAGAAGACAGAATCGAAAGTGGAATCGAAATCGCAATGATGACGGTGCTTCGCCAGCTTCCAAGAAACAGCAAAATCATGACCGCAGTAAGACAAGCGGCGATAAGCGCTTCACGCACTACACCGGTAATGGCGCCACGCACAAAAACAGATTGGTCTCCCAAAAGGCGAATCTGCAGATCTTGCGGAAGCGTGCTCTTCACGTATGGCAAGAGCTGCTTGATTGCTGCGATGATGTTTAACGTGGAAGCACTTCCGATCTTTTGGATCGTCATCAGGGTCGACCGCCGACCGTCTACACGCACAATATTGGTTTGCGGCGGAAAGCCGTCCCGAACGAAGGCGACGTCATGGATGTAAATCGTCGATGTCCCGACAGTCTTGATGGGAAGATCGTTGAGCCCCTGAATTGTTGTGGGACTCCCATTCATGTCTACGTTGTATTCGAACGCGCCGATCTTCGCGGTTCCCGCCGGCAGGATTAGATTTTGCGCGCTGATCGTATTCACCACGTCGAGTGGAGATAATCCTCTTGCCTGGAGTGCGGTGGTGTTCAGATCGATTTGCACTTGACGCTGCTTGCCTCCATACGGATAAGGCACAGCCGCGCCAGGCACCGACGTAAGCTGAGGCCGGATGAAGTTCAAAGCGTAATCGTTCAACTGCTGCTCAGAAAGTGTCTGGCTGGAGAGAGCAAGCTGCAAAATCGGAACGCTCGATGCGCTGTAAGTGATGATCAGCGGTGGCGTCGTTCCCAGCGGCAATTGCTTGAGCTGAGTCTGGGACTGGCCCGCGATCTGCGCAATCGCGGTGCTGATATTTGCGCCAGGATGGAAGAAGACTTTGATTACTGCAATGCCGCTCAGCGACTGCGACTCCAGATGCTCGATGTCATTTACCGTCGTTGTTAAGTTGCGCTCCTGAAGGCTGATGATTCGATTCGCCATATCCGTTGGCGCGAGCCCGGTGTAATTCCAGATAATGCTCACAACAGGAATGTTGATGTTCGGAAAAATGTCCGTGGGAGTGCGCAGTGCGGCGAGTGTTCCCATGATCAGGATCAGAATCGCCAGCACTACGAACGTGTAGGGCCGCTTAAGCGCGAGCCTAACAATCCACATAAGTACCTCGTAACCTTCAGGTTTGGATCGATGTCCAGGGCCGCCCGGCGCGAAAGAGTTGGGCGAAGGGCTTCGCCTATGGAGAAAGCACTTGAGTTGCCAAGCTTCTGTGTGAAACGAGGTGGGGTAAGCAGTTAAATCGCACTGTTATCTGTAGCAGTCTGAGCAGACGAGGACAGCAAAACATCACTTTCCATCGACACGTGTCAAAAGTTCGACACCTAGTCCGAAGACTCTTTTCTTCGTCGGCAGCCCTGGATGCGACCGATGAAGGACTCTCGAAAGCAGCCTTTAGAGCGCCTCATGAAACCTGCATCTGCTTCCTTACTTTCTGGGTCCGCTGAACAGTCTCAAAAGGAGAAGCGCGCATGCTTGAGATCCAGTGCATGTTAATCCAACTATGCAACCTGATGAGCCCTAGCTTCGCTCGGGAGGGTGAACTGGAACGTAGCGCCCCGCCCGGGGTGTGTGGTAGCCCACAAGCGGCCGCCATGTGATTCGACGATCGACCGGCTGATGGGGTTGGAGTTAACAACATGAGTTCCGGAACACCAGGTGCTCACATTCGCCCGAAGACCAGGAAGTGCGCAGCAACAGTGGAAAGCCGTGATCTTGAATTTGAAGATCGTTGGCCCGTATGGAAACTGCGAACCTGCGGCAAGAGAACAAACTAAGGGACATTGACCGATTTAAGGGGGAATGACTTCCAAGACGCCAGCGACGTATCTCTACGTGACTTACTCTGATATTTGCAAGCCGTGGAACAATGATGAATAGCTATGCAGACCAAAAGGGGAACGCAGGGGACGAAGAAAAGGTGGGACAGCTGAACTGACCAATTTCGAATCGCTGTTCCCTGATACTCCTGGGATCATACTCGCTAATTGCGGGAAGTGATTACCGAGGCTAGTTACGCCGTCTGGCCATAGCCTGATTGCTCTTCAAAAGCACGGATTGATTCTTCGAATTCTTCGTGGAGGCCCTCGCCCATCAGCATGATGTCGGAGATGCAGGTGCTCATGTCAATGGAGAGGAGGTGTTTGTGGAGAACCCGGGAGATTGCAGTATGGAGGAGTCGGGCTTCGATCACGATACGACGCGCAGTATAGCCCTGCTCATAGCGCTCCTGACCGTGTGTTGCTGCTCCTTTTTTCTCGTTATCAGCGATTACGTTGGGACCAGCGTCGATTCGTTTCGCAAGCTCCTCGATGATCAGACGCATGTGATCCAGCCGTTCTTTCTTGCTGAGCTGAACGGAGGAAAGCGTTGCGTTCTCGTTTGCTTCCCTGAGCCATTCATCCATGATCTCATCTACGTGCTCCCGCAATATGGTTGAGACGCGCTTGACCTGTATAGGCGTAGTGCGCCGAGGGTGTTTAGATTTTTCCTTAATTGTCTCGACCAGCTGCTTCACGTCAGTCGGTTTTGTCAGATAGTCGTCAACCTGGTTTCGTATTGCTTCCAGTGCCGTCGCGAAATCAGGATACCCAGTGAGGATTAACGTCACCGCTTGAGGCTGAACGCGGCGCATCGCGCTGATCAAGGTGAATCCGTCTCCCCTCTCGCCTATGTTTAGATCTGCCAACAACACATCGAATGAATCTCGGTTGATGTAGGCCAGCGCTTCGGCGACCGTCGCCGCCACTGACACTTCGAAACCTTC
Source organism: Acidobacteriota bacterium (assembly GCA_003225215.1). GTDB lineage: Bacteria > Acidobacteriota > Terriglobia > Terriglobales > Acidobacteriaceae > Gp1-AA112. The sequence continues at coordinate 3,277 of QIBC01000007.1, forward strand.
CTGCTCCAGAATGAGCGGCAAGGTCATTCGAATACCAGGTTCGTCATCGGCGAAGAGAATGCGGGTCTTACGTTCTTCCATATCTGTTAAGGGCGCGGGCCGCGAACGGTCTTCCGAGGTAATTCCGGCAGGGTTTTCGCGTGGAGACTGGAACTCCGTTTAACAGAAATGAGTCCCACCTGTTAGTTGCCTGCTTCCGATAGAAAGTTGGCTGACGCGTTGCCAATGGACGGCATCTCACATAAATGCACCAATGCGGACACGAAGGGGAGAGTTCGTGGATGTAGGACTCGCAATTAGCGAGAAGGCGAAGTCCGCCGGACTCTGCGGTTGGGAACAAGAGCGCAAAATCCCGCCAGGCAAGACCGAACAGGTGCTGTGAGGGCTCATGAGCACAACTTTGGTTCTGCCGGAACGACAGGGATCACCGAAACCGGAATTCCCAGCCAAGAGCACAGGTCCTGCCGACCAGCGTCTCCACCGAACTGTCCTTGTCGTCGATGACGAGAGCCTGATCGCTGACACGCTCGCCGAGATCCTCAACGATAGCGGCGATTTTGACGCAATCGCGGTGCACGACGGCGAAAGCGCGTTGGAGCAGGCACAAACAATCGCGCCGGACATCCTGATTACCGACGTTGTAATGCCCGGTATGAACGGAATCGACTTGGCAAAATCAATTCGTTCGCAGTTTCCGAAGACGCGGATTGTATTGCTCTCAGGCCAAGCCCATGCACGCGACTTCGTGAGGGCAGCGAACCACGAGGGATATTCATTTGAGCTGTGGGCCAAACCAATTCACCCCGATCTCTTATTGGAACGACTGAAGCGGAACCGAAGCTGAAGCCGAGAATGCGGGTACATCACCTATCAAATATGAACGCTGACTTGGGATCGTCGCGCTGGTTTATCCGATACGGGGCAGCGGCACTGTTCGTTCTCGCTGCACTGGCGCTGAACTCCCAAGGACCGATCGAGTCGCTGCCCTTCACCTTCTTCTACGCAGCGGTTGCGCTTAGCGCGCGGATATGTGGTTTTGGTGCCGCGCTGTTCTCGACAATTCTTTCGGCTCTGGTTGTGGATTTTTTTCTGATGCCACCGCACTTCGCGTTTGCATATCGGCGTAATGATCTCCTGCGCATTCTCTTTTTCGGACTTGTGGCGCTCGTCATCAGCAGCATCGCCAAACAGAAATCCAAGGCGCAGAAGATCGCCGATGAGCGCACAAAACAGTTTGCGGCTGTTGTGGAGTCTTCGGACGATGCGATTTACAACAAGAGCCTCGATGGAATCGTCCTCACCTGGAACCGGGCGGCGGAGCAGCTTTTTGGATATACACCGAGCGAAATCATCGGCAAGAACGTTGCACTGCTAGCTCCGCCGGAGAAGGCCATCGAAGTCGATGAGATTCTGCAACGACTCAGGCGCGGAGAGAGAATTGGGCATTTCGATACAGAGCGCGTAACCAAAGACGGAAGACACCTTCATATCTCACTCTCGATTTCTCCTATATTCGATGAGGACGGAACTATTGTCGAAGCGGCAACTGTTGCTCGCGACTTCAGCGAGCGCAAACGTGTCGAGACCGCGCTGCGGTCGAGCGAAGAGCGATTTCGTGCCGCGCATGCTATGGCGAACGTCACAGCGTTCGACTGGGATGTGGAAACCCGTGACGTAACCTGGTTCGCCGAGTTACCCGCATTGCGTGAGCTTGCGCCGGATGGAAAATTTGAGAGCTGGATGAAAGTAATTCATCCCGAAGACAAAGCTAAAGTTGACGCGGCAATCGAGCGGCTGTTTCGTGAGGACAGTGCAGAAATAGAGGTGCGGCTGCTCAGACCCGACGGGCAGGTTGTGTGGCTTAGTGAACGTGGGGAGCTGTATCACGACGAGACTGGCAAGCCCCATTGTCTCGGCATTGTCATGGATATCACAGAACGCAAACGCAACGAGGAGGTTCTCCGGCGAGCTGAGAAGTTGGCTGCGGTTGGACGATTAGGAGCAACCATTGCCCACGAACTCAATAATCCGCTTGAAGCGGTGACCAACCTTGTCTATCTCGTTCGCAGGAACAAGTCTCTTGACGAAAAAACGCAGAGGCAGCTTGAAGTGCTCGATCAGGAACTGGCCCGGATGGCAGACATGACGCGGCGCACATTAGGCTTTTACCGCGACACCTCCTCTGCTGTTCCAGTCTTTCCCACCGAAGTTATGGATGAAGTGCTCACCCTTTACGCGCGCAGACTGCAATCTAAATTAATAGACCTGAAACGGGACTACCAGACCCACGATGAAGTATCTGCATTCCCAGGTGAAATTAGGAAAGTGTTCTCAAATCTCATTGCGAATGCGATTGATGCGGTAAGCAATCGGGGGAGGATCACGATCCGTATCAGCAACTCACAAGATTGGCGAAATCCAGGTGTTCGGGGCGTTCGTATCACGGTTGCAGATTCCGGTTCCGGTATCCACCCAGTAGACAAAAGCAAAATTTTCGAGCCCCTATACACAACCAAGACGGAAACCGGTACCGGACTCGGACTGTGGCTCTCGAAAGATATTGTCCAGAGCCACGGGGGATCAATTTCAGTTCACAGCGGAGGCTGGCCAGGACCAAATTGTAGAACCGTATTTTCAGTGTTTATTCCGGCAAAATCAGCGTTGCTCTCATCAGCCACAGCCGAGCAAGAACGGCAAATGGCGTGAGGAACCAGTTGGATTCAGACGATCCAGCCTTTCGCTGGTGTTCCGCAAGGGGCTTGTTATCCGCCTTTCCGCTTTAGTTCGTCGAGCAATTCTGTAGCGGTTGAAACATGGCGAAGAGCAGGTGAGGTGCTCTACTCGCTCTTCTATCAAAGACCTGCGGACCGCAACTTCTGAACCCCAATTTCGGGAAAGCAGCAGGGTTTACAAAGAAAGTTTACATTCAGTTTTGAGACGATAGGCCCTGTACGGCTCGATGTCTTGCGCGGCCTCTGCCGCAGAGAAACGATAAGGACATTGGTTGAGCCGAATAGCTGCGAAGCCAAGACCCAAGAGATTACATGCTAAGGCCAAAGCGCAGGCGAGCTTGTTAACTCTCTTAAAGGTCGGAAAGACGAGCAAGGTTTACGGCGACATAGCCTGAAAGTGCGAACAACGCCACTCAGATGCCCTTCTTGCCACCAATCATGAACTCGCCGAACAGCGCGACAAGAATGGCAATCACATAAAGACTTCCGGCCACCCTGGCCTTAGCGTCCGATCACTTGATCAAAAGAGCACCTAATCCGCCTTTGACGGTGGACTGTTTCTGAAGCATGCCGCTGTTCCGGTTTCAAGGCAGCTGTGGGCGTGCCGTACGTAGCGTGCGCGCGATCCAATCGGCGTGGGGAAGGCCGCTGCCCATTGCAGCATTGATCTCCTGTTCGATGTCGTATTCAACCCGGCGGATCGTTGGCGCTCCGTTATCTATCAGCGCGTAGGAAGCTCGGGTATCTCCGTCAAAGGATTGACTGACGCTCCCTGTATTCAGCACAGTCAGTTCCCCAACTGTGCGCACGAACGGCCGGTGAATGTGACCATAGATGGCAATCGCCTGCCCAAATTGGGAGTATGTCGATTCCAGCTCTTCATCGGTTGCGTTAGCTGTCGGCGACCGCCAGGCGGTTGCCGGACTAGCGTGCACCAACGCAATTGGAGGATTTATCAAAACGCTCGGTAAGGTGCGAAGCCACGTGATTCGCTCCTCGCCCAAGGCGTCGCGGACAAATGCCGTCAGATCACGCACCGCATTCCATAGAGATGGTGGCGCGGGTGAGCGCTTCGCGAATTCCTCCAGAGTTTCAGGCCTAGCGATAGATTCGTCTGTATTGCCGAAAACGCCCGGCCATGCCAGATCACGCACGCGGTCCACCACTTCTGCGGGGCTTGATCCGCCGCTCACAAGGTCGCCACCGTGCAAAACCAAGTCCGGTGAAGTCTGACGCAAATCCGCAACCACGGCTTCAAGAGCCGTCAGATTGTCGTGAATATCGGACACGATAGCGATCCGCATAGGCGCGCTTCCTCTACGTCTCATTACGCAACCGGAGTTGAGCCGAATAACCTCGCAGCCAAGGTCAACAGGCTACACACCAGGCCCAGAGCGCACAGATGTGAAGCGAAGCAAAGGCCACCGCTAAACCTAGCACGCCGCCAGCCAGTCCCAGCAAGATGCTCTCAGCGAAGAGTTCGCGCGCTATTCTTGTCCAGCCTGCGCCCAGCGCAGCGCGGACTGCGAATTCCTGCTGCCGTCCCTCAGCACGAACCGTGAGCACAAAAGCAGATCCCCCGCGCAAAAAAAATGCGCGAGGGGATGACAGTCTAAAAGGTCTGGGATCTCGCGTAGCCAGGCTCGGGTGCCATAGCGACCCCCTAGCCGATTTCTTTCCACGGTCCCGCCGCGGGGCTGGGCTTTTTTGTTGCGATCTGACAAGCCGACTATCTTTCCCCAGAGATAAATGACAGCAATAAATAGCTTGTGATAGAACCAAGTGTTTGCCCACTCTCATGACAATCCCACCACCCGGACTTCAATGTTGAGAGCAGCTTTCATTGCTCTTTCTGAAAACCGTTCCTTGCGGCATCTGGCAGAGAGTTCCTCGATTGGACATCGAGTCTCCGGCCGCTTCGTTGCAGGAACAACGATCGAAGAAGCGTTAAAGGCGACTCAGGAAACGAACGCGCACGGGATGAGCGTGAGTCTCGACAACCTGGGCGAGAACGTCACCAGTCCGGACGAAGCTCGAGAGAGCGCGCAGCTCTATCACGAGCTGCTCGACCGCATTGAAGAACGAGGATTGAATGCGAATGTCAGTCTGAAGCTAACCCACATGGGATTCGATATCGACCAGCAGCTTGCAGTCGGCATCGTGCAAAGGCTCGTGCAGCATGCTTATGAGAAGCACAATTTTGTTCGCGTAGACATGGAAGGATCTACTTATACCCAGCGGACCCTCGACCTTGTGCAGGAGATTCATTCCCGAGATGGAAATCGTGGAGCGGTGGGAGCGGTGATTCAGGCTTATCTGCGGCGCAGCGAAGCTGACGTTCAGGAACTGATTTCGCAAGGCATTCGCATTCGACTTTGCAAAGGAGCGTACAAAGAGCCGCCGGAGATTGCATTTCCCGAAAAGTCGGACGTCGATGCGAATTACCTGAAGCTCATGAAGCTGCTGCTAAAGAGCGGCATTTATCACGGCATCGCCACGCATGACGAGAAAATGATCAAGGCGACCATCGCCTTCGCGCGAGCAGAGAAAATTTCTGCAAGCGCCTTCGAGTTTCAGATGCTCTACGGAATACGCCGGGATTTACAGCGTGAGCTGGTGAAGCAGGGCTGGCGTATGCGCGTCTACATTCCGTTCGGCACGGAATGGTACCCGTACTTCATGCGACGCCTAGCAGAACGCCCCGCAAATGCCCTATTTGTAGCGAGAAATCTATTGAGATCTTAAAGGCAGCGATTAGCAATTAGCGATAAGCGATACCCTCCGTTGATGCGTGTCTTTAGCTAATGGCTTATCGCTAATTGCTAATCGCCGGTTCTAACGTGGGCCGCCGGCGTTGCTGTCCTCCGGATTGAAGCCAGAATCGAGCAAACCTTTCAGCGTTGCACGCTCCTGGTCGTTGAACGTTGAGCGGAAGCGATCAGAGTTCATGGTCTGTTCCTGCTGATCGGGCGGCATTTGTCGCAAACCAAGCCATGCACGTCGAACCACCCGACGACGATCGTCCGGCAGTTGTCGCAATTGCTGCAGCGAATTTCGTAGAACATCCTGGCGATCTGGGGATAGAGACTCCATCGCCTGCATGCGTCTCAGCGTGCGCTTCTGTTGCTCCGGAGGCAGGCTGTTGAATTGGTTCAGCCGTTGTTGCAGGTGTTGCTGCTGTTGTGGATTAAGCTGTTTGAACTCCGGATCGCTCGATAGTTCCTTCTGCTGCTGCTCCGGCGAGAGGTTCAAATGTTCGCTAAGCCATTTTCCCGGCTTAGGAGCATTGTTCTGAACTTTTCCGGGCGGCATGCGATCGCGATCGTGCTCATTGTGACCACGATTCTGGTTTGGCTTTTGCGGTGCGGCGAAGCCAGGCAGACAAAGAGCGCCAGCCAGCAACAATACAGTCGCGGATTGGCGCATAAGTTTCATATTGGGATCCCGTTCGTCTTACTCGCTCACCGGCACTTGTGAGTTGTCGTTGGAGCTGTCATCATCCAGATCCTGAAGCTCGCTCAGAATCTGCTGATTCTTGTCGAGCGCCTGCAAATCTACAACCGGACAGGCCGCTTGCACAACCGGCTTCCCGCGATCTTTCATGCCCGGCATCTCGACATACAGGCCCACTGCCATCACTAGAGCAAACACACTCGCCGCCACGGGCTTCCAGGTCAGGTGATGCACACCGATCTTTCCCATCCACTGAGCAAAGAAACCTTGTGGCTGCTCCTTCACGTCGCGGAGACGTGCCTGGAGCCGCACGTCAAAATATGGCGACGGCTCAGGCGCAGTCCACGTATCGAGCACGTTCATGGTGGAACGCAAGCTCCGAAATTCGTGCTCACAGGCGGCACATGCTGACATGTGCGCCTTCACACTCTCACCCGGAGCTGCACCCGAAAGCGCCGCCTCGAAGATCTCGTCCTTTAAGTCTTTACAAACCATAATTACAGCCTTTCCCGGAAGTACAACATTTACACAAACTCTTTCAATCGCTCTCGCAGCGTTTCGTAAGCACGGAACAAAAGCGACTTCGTCGCGGACTCGCTCAGCTTTAAAACTTTGCCGATTTCCTTGTAGTCGAGTCCCTGATACTTATGCATCAACACGGCTACCCGCTGTCGTTCCGGCAATGCCATCACGTGCTTTCGAATCGCCGCCATCCGTTCCTCGCGCAAAATGTCGGCTTCGATCGTCGGCGTTGCATCAGCCACATCCGGCGTTGTTCCCGTTTCAGGATCAGGCTCATCTAAATTCAACGTCGGAACCGTACGTTCCGACCGAGTGTCGCGCGCGTGATTCACCGCCAGGTTCGTTGCTATCCGGTACAGCCAGGTGCTGAACTTCGCCTCTGCCTGATACGAACTGCGCGACCGATATACCCGCAGAAAAACTTCTTGTGCCAATTCTTCGGCAATCGCCTGATTGTGCGTCATCCGATACATAAAACTAATGATCGGACGGCGGAACTTCTCTACCAGGTATCCAAATGCCGAATCGTCCCCGGTCCCGGCGAGCAGCATCACTTCGGCGTCGCTCATCTCACTCATCGGACGCGACACTACCCGTGCCGCAGGCTGACTCGGCGTACCATTTTTGCCCGAGACGGTGCCTGTAACGCCTCGATACCCCTCCGGATTGAGAGCTATCGTACCCACACCACGTTTAACCCCTTCTGGAGGCGGAAGTTGCGCCGAATCAGAAGGCGGTAAACCGCTGGATTCATGGGACTTCGGCCGGATTGGATCGTCAGGAAAGGGCATGCTTTCAAGCGCCTCGGGGAGATACAGTGAGATTAGACGCGGCAGCCCGGCGCGAGGGCAGCTAATTGTAACGCTTTGTGGTCAGAAAAACCGAGCTACTAGCAGTACCGGCAAGGTCCCTGGCAGCGCCGATGTGCGGTTAGCGGCCACGCACCTGAGCAGTACCGGCGGCGGTACTGCTCACACCTGGTTCCGCCTGAAGCAGTTCCTGCTGTGATCATTCACGATCCCCACCGCCTGCATAAATGCATAGCAGATGGTGGAACCTACAAAGCCAAAACCGCGCTTTCTCAGATCCTTGCTCATGAGATCGGATTCGCTAGTCCTGGCGGGCACGGCCCTGGAGCCTTTCGCTCCTTTACCGGTTTTCTTGGGCGCGAACTGCCAGATGTATTTATCAAAACTTCCGAAGTCTTTCTGTATCGATAGAAAGGCCTTGGCATTTTGAACCACGGACGCAATCTTCATCCGGTTGCGCACGATTCCCGAATCGGCAAGAAGCTCAGCGATTTTCTCTTGCTTGTACTTCACAATGACCTCGGGTCGGAAACTGTCAAACGCCTTGCGATAGTTCTCGCGCTTCTTCAAAATCGTCTCCCAGCTCAGCCCCGCCTGCGCGCCCTCAAGACACAAAAATTCAAAAAGCATGCCATCATCATGCAGCGGCACGCCCCACTCTTCGTCGTGATACCTCACCATGAGCTCACTCTTCGCCCATGCACACCGATTGAATTCTTTCATGTTGGTTTTTGATAAATAGACTACAAGTCGGGAAGCCGAATGTGCAGAAGGATTCCTAACCCGAGCAAGAGAACGACGACATGTTGTTACTCGCATTCTGCGAGCAAACAGACCACATTGGACTTGGCAGCTTCGCCTCGAACGGCCAAAGCGGCGTGACGATCGCAGCGGAAGTAGCGTGTTATCCTGACGTTACCGCTATTTGCGGGCGGTTAGCTCAGTTGGTTAGAGCGCCTGCTTCACACGCAGGAGGTCGTAGGTTCGAGTCCTACACCGCCCACCACTGCCGAGTGATGTTAAAACCAGCAGGTTCGGTCATCGGCAGTCCCCTTTTGGAAACTGTCCGCCGACATGGACTCTCGACACCCTGATGGCACGGCCCATCGTAGAAATGCACCTGCCTAACCAGGTAGCAGCATCCCCTTTTCTAAATGCCGTGTTGTGTGCGCGTATGCCGCAGCGTTTGGATCGTGAGTAACCATCACGACTGTCTTTCCGAACTCTTCGTTCAGGCGCTTCATGATCTCGAGCACCTCTGCGGCGGAGTGGCTGTCGAGATCGCCGGTGGGCTCGTCTGCGAGCAGGAGTGTGGGATCGGTGACGATGGCGCGGGCGATGGCTACGCGCTGCTCCTGTCCTCCGGAGAGCTGTTTCGGCAGATGGTGAACTCTGTCTCCCAAGCCAACCAGCGTGAGCGCAGTCATCACATGATCGCGACGCTCATTCTTGTTCAGTTTGGTCAACAGAAGCGGCAACTCGACATTTTCGAAGGCGGTGAGAACCGGGATCAGATTGAATGTCTGGAAGATGTAGCCGATGTGGCGATTGCGCCACTCGGCGATCTTCTTGTCGCTGTAGCGAAAAACGTTCTCGCCTTGCACAAGCAGCTCTCCTGCCGTGGGCCGGTCGATCGCGGCGATCATGTTCAAGAGCGTGGTCTTCCCGGAGCCGGACGGACCCATGAGCGCCAAGAATTCCTTTTCGGCGATCTCAATGGAAACATCGTCGAGCGCTCTCACTTCAAACGTGTCGCGCGTGAAGATTTTGCTTACGTGATTCGCTTGCACCAGCTTGGTCGCCGCTGGAGCGCTTTTCATTTCCGCTGCTTGAGGCATGAGGTCAATCCTTAATATGAGTCTGTGAGCCTGTCAGTACCGGGCGGCAGTAGCCGCTGGATGCGTGATTACATCATCCTCATTCACTGACCCAAAGGCTCCCGCCGCCGGTACTGCTACTGCTTGATCTTTATCCTGTCTCCATCTTTCAAGTCTGCTGGAGCGTTCACGATGACGTCTTCGCCGCCTGTGAGCCCATCGACGAGGTAACCGTCGCTTCGCTGGCTGAGCACCTTTACTTCTCTCATCGTCGCACGGCCGTTAAAGGCGATCAGCACGACGCGTTTCCCGCCGTTGTCGTGCACCGTGCTTGTCGGGACAATCGCGCCTGACGAAACGGTCTGCGTGGTCTTGTTTTTTTCGTCAGCCACGAAGCGCACATTGGCGTTCTCTTCCGGACGAAGATAGTCGTCCGGATTAAGAACCTTTACTTTTACCTGTAACGTCGCCTTCTGGCGGTTGGCCATGGGAGCGATCTCATTGATCTGCCCCTTGTACTCGCGATCGGGATAAGCATCGGTCGAGAGCACAGCCTTCTGCGCGGGACTCAGTTTGGCGAAGTCGTTCTGACTGATATCCAGTTCCACCTGTAAGTCGGTGAGGTCGGCAAGCGTGACCACCGAACCCCGAGGCCCGCCGGTGTCGGCTCCCGACGCAAACTGCGCGGTGACGAGTTCGCCTTTCTCCGCCGTGCGTTCGAGGATGGTTCCGGTTACTGGAGCACGGATTTGAGTAGCATCGAGAAGCGACTGGGCATAGGCAAGCTGTCCCTGCGCCTGTTCCAGAGCGCCGCGGGCATTTGCGATCTCCTCCTGGCGCGGACCGATCTTTGACAGACGATATGCCTTCTCCAGTGACTGCACGCGCTGTTGCGCGGAATCATACTTCGCTTGCGCATCGTCAAGCTGCTGGCGCGAGAAGACTCCCTGCTGTACCAGAGGCTTGGTTCGCTCAAGCGTCGCCTTAGCGTTCGCGAGGTTGGCGCGGGCCTCGTCGAGATTAGCATTGGCTTGGTCGATCTCCTCCGGACGCGAGCCGTTCTCAAGCTGTTGCAGCCGGGCCCTGGCCATGCTCACTGCACCCCGGGCCTGTTCGGCCTGAGCGCGAAACTCCTGATCTTCCAATCGGACCAGCACTTGTCCAGCCTTCACTTTGTCGCCCTTTTCCACGCCGATCCAGGCGATTCGACCGGTAACCTTGGAGTTCACGCTGATGGTGTGGTGAGCGACTATATATCCAGCCGCCTGCAATACGGTGTCGCCAGAATTGGACGACGAAGTCACAGGCTTAGCCCGCACCGTTTGCACTTCGGGAATCGAAGATGAGAGCAGGCGAGCGGCCAACACTACGATTCCCAGCAAAACGACCATCCCGATGCCGGCGAGGATGAATCGCTTCGACCATTTCGGCTCTTCGGGTTCTTTTTGTGTGCGGTCGATCCGCAAGCTATGCAGATCGCCGTATTTTGCCTCGAGTGCCATCCGTCTTCTAGTCTCTCAATGCCGCAAGTATTTCTCCGCGCGATGCGTGCCAGGCAGGAGCGATTCCCCCGAATAATCCCATCGCGACGGCGAAGCCAATTGCGGTCACTAGTACTGCGAAGGTGATTCGAACGCTGAACACCGTTTCACTGAACGTCAGCGAATTGGCAGTCCCGGTGGTAAGACCGTTGAAGGGCAACATCAAAATCAGCCCAAGGGCAGCTCCTAGCAACGCCAAGAGTACCGACTCAATCACGAATGACGTGATGATGCTTGGACGCGAGAAACCCACGATGCGCAGGGTCGCGATCTCACGGCTCCGATAGGCCACTGCTGCGTACATCGTGTTCATGGCCGCAAAACACGAACCAATAGCCATCACGAAAGCCACGATCGTCCCAACAAATTGGATAGGCTTGCCCGACTTCGTTTGCTCGCCGTAGTAATCCGGCTCCATGAATGCATCCAGCCGTAGCCGCTGGTCGTCGTTCATTCGGTTCTTCAGCGACTGGGCCGCAATCGAGTCCGTGGCGTGTACCAGCACAGACGAAAAAGCGGCATTGCGTTCAAAGTCAGATGCCATCTGGTTCACGTCCGCCCAGATCTCCGAGCTGGCCGCTGTCTCGCCGGCATCGAAGACTCCGACCACCTTCCACTTTCCCTTACCAAAAAATAATTCGTCGCCCAAGGCAGCATTGCGAAACCGCGAACTGACCGATTTGCTGACTACAATCTCACGCTGTCCAGTGTGGAACCATCTCCCTTCGGCGAGCTTGATACCGGGACGCAGCTCAAACCCGGTTGGCGACATGCCACGCACCGTGACATTCGTTTCACCACTGCTGTCCTTACGAGGAATAACGATTACCACCACGACTTCGCCAGAGGCTAGCGGATCGCCGGCCTTATCTTTCGCTATACCCGGCAGGTACTTGATCGTTTGGTACGATTCGCGGTCTACACCGCTCTGCAGCTCCGCTTGCGAGCCCTTGCGCAGAACTAAAACATTGAGCGGATCGCCACTGCTGACAAAGGCTTTTTTCAATCCTGCCAGGAGAGCCATGATGAATACTGCAACGGCGACCGTGAGCGCGATGCCCAGGGCGGTCATCATCGTCGCCCCCAGGCGGAGACGAAGGTTACGAACGTTATAAGTGATTGGGATCGCCATTTCTCGTCTCCTATCCGATGTGCCGTAGTCCATCGACGATGTTGCGCTGTGAGGCCGAATATGAGGGGAAGAACGCACTCACGAAGCCCACCAGAGCAGCTACCGCCAGGGCGACCAGATAGGTCGGCGTGTTGACCTTGAATCCGGTAAAGAACGTCCCATTGGGCATTTTTGAAGCGATGATCATGAGCAACGTGGCTCCCGTCGCTCCCAGCAGGCCGCCAAAAAGAGAGATCGTCATCGCCTCCCCTATGTAGAGCGACAGAATCGTTCGCCGCGTGAATCCCAAAGTCTTCAGCACTGCCACTTCGCGGGTGCGTTCGCGAATTGTCATGGCCATGGTATTTGCCGAAACGAGCAAGATCGCGAACACTACCGCGCCGCAGATGCTCAGAATGAAAAGCTTCACGTTCCCAAGTTGGGCAACGAAACTCAGAGTGAATCCTTTTTCGGTCTCAGTCTTGGTAGGTTGCGGCGAGTTCGCGAACATCTCGTCAATTGCTTTGGACACACTGGTCACATGCTCCGGCGAATCCACCAGGGTATACAGAGTTCCAGTGCGTCCCTTTACCCGCGGCAGCGCCTGGTCGATGTACTCGGTACTGAAAAACATCGAATCGAAGGCATTGTCACTATCGTAGATAGCGCGAATCGTGACTTCAAGATTGATCGGATAAATCGTTCCTTTGACGATCACTTTATCGCCGACCTTCCAGCCATGTTTCTCAGCCAACGCTCGGTTCACCGCCGCGCCGGCTCGATCGCGCTTAAAGGCTTCCAGTTCATCGGGAGGAACGCGGTCCTCCTTGATCACATCGAAGATTTCATTTGGATCGACTCCAAATTGAGCAAAAGCGTTCTCTGGTTTTGTGTCTTTATAGATTCCGCCAAACCAATTCCATGGACTCACATGCACCACGCCCGGAATGGTGCGGACTTTTTCGCGGTAATAGGAAGGTAGCCAGAACACCAGGGACACTTTATGTCGCGTTACCAGCCGCAAAGCCGACTCAGGCGGCCCCTGGTCAATGTAGAAACCGCGATAGACGCTCATGAGCAGCGTCAAGAGCAGGAGGGAGAAGGCAATGCTGATGGCCGTGATAAAACTGCGACGGCGATTGCGAAAAGCGTTCTTTGTAGCAAAACGGCTCAGCGTCATTGTGCATCTCTCCCGAAAAAAAGAAGCTTAGGCGATTTAACTGATGATTCTAGCCAGACATTAATCCTGTTTCTTGTAAAAATACGCATCTATAGAAAATCAGTTCCTGTGAATCAACAAAACCATACGTTTTCAAGTTGTTCGTTGCGAAACAGACTCTTATGCGTTCTTAACAGACAACAACCCTGCAGTCTCTGGAGAAACAAACGTTCGCCTATCTATACGTCGTCGGTCGCTCCTGGGAATCGACACGCCAGGCTGTCTTTTTTTAAATTCCAGCCGCCAGTCCCTTTCCTGGTTCTTCGCAATCCAGGCGGGGAATGGATCTCGCGCCATTGCGGGAGAGTCCATCAGCCATCGCTGTTGCCTGCATTGGCTGCGGAAAAACGCGCCCAAGCAGCGGTCAGATGGGAAGGAATTCCCTGTTTGTTCCCTGTTATTTTTTTGAATCCCGCGCTAAACAGCAGTAACTTATTTGTTGACATTGGCTTGCGAAGAAATCCACAGAACTCGCTGTTAATTCCTTGGTTTTGAGCAGAATTTTCATTTTTTAGGCAGAATTCTACGATTTTCGAGATCGAATTCGAAATTCCCCTGCTATTGTCCCTGTTCCTTACCTTGGCTGCCGATTTTTCCGCGAACTCTTTATCGCCTCCATCGAAAACCGGTCCGCTGCGGCGATCAAACTTACACACGGTCAGGCTGGACAAACGGCAGAGGCTATCCGTCACCTCGTTCATGCATCAAATCGCCTCTTTGCGAAGTTCACCGCTGCCGTTGACTGTCTTGAGATCCAGCGACCGTCCACCGCTGCCGATGGTGCCATGGACCGAATGTTTTCCAATGCTGCCTTGCATGGTTAGCGGGAAGTCGGATTCCAGATGTCCATTTACACTTTTGAAATCCAGTTCCGTGCTCAGATTGGTGGGCAGTTCCAGTTTGATACTACCGTTCACAGTCTTAAACTCCAGATCACCCGACCATTCCGCTCGTCCGATTCTTGCCTCAATCGATCCGTTCACGCTCTTGGCCGACGCCCAGCTTTGGGTCGAGATGTGAATTCCACCGTTTACGCTGTCGGCTTCGACGTAACGTCCCATAGATTCGGCGCGAACCCCGCCGTTTACGTTCTTGCCCACAAAGCGGAGGTTTTGCGGCATGTGAATAGTAAAGTCAACTTTCGCGTTGTTGTGGCTGCTGCCGAAATGCGAATTTGACTCGCAGTTATCCGAGCTGAAAAATCCTGGATACAACGCGCAGATCATCACACCATCGCCGAGCTTGACTACTTGAATCTTGATATCTTGTGCGCCCTCGCCGCTCTTGATGGCACTCACCTCAACCTGGTCGCTATTTGACGAGCCAGTCGCGTCGATATCTCCATTGATATCCTTGATGACGACTACCTGGTCCGGCGACAGCTTGCCAGTCCAGTGAAACTCGCGGCCGTTGTCGGTGCCTTGATCCTGTGCCCATCCCACGGTCCCCAGAACAATAGCCAGAACAGAAATTCCTACGTTGCGGATCATTCCGGTCTTCATTTTCGCGATCTCCTCTACTCTATTTCTCCAGACGTGTACGAGCCGCCTTTGTTAGCAGTTCCTTAATACAGGCTCTATTTTCCCGGCTTCTTTTTGTGTCTCCTGCCAAATGAGAATCGGCGCCCGACAATGCCTTTCACGATCAGGTGATCGGTTGATCTCGTCACGCCAATGCCGACTCCAAAATTGAATTCCCATTTCGGCGAGACATTGAGATCAATCGAAGGGAAGAAATCCTGCTGTTGTTCTACAAATGGATCGAAGCCGGTGAGATTGCCGTAATTGCCGTAGTATTCAAACCCGGCAGCGACCTGCTTCGTAACGTTATACGCGACCTTGAAGTTAGGAGAGAACTCGACGCCTTTGCTCACGCTTGGTCCGTGCCAGGAGCGGTCAAGTGTTGGATTGAATGACAGATACCACGGCCCGAGTTGCTTATCTATAATCGGACGAATCTCCCACGTCCACGTATCTGGCGAGAAACGGGCCCGCTGGTATCCGATCTCGTTCGACAAACTTACTCCCACCGGCCAATTCCACTTCTCCGGAACGCGAACCCGCGGACGAATGTGATCTCCCACCCACTCCCATCCGAATCCACTATGGGCGCTGGTGAAAATGTAGAAGCCGGTTTCGAACCAGTCCCTAAAGCCCTGCGTGATCTCTATAGTTTCATGAAGGGCATTGTTGGTGGGCTCAGTGCCATCGCTTGCGAAGCGCCTACCGGAAGCTGCCTGCGTGCCGGACACTGTGTAGTTGCTGTGCAACTCGATCATTGTTGCACCGGGAGCAACCGTATCGGAGCCGTAGACTTGGATTTCGTAGTTGCCTTGTGCGCATACGCTTCGAGCTGTCAACAGACAATAGACAAAGAGCAATAACGCGAGAAAGGTAACTCGAAAACGCTGGCTGCTTTCAATCATTTCCAACAGGGATCGCACTGACAACTCATTGAACTAACATCCCTACTTTGAAGAAGCAGCCTGCGTGAGGCTAAAGCACACTTCTATCTTCTGTTCAGAGGCTCCGCAATTCAGTCTGAGCTCAGTGCCGCGAGGCGAGCTCGGAAATTGCAAGGTAAGGGTCTGTGCAGCGGAATCAAACGATGTTCGCTTCACTGCTTTGCCGTCCAACGTGATGCTCACGGGCTGGCGCTTGACGCCATAAATCACAGCCTGCACCTCATTGAACCATGGCGTGACGCTGCCCTGCTGCGGCGAGATCTTCACGCGTAGAGCGTCTTCATATTCTTCGCAACTGTAATCGACGCGCAGATATTTGCCATGCGTGTAATCAAAAGTAGTGCCATCGTCCATGTAGAGGGAGCCCTGGCAGTTGCGGTCCGGATAAATGCGCAGCTCCAGCGGCCCTTGCGGTTTTTCTGCGGTGTTTTGGATCAGAGGCTGGCGGGGAATAATCGCGCCCCCGCGAACGTAAACGTGCAACGTATCCAGCGCCGGCTTCACCGTCCTCTCGCCCGACTGAAGAGGCTTGCCGGTCCAGTAGTCGTACCAGAGATTCCCGCTCGGTAGCATTACGCGAAAATCCTGAAGAAATTCATAAGGCTCCGGCACGACGAGCAAATCGTGGCCAAACATGTATTGATTGTTGGCCCATTCGCCTTCCGTGATGAGCGGTTCCTGATCGGGATACTCAAGGAACATCGGACGCATGAGTGGAATGCCATCGCGGTTGGTCTGCTCCATGCTGGTGTAGATGTAGGGCAGCAGCCGGTAGCGCTCTTCTATGTAGCGCTTGCGAATGGCTTCGTGCTGCGGACCGTGCACCCATGGCTCCTGGTCGGCGGTTCCCTTTTCGGTATGGTCGCGATCGATGGGATTGAAGGCGCCCAGTTCCAACCATTTCGTAAGCAGGTCCGCCTGCGGGCTGCCTTTATATCCGCCGATATCGTCTCCCACAATGGGAAAGCCGCTGATTCCCAGGTTCTGCAACATGGGGACCGAAATGCGCATGTGGTTCCACGTGCTCGAATTGTCACCGGTCCACGTTGCGGCGAAACGCTGTCCGCCGACGTAAGTTGCGCGCGTGAGCACAAAGGGCCGCTCGTTTGGACGAAGCTTTAGCAGGCCTTCATAAGTGCCTTGAGAGTTGAGCATGCCCAGCACATTGTGAATCTCGCGTTGCGTTGTCTCTCGACTCGGCAGTCCAGGCTCTTCTACGCGATCCACGGCGTCAGTGCGAATGGTCTTGCTCGAAACATCGAACACCGACGGCTCATTCATATCGTTCCAGAAGCCGGCAACGCCATCGTTCACAAATTCCTTGTAGAGGCCGCCCCACCAGTCGCGCACCGCCTTGCGCGCGAAGTCCGGGAAGACGCTGATGCCCGGCCAGACTCTGCCGGCGTAGTCGGTGCCATCTGGATTCTTGACGAAAGCATCGATGGCTTTGCCGGTGTCGTAGGGAGCGTATCCGGGTTCCTGCTTGATGTGCAGATCGGTAATGGTGATCGTGCGCACGCCCTGCTTCGCGAAATCGCGAATCATTCCGGTGAAGTTCGGGAACCTCTGCGGATCAATGGTGAAGACGCGATTCTCGTGCTGGTAGTCAATGTCGAGGTAGATCACGTCCAAGGGAATCTTCTTCTGCTTAAAGGTCTGCACCACGTCGCGCACACGCGCTTCCGGAAAGTAGCTGTAACGGCACTGCTGGAATCCGAGGCTCCAGAGTGGAGGGAGCGGCGCGCGACCAACCAGTGCGGTAAACGTGCTCACCACCTGCTTCGGACGAGGCCCATAAATAAAGTAGTAGTCAACCTCACCACCATCGGCCCCGAAAGAGTACTCCTCGGCCGACGCCTTGCCCAAATCCCAGTGCTGACGATACGTGTTGTCGAGAAAAATTCCATAGCTTGTGCCCTTGCGCAGAGTCAGCAGAAATCCCAATGTCTTATAAAGAGGATCGGTGGATTCCTGCCATGCATAGGCGTCGGTATTCCACATGGTGAAGGCTTGATTGCGATGATCGAGCGGACCTGCTTTGTCGCCGAGTCCGTAGTAGTGCTCATCCTCCGGCATCGATTTCGTGACGCTGAATGCCTCACCTTGCCATGTGATCGACGCAGCGTCGCGCGACATCGGCGTGCCGTCGGCAGCGAGAAAGCTGATCGTTGAGTCACGTCGATCGACTCGTACCTGTAATGATCCGGTGCTCATCTCGATCCGATCCGGAGCCTCTCGCACCTGCGGTTTAGCACCTGCCGGCTGCGTGCCTGCTGGAACCGGCAGCACAGCATAGGAGAATTTCTGCGGAAACTCCGAGCCGTGAGTCGCGCGCACGCGAATAACATCATTTTGCAGCACAGTGATCTGCAGACGTCCGTTTTCGCTGGCTATCTCGATGCCATTCGGCAATGGATGTGACGCGCTCACCGCACCCAGAACAACCGGAGGGGCAGCTGGCGGCTGTGGCCGTTCAACTTGCCGCGCCTGCGGAGCGCCACTGACGTTCAAAGAATCCGGAGATGTTTGGGAGATGAGAACTGGCGAAGCGCAAGCAAGCAGGAGTGCTGCAATCCATCGAATCATGTTGTGTTGGAACAACAGGCGAAGGTAGGCCATCAAGGGGGACTATGTCAATCAGGCCTGACGAGAAGTCAAGCTTTGAGTCAATCATCATCGTGCTCATGCGATGTCGCAGCTCCGGTAGAGTGCGACCATCCACCTATACTGCTCGGACCATGTATCGAGCCAGATTCAAAAAAGAAATCGTCGCTGAGTTCTTACCTTCTGCACGTCCTCTCAAGAAACAGAAGCTCATCATCCTTTGCGACGGAATGCCTTCGGTTCCGCGAAAGCAACCTCTTGCACAGTTTCTTTCCCAGAAAGGATATTGGGTACTTTATCCACGCTGGCGGGGAGCATGGGAGAGCGGCGGCCGATTTCTGGAAAAGTCACCAGCTAAGGATCTGAGCGACATCATCGACGAGCTGCCCACCAGGGTTCGCGAAGCCGCGTTTGGCAAAACTTTCGCCCTCTCACCGGAAGAGATCTACGTGATCGGTGGAAGCTTCGGCGGAACTGCCGCCATCCTTTCCTCTCTTGACCAGCGAGTAAGGAAGGTCATCGCGAATTGCCCTGTCGTGGACTGGGGCATTCTTCCCAAGGAACAAAAGAAAGAAACGTCGAATCCGAGTTACGTGGCATACATCCGCGAAGCCTTTGGCAATGGCTATCGACTTTCGGAGAAAAACTGGGCCAAATTAAGCAGCGGAAGCTTCTTCAATCCGGCACACCACGTTCACGAACTCACGGCGTCCAAGATCATGATCTTTCACGCTAAGGATGATCCTTACATTCCCTGGCGATTGGTCGAGCGCTTCGCCTCACGTTCAGGAATACAGCTCAAGCTGCTCGCGCGTGGCGGGCATCTGAATAGCGGATACGTTGTCGAGAAGTACTGGCCTCAGATCAAGCGATTTTTCGAAGATCGTCAAACTGAAGTGACCCCGGCATGTACTGGGTAAACTCGACTATTTGGTCTGCCGGATCTCGAACGATAAAGAGCATTGCCGGCCCGCGCCTTCTTCGGCTCCGGCGCCTTGACCTCTCTTTCCACGTATTCTTTTTGCAATGCTTCAACGTCGCTGGCTTCGTAGCAGACGTGCATGAGTCCAAGAGGCTGCGAGTCGTCTTTGCGCTGGTAGAGCTCGATAAACTGGTGATCATTACCTTCATGTAGGAGACCGGCGTCTTGCGGGGATCGTTGAACTCAAAGGACTGCTCGAATCCAAGTTTCTGATAGAACTCGCGTGATTTCGCAACATCGCTCACGCGAACGGCCACGTGCGCGATACCAGCCAACTCCGCCAATGGCTTCGAAGCGGGATTAATGAAGGACGCAACCAGCAGAATCGACAGTAACCTCACCGTGGCAGCCGGGTTCTTGAAATGAATGCCCAAAACGGATTCAAGAGTACACGAAGTCCTGCGGAGGCAGCGCTAAGGCTTCTACCATTTCAATAAGTAATATGGACAGCCGGGAGCTCAGGCTCAGATACAAGGATGTCAGATGACGAGTGGCCTTATGGCTTCTTGCCAAACACTTCTCGTAATAACGACGTCGTTTGGGCCATTGGATCCTTGCGGATCTTCTTTTCTTCTTCCGCCATCACGTAGAAGAGACCATCCAGGGTCTTTCCCACGATGTAATTATCCAGGTCGAAGCCGTGCGTATTGGCGACGCGGGCAGCCATGGGATTGCGCATGAGTTGGTTGTATTGCCGCACTACCCCAACGTTCTGCATCGCCTGGTGCACAATCGGCGCAAAAGCCTCACTCAACTGGTCTGAGCTTTGGCGTTGGAAGTATTCGGTTGCGGCAGTGTCGTTGCCGGAGAGGATCTGGCGAGCGTCGGCGAACGACATCTGGGTTACAGCATTGATGAAAATCTGCTTTGCGGCCGGGGCAGCCTGCTCTGCGGCACGATTCATGCCAACTTCCAGCGAATCCACCTGCGAACCCATGCCGATCAGGCGCATACCACTGCCGACACGTCGAAGCTTGTCCGGCAGCACGATCTTAATGGCTTCGTTTTTCAGAAAACCATCGGTACGACCGGTAGAAGCCACAGCGTTTCGTGTGCTCACGGTCAGTGCTTCCTTAAGTCCAGCCACGATCTTGTCGTTCGATAGAGCGCGGTTGGCGTTCGCTGCCTTAGCCGCACCAGCTGCCTTTTGCCGGATCTGATCCCATGGGGACTGGGCAGCGCACCAGACCGGCAGGAATCCTGCGAAAACCAAAACACCTGCAGCCCAACGTTTCATGCGGCTCCCCGGAATTGTCCGCTCCAGTCTAGCGAAGACGCCTGGTATGGCCTATGCACGAAAGTTCAGAGGTTGAAAGCAAAAAAGTAACAGCAAGCTGAATGGTGGAGAGCGTTCCTATATAAGGATAGGAGCTAACCGAACTCCTAAACTTTACGCCCGATTGCAGGGCTTGGAAGTTCAGAGTAGAACTGAACGATATGCGCAGTACTGCCATTTGCACCCTGTTCTTAACTGTAACGCTGGCTACCGCCCCGCAAACTCCGACGAAACCGGATGCGAGCAAATCTACGCAGGAACCTTCAGTGCAGGACGAAAGCAAGGCCAAGACGCCGCTGGCTCCGCCCGCCGCGGCTGAAAAGGCCGCCGACTATTCGCAGCAAGCCTTCGTAATCGAGAAGTACCTGACCAAAATTCGCTTCGAGAACAACGGGACATCGCAACGCGAGCAGATCATGCGTATGCGGGTGCAGACCCAGGCTGGCGTCCAGGAGTTTGGTCAGCTTCACTTCCCTTACAACGGTGCTAACGACAGGATCGAGATCGTTTCGGTGAAGGTTACGAAGCCGAATGGCGCCATCACGAGCGCCGGTCCCGATTCGGTACAGGATTTGACTGCGCCAGTGGCTCGTGAAGCTCCGGTCTACAGCGATCTGCATCAGAAGGATATCGTTGTTCCCGGACTTGCCGCGGGCGATGTCCTTGAATATGACGTCCGCGTTAACGAATTCGAGCCGCTGGCTCCGGGCCAGTTCTGGTGGGAGCAGCAGTTCGTCGATAAAGTTATCGTCCTTGACGAGCAGTTGCAAATCGACGTACCCGCTGGACGCGCTCTCAAGATGCGCACAAAAGGCTCGCCGCCTCAGGTAACCACGGCAGGAGGCCGCACTACATATCTTTGGAAGAACACGGTACTGAAGGTCGACGATGACGATTCATCGCCGGCAAAGAAAAACAAGAAAAAGAAGAAGCAGGTTGACCCGGACGAAGAAGTCCCGGACGTACAGCTCAGCACCTTTCAATCCTGGGATGAGGTTGGACGCTGGTATAGCGGACTCGAGCGCGATCGCGTGAATCCCGACCAGACTATTCGTGCGAAGGCAGCGGAACTTACCGCCTCGGCGAAGACCGATACTGACAAAATCGAAGCTCTCTATGACTTTGTCGCTCCGCGCTATCGCTATGTGGGAATTTCATTCGGCGTAGGGCGTTTTCAGCCGCACTCAGCGGACGACGTCCTCAACAACCGCTACGGAGACTGCAAAGACAAGCACACGTTACTTGCTGCCCTTATCAAGGGCGCGGGACTCGATGCTTACCCCGTCCTTATTCATCATGCGCGCAAGCTCGATGAGAGCGTGCCTTCGCCGTCGCAGTTCGATCACGTAATCACTTTTGTGCCGCTCAAGTCGGGTTTGGACAACGCGGGCGACATGCGTGGTCTCTGGCTCGATTCCACTACCGAGGTCGCACCGTTCCGCATGTTGGTTGCGGCGATTCGCAATA
Source organism: Acidobacteriota bacterium (assembly GCA_003225215.1). Lineage (GTDB taxonomy): Bacteria > Acidobacteriota > Terriglobia > Terriglobales > Acidobacteriaceae > Gp1-AA112. Next base: position 25,274 of record QIBC01000007.1, read on the forward strand.
AGAAGGCGCTGCTGATTCCTCCGAATGCTACTGCGGAGATTGTCACGACACCTTCCGATCTTCCCACCGCTAACTTGCAATCGCTCAAAGTAACAGCCAGGATCAACCAAATCGGCAAGCTTGACGCTACCTACAACTTCACCGTTCGAGGCGATGCCGAGCTGGCCTTTCGAATCGCCTTTCGCGGCACGCCGGAGGCACAGTGGAAGCGCGTGATTGAGTACGTGAACGCCTACCAGGGGCTTAGCGGCGAGGTGGATAACGTAAAAGTAAGCGACCCATCAGACACTCACCGTCCGCTGGAATTCAGCTACTCGCTTTCGCAGCCCAACTACCTCGACTGGACTACGAAGACATCTCAGCTCGCAGTACCTTTGCCGCGACTCGACATGAGCTGGGCGAATCTGACGGACCAGGACGACGACGATCGCACTAAGCCGTTCCAGTTTCCTGCCGCTCCTCTCGAATCGCACGAGAGTGTGAAGATCGAATTGCCCGACGGATATACCTATCGCGCGCCGGTGCCGATCAACGTAAAACGCGACTACGCACGCTACGCTTCGGACTACAAGTTGGATGGACATACTATTACCGTGACCAAGGATCTCTCGCTCAGTTTGCGCGAAATCGCCGCGAATCGTGGGCCTGATCTGCGAGCTTTCGTTCGTGCGGTAGCTGCGGACGGAAACCAAAGCGTCTTCGTCGAGAGTCTTTCCGCAAACTCGGGATCAAGCATCCCGAGCGGCATGTCTGCGGAAGACCTCAATGACGCCGGCATGGCCGCCTTGAAGAATCAGAACCTGCGGGCTGCAACTGAGCTATTCAAGAAAGTCGTCGAACTCGAGCCCAAGCACAAAGACGCCTGGAACAATCTTGGCCGCGCAGATCTGGCGCTGGGCAAATACGACGATGCCATCGCATCGTTCAACAAGCAGATTGAAATCAATCCGTTCGATGAGTTTGCGTACAACAACCTTGGTCTCGCCTATCAATCACAGCAGAAATATGAACAGGCGGTTGCCGCGTACAAGAAGCAGCTTGAGGTCAATCCGCTCGATCAGTTCGCACACGGCAATCTCGGCTCCCTCTATCTTGAGCAGAAGAATTACGCAGACTCGGTTCCCGAATTAGAACGCGCCGTGCAGATCACTCCTCAGAATCCTGGGCTCGAGGCGAACCTCGGCCGGGCGTACCTGAACGTGAATCAGCCCGATAAGGCTCTCGCGGCCTTCGACAAAGCTGTAGAGTTGGCGCCTGCTCCGGGCATCTGGAACAACGTCGCCTACGAACTCTCTACTCACCGGTCGCATCTCGATAAGGCTCTCACCTATGCCGAATCCGCAATCTCCGCGACTGAAGCGGGACTGCGAAACGTAAACGTCGATCACGTTACATTGAATGACGTTGGCTTGGTGATGAGCATCGGCAGCTACTGGGACACGCTGGGATGGGTATATTTCCAAAACAATCAGCTCGAAAAAGCCAAGCGCTACATCGAGGCCGCGTGGCTGCTCGATCAGCACTCGGAAGTAGGCGACCACCTGGGGCAGCTTTACGAAAAGCTGGGACGTAAGCAGGACGCGATCCGCCATTACGCCATGGCATCCACCGCAAACCACAAGGTACCGGAGGCAGAACAGCATCTCAAGTCGCTGCTTCCCGATTCAAGACTAGATGTAGCTGAGGTAGAACGGGCACGAGCTGACCTGCAAACCATGCGAAGTGTGCGTTTGCCGTGGTCGGGCAAGAGCGCGGCCGGCGAGTTTTTCCTTACGTTCACTGCGCCAACTTCCCAGGATGGAAAGCCGCTAAGACCCGATCAGGCGAAGTTCGTGAGCGGCGACGATGCCTTGCGCAACTACGCCAACAAACTGCAAACGGCAGCTTTTCCGGTGGAATTTCCAGACGACACCCCGATCAAGCTGGTCCGCCGCGGCGTGTTGTCATGCACCGAGAGCACTCATCAATGCCAGGTCGTCCTGATGCTGCCGGAAGATGTGAGAACGGTGGACTGAAGAAGGATCGGGTAATCAGGCCATCGGGTGATCGGGTGAACTGAAAAACGCGAGCTCGGTCTTTGGTGTTCCGCGATCCGCCATGAAACTTTCTGTGAAACTCAAGGTAGCCGGGCAGAAAGCTGACAGCTGAAAGCCGATAGCCCACTTTTTCACCTCACCCCGATGACCCGATCACCCGATCTTCTATGCTTCCCCAAACTGTATTCCAATAGCGTCGAACGCAAGAGGATCCACGGGATCGACGTTCATGTCTGCGCGGTTGTCGCCTCGGTCGCGCAAGAACCTCCAATAGAGCAACTCCGTGATCGCGCGGCGATAGAAGTCGGCGTAGGGTCCTTGCAGCGTTTCAGGAACGAGGAATTCGTCAACCGTGCTCACGTTAATGTCCTCCAGAGTGTTCGCTAATTTTGGCGGGCGCTCTATCGATCTCTAACCCGCTTCTGATGCGAGTTCCTCGGCAAACGGAACACTGGGTTGTAAATATTTCTTAAGGCAAAGGAATCAATCACCTGGCGTTATTTGCACAAGATCCAGGCACGAAAGATCACTGCTTCGGTGATTCGGCGTCTTCCAAGTTCTGCGGAAAGGATTTGAGCGTCACCTCCCGCGATTTTGAGGTGACATTCTTATTGTCGTCAAGATCGAACTGCTTCAGCGTCCCTGGAATGGACCAATAGCCTTCTTTGTCTGGCGTCTTTCCCTCGCCTCGGCCTATCACGCCGGCAAATTCGTACCAAGTGCCATGAATGGATTTCGTAGTAAAGCTGAGCTTCTTGCCATCGAGCGAGGCTTTACTGAAGAACTGATCGAGAAAGACGCCGCGATCGCTGTCACGCTCCCCAAAGCGCGAGACGAAGCCTGATACTTTGCCTTCTTCCACCGTGATTTGTACAAACTCACCCTCACGCAGGAAGCTGTACATACCGGAGATCTGGTCTCTGGACTGGTTCGTCTGCGGCGTCTGCGGCGATTGCTTCTTGCGACGACCTTGTCCATGCAGCGAGATAGGAGAGATCAGGCATGGGATTACGAGCATCAGGAATAGAAATTTCAACGGGATAGACCGGAGTGCTGTAACCATTTGAGGCATTCTTCTTACCGGAAAGTTGGTAATTATCAAGGTATAATCCAGCTACTCAGTAAGTAAACGGGATTCGTATGGCAGTTCCTGGCAGTAGGTCGCAGATGTCGTCGTTCAAACCTGCGGCTACGCGGGAATTCGAAGTCCGTCTGAACTGGGAACTCCCTCCCTGGGCCCCATCGGTACGCGAGAATCTCGCCTCCTTATTTAAGCGCGATGGACCTCCTGTGGCGCTCGGTTTCCGTCCGGGCATCTTCTGGCGCGATGTATTCGTCGATCAGCAACTGAACTGGAAGAGTATGTTCCGTTCATACTCTGGTCACATCGTTTTGGCCGGATTCGTCTACGTGCTCTCGATGCCGTTCTACTGGAACCGCCTCGTGGAGATCAAAACCTTTCACAACGATCGCATTACCTACGTAAACCCCGAGGAAGACATCCTTGTTTCGGAACCGGAAAAGCCGGAAGTCGTTCCACAACGAATCGCGCCGTTGATCAGCAGAAGTTCGCGTGCTCCGAAAGCCTCTCGCAGCGAGGCTCGCCGGCGGGTGGTGGAAGCCATGGCGATCCCAAAATGGTCCGACAACTCGACCCACACCATCGTTGCACCGGATGCTCCGAAGATTCTCGCCAGCGCTCCGGTGCCCGACATTGTGCTCTCGAGTCCTATTCCCCAAGCGCCTCCGGTTGCTGCTGTGGCGTCGAACACTCCGAAGCTGGTTGCGCCGATGCTTGAGCTGACTCCGGTCGCTCCTCCGCCAGATGTAACCAACGCAAACGCAAGACTGCGGGCTCCTGTGCTTCCGCAACTTGCGGCAATTGCTCCGCCGGTCGCAATCAACGGCACTCGAGACTTAGCGAAACTCAACGTCATTCCCGTGCCCGCCGCAGTAAATGCGGAACCAAAACTTCCCGTTCAGCAAAGCCATGCTATGCCTGCGCTAAGTATGCCGGAACCCATTGCGCCTGCTCCCGATTTGAAAAACGCCGGCAGCACGCAACTGAACAAAACTCCGCTCGGACCAGCAC
>QIBC01000113.1 GCA_003225215.1 Acidobacteriota bacterium
TGCGCTCCTGATCCACGCCAAAGCCGATGATATGAAGACCGATCCTTCGGGCAACGCCGGCGATCGCATTGCTTGCGGGGTGATTGCGAAGTAAGGATTGAATCCAGAGCACGTTGTTGGTGCTTAATCCTCGGATACAACTCTGCCATCCTGAGCCCCGTTTTGGCCAAAGGACATCCCGGAATGAATCAGGCATAAATGGGCCCGGCGAGGCTCTTTGGCGAAAAATCGTGCCGGCCAAAATGCCAGGAAATAGCAAATAGGTCGGACGCATCCCGGGAGATCTTTCGGCCAACGTCGGGCCTCAGGACGACAGTCCCCGGTAAGCGACAGCCAATGTGTAGCAGCACGCGACACAGCAGGCAAGGCGTGATCAACCCATCCGCTTGACCTCGCACCGCTGCCACATGTTCAATACCTCCTTCGCCCATGAAGCTAACTCAAGTCGTCCGCCCTCTTGTCTTGGGTGCTCCGATGTTTGGAGTCCTCGCCCTCACTTCATTACTTGCTGCGCAGAACACACCTGCCTACCCGAACTTTCCTAGCGAGACTCCTACAAAATTCGAACCTGCCGATTCAACCTGGGATTACAACCGCCGCGAAGTGATGATTCCCATGCGAGATGGAATCCGGCTGCACACCGTGATTCTTGTCCCAAAAGGGGCTACTCACGCGCCGATCCTGCTGACACGCACGCCCTACGAGGCAAATTCGCTCACAAACCATGCTTACAGCGCGCATCTTGGGCCGATTCTGAACGGCTACGACAATGCCGTGGACGTGATCGTCGAGGGTGGCTACATCCGCGTGGTGCAAGACATTCGCGGCAAATACGATTCCGAAGGCGACTACGTGATGACCCGTCCACTGCACGGGCCGCTGAATCCTACACCGGTGGATCACGCCACTGATACTTACGACACCATCGACTGGCTGGTGAAAAACATTCCTGAGACGAATGGAAAGGTCGGCATCCTGGGAATCTCTTACGACGGGTTCCTTCCGCTGATGGCGCTGGTGAACCCGCATCCGGCATTGAAAGTAAGTGTGCCGATGAATCCGATGGTCGATGGCTGGATGGGCGACGACTGGTTCCATAATGGTGCTTTCCGCGAACAAAACATGCCGTACATCTACGAGCAGGAGTCGTCGCGAAAAAATGACTTCAAGTGGTGGAGAAGCCATTACGACGACTACGACGAGTTCATACAGGCAGGATCGGCGGGCGAACTAGGACGCCAGCATGCGCTGGAGCAGACCGGCTTCTGGCGCAAGATCGTGGAACATCCCAGCTACGACAGCTTCTGGCGCGACCAGGCGATGGACAAGATTCTCGCCGCGCAGCCGCTAAAGGTGCCGATGATGCTCGTCGATAGCTTGTGGGATCAGGAAGACATCTACGGTGCGCCTGCGGTGTACAGAGCGCTAAAGCCTAAAGACACGAACAATGACAAGGTGTTTCTCGTCATGGGCCCGTGGAGCCATGGCCAGGAAATCCACGAGGGCAGCGCGCTGGGGGCAATCAGGTTCGGCAGCGATACTGCGCTGTACTTTCGGCAACACATACTGGGTCCCTTTCTCGCGCAGTATCTGAAAGACGATGCGCCGAAGGCGGATGTTCCCACGGTCTCAGCGTTCGAAACGGGAACAAATACGTGGAGGCGCCTGCCGGCGTGGCCTGCAGGTTGCGAAAGCGGCTGCAAGGTAGACGCAAAGCCGCTATACTTCAACGCCGATCGCAAGCTGAGTTTCAATGCTCCGAAGGGCGGGGATGCTGCCTTTGAGGAATATGTTTCCGATCCTGCGAAGCCGGTGCCGTATCGCTCGCGGCCGAGTGTTCCGGTGTATTTTCCTGGATCTACATGGTCGCAGTGGCTGGTGGACGATCAGCGCGAGCCGTCGGGGCGGCAAGATGTGATGTCGTTCGCTACGGATGTATTGAGGGAGCCAGTGAAGATTAGCGGGCAGCCGGTGGTGAATCTGGTTGCGTCCACCAGCGGCACCGATTCAGATTGGGTTGTGAAGGTGATCGATGTCTATCCCGATGAAGTCGCCGAGCAGCCCGCGATGGGCGGTTACCAGTTGATGGTTTCCGCAGACATCTTTCGTGGCCGATATCGCGAGAGTCTGGAGAGTCCGAAGGCAATTACGCCCGATAAGCCTCTCGTGTACAAGTTTTCACTGCCGACGGCCAATCATGTCTTCCTGCCCGGTCACCGGATCATGGTGCAGGTGCAGTCAAGCTGGTTTCCGCTCTACGACCGCAATCCGCAGACGTTTGTGCCCAACATCTTCTGGGCAAAGCCCGGAGATTATCGCAAGGCAACGCAGCGGCTGTATCACGCAGCGGGACAGGCGAGTTTTGTGGAGTTGCCGGTGGTGAGTGGGCAGTAGGAATCCGACGAAAGTGATAAGGGACCGCCGCGCGCCCTCGCGCGGGTGTTGGTGGTTTCACGACGATGTTGAATTGAAACACAAGTCGTCAACCCGAATCATGCTCGTGTCCCTCGACTTCTCGCTCTACGACACATCTTGCCTAATTGATGCAAACACCCGCGCGAGGACGCGCGTCGGTCCTTTGTCGTGTCGGTCCTTGTATCTGGCTACCGCCGGCGCGGAATCTCGTTCGTCAAATTTGACGCCGATGTGCGATGCGAATCAGTCCAGGCTGCGGCGCGGCGGCGAGCTTCTGCGACTTCCGTTGGCTTCATTACTTGTTCCAGATTGAGTAGTGCGGGAGTCGCTCTTACGTCGCCCGCAGCCTGCGCCAGCGAGAACCAGGAGTATGCAGCGATCAGGTTACGCGATGTGCCGATCCCGTCTCTAAACATGGTTCCCAGATTGAAATGGACTTGATCGGTCTCGAATGGCTGCAGGTTTTGCATAATGCGCACAGCGGAGCGACTCGCTTCCCTGTCGCCGCCGGCTCCTGCGATCACAAACCAAACCACTGCTTTCACCCGATCGCGCGTAACGCCATTGCCGGCAACGTAGTGCTCGGCAAGTGAAGCTTGCGCAGCGCTGTTTCCTGCGATCGCCTTTGCCATCAACATGCGTACTGGCGGAGCGGCATCGCTGACCAGGCCAGACATCGTAGGCAGCTCCCGCGTTGCCACTTGCCCGTTAGCGAGTGCGTTCGCTGTGGAGGAGATCTTTGGGACGCCAGTTCCTGAGGCGTCCATGAAACGAATTAGCACAAAGCCCAGAATGGCGGTTGCAACAACCGCGATTGCGAGTGCGATCCAGCGTCGTGGATCCGCCGAAGCAGGTGATGGGCTGAGAAATTTGGGAAGTGCGAGCTTGTCTTCGCAGGCCAGGTGAGGGCACCCTCATCGAAGGCCTCGGCCTTGCCCGAGAAAATCTCAAGGATGCCTATCGAGGCTGAATCGTGAAGGATCGGCGAGACCACCACCGAGCGAATCCCCAGCCGGTCGCACGCGTCCTTGTCGACGCGCGAATCGGTTGCCGTGTCGTGACTGTACAGAGTCCGTTTTTCGCGAACGCATTGCCCAGAAATGCCGGAATTAAAGTCCAGCAGGGCTCCGACCGGAGGCGCGATGTTCCCGCTGCTCACAGTACAAATCATGTTCTCGGTGTTTGCGGTGATTGCAACAGCAATCGCAACACCGTCGGCGCTCAATGCAGACAGCAACCGGCCGGCTAATGCTTTGAGTTCAGTCTGCGGCAGCGAACGTACATCGACCAATGCGGGAGGAATGGATTCCTGGAATCGGTATCGAATCTCGGTCGACTCGGGCATAAATAACAAGAGTGGGGGAGAGTACTCGAGGTGGGCGCTTGGGCATTTTACGCCTGTTTTGCTGGAAAGACAGGTTGTTAATGCCTGACTTGATCGAGATTGGGATGCTACGAGCGATGAGATGATTGGAACACAGATGCTGTGGCGCAGCTCTTATACCGCGGCTCTTTATACGAAGATCCTCGTGAAAGAGCCAGGACCGAAGCAATTAATTCGGATTCATTCCGGGAGATCCTTCGGCCAAAGCCAGCCTCAGGAGGACAGCTCACAATGACAGGAAGGTCAGTCCCATAGCATTTCTCCGCCGCTTCGCTGAAAGCCGTGCCGTTCAACACGCCGGGAACATAATCTTCTAGTTCTGGACTGGTCTGTCTTATGCCCAATAACTCCGATCCAACGTCCGATATTGAATCGCTTCCGCAATGTGTTTGGACTGGATCTCGGCTATCGCATCCAGATCGGCAATCGTTCGAGCCACCTTCAAGATCCGGTCGTGAGCGCGGGCACTGAGACCTTGCTGCTGCATGGCACGTTCCAGCAGGCGTTCGCAATCACTGGAGAGTTCACAGTACGTTCGAATCTGGCGGGGTCCCATCTGCGCATTCGAATAGATCCGTTCGCCTGCGGCGGCGAAGCGGTTCAGTTGAACCTCGCGAGCCCGCAGCACACGTTCGCGAATCGAAGCCGAGTCTTCTGGCATGCTGTTGCCGCGCAGCTCCTTGTAATTCACCGCAGGAACATCGATGTGAATGTCAATGCGGTCCATCAGTGGGCCGGAGATTTTTGAGACGTAGCGCTGGATCATCTCGATGCTGCATTTACAATCCCGACTCGTGTCGTTAAAGTAGCCGCAAGGGCAGGGATTCATCGCAGCCACCAGCATGAAGCGCGCCGGGAAGGTCAACGACATAGCGGCTCGGGCGATGGAGACTTGTCCATCTTCCAGCGGCTGCCGCATCACTTCGAGAACATTGCGCGGGAACTCTGGAAGTTCGTCGAGGAACAACACTCCGTTGTGAGCGAGCGAGACTTCGCCAGGGCGGGGAATCATGCCTCCACCGATAAGACCGGCATCGGAGATGGTGTGGTGCGGTGCGCGGAACGGACGCACGCCAACCAATCCTGCACCGGCATCAAGCACCCCGGCGACACTGTGGATCTTCGTGGTGTCGAGGGCCTCGTCAAAAGTCAGAGGCGGAAGAATCGTCGGCAGGCGTTTCGCCAACATGGTCTTTCCCGATCCGGGAGGACCAATCATCAATATGTTGTGTCCGCCGGCACTGGCTACTTCCAGCGCGCGCTTTGCAGATTGTTGTCCGCGCACGTCTTTGAAGTCGACGGTGAACTGTTGTGCGCGGTCGAGCAACTCAGCCGTGTTGACCTCGATGGGCGCGACACCGTTTCCGTGGTTGATCAGATCAATGACCTGAAGCAGGGAGCGCACTGGATATACCTTGATCCCGCTCACCACAGCAGCTTCGCGAGCGTTTGTCTCAGGTACGACAAGATTGGGAATCTTTCGCGCTCGCGCAGCGATCGCGATGGGCAATGCTCCACGAATGCCGCGGACACTGCCGTCCAGCATCAACTCGCCGACAAAGACGTAATCGGGCAGCTCGGTCTTCAGCAATCCGTTATAAGCGCCAAGGATACCCATCGCCATGGGCAAATCGAATCCTGAACCCTCTTTCTTGAGATCGGCGGGAGCCAGGTTAATGGTCACCTTCGTCTGCGGCATTTCGCGGCCACAGTTTTTCAGCGCTGCCTGGATGCGCTGCTTGCTCTCGCGGACGGCCGCGTCGGGCAATCCGACGGTCATAAAGTTTTCTTTTTCGCTGCGATGTTCGCCAACGTCAACCTCCACGTCGATGAGACTGGCATCGATGCCGTAGACGGCGGCGCTGAGAGTGCGAAAGAGCATGGGCGCAGGGAGTATAAACCAGAGTCCAATGCAACGCGATTCTTTACAATGACAAACTCACGATGAAGACCTGCATTACGGCCGCCCGACTCTTTACTCCAATCGAAGTTATTGAGAACCCGGTAGTTGTGATCGAGGATGGGACGATCCAGAGTCTGGGCCCCCAAAGCAGTCTGGAAGTCCCGGCGGGCACGCAACAGGCCGATTTTCCCGATTTGGTTATTGCGCCAGGGTTCATTGATATCCACGTTCATGGCGGAGCCGGGCATGACGTGATGCGAGATGATCCCTCGGGTCGAGTCGCCTTCGAGAAAGCGATGGCGAGACACGGCGTCACCAGCTATTTGCCCACCACGGTGACCGCTCCGATGGATCGCATTCTGGGGGCTGTCGATCGCTTGGGCAACGTCATCTCAGCCGAAGAGATGGAGCACGCGCATGTGGGCGCGCGTCCCCTGGGTATTCATCTCGAAGGTCCGTTCATTAGTCCGGCGAAGTGTGGAGTTCATCCTCGTGAGTTCCTGATCGCTCCCACTTTAGACCTGTTCGAGAAAATCCTGGAGGCGAGCGGCGGCACCCTGAAGATGATGACCATCGCTCCTGAGCTTGCCGGAGCGCCCGAGGTCATTCGCCATGCACGCGAACGCGGTGTTTACGCAAGTATTGGACACTCTAACGCGACATTTGAGGAGGCAGGAAAAGGAATCGTCGCCGGCGCCATCAGTGCCACGCATACGTTCAATGCGATGCGCGCACTGGATCATCGCGAGCCCGGAATCTTAGGCGCTGTGCTGAGCGACGATCACCTAATGGCTGACATCATCGCGGATGGTGTCCATGTTGCTCCTGCGATTATCGAAGTGTTTCTGAAGGCCAAGGGCGTAGACCGAGCCGTACTCATTACAGATGCAATCAGCGCCACTGGAATGCCGGACGGAACATATCAACTCGGGCCTTTCGAGGTGCAGGTGCATGGAGATCGGTGCGAATTCCAGGGAAAGTTGGCTGGGAGCGTCCTCACGCTCGATCGGGCCGTGCGCAATGTAATGAGCTTCGCGGGCTGGACCCTGCAACAAAGCGCGACCCTTGCTACTCGAAATCCGGCGCGATTGATTGGAGCCGAAGGCAAGGGCGAACTCGCGATTGGCAACGATGCTGATCTTGTTTTGCTCTCGGCGAAAGGCGAAGTGGTGCACACGATGGTGGGTGGGCGGTTCGCCAGGGAATGAGCCTATCAAGTTCGCTAGAATCAGGAATTCATGAATACGAACAGCAAATCTGGACCCGACAAGAACGGCTTTCCGCACTACATGCTCAAGGAAATCTACGAGCAGCCCGAAGCGGTGCGGGAAACCATTGAGGCGTGCGTCAACAGCGCGGGTCATATAGCGCTGCCCGGATCTGGAATAAGCGATGCGGAAGTGAAGAAGCTTCGCAAGATCGATATCGCGGCCAGTGGAACCAGCCGGCACGCAGGTCTCGCTGGCGAATTCATGATCGAACGCATGACTGCCATACCGGTGGAGGTCGACTTCGCCAGCCAATACTGCTATCGCGATCCCATTGTTGAACCTCATGAGCTGGCTGTTTTCATCTCACAATCCGGCACCACGGTCGATACGGTCGCCGCTCTGCACGTTGCGCGAAAGAAGGGCGCCAAGACGCTGGCCATCTGCAACGTTGCCGACACGCCTCTTACACGCGACGCTGATGCGATGCTGCTCACCTATGCCGGGATTGAGACCTCTATCGCAGCGACCAAGAGCTTCACTACGCAACTCACCGCACTTTTCTTGCTAGCAGCTCACATTTCACGAGTGCGAGGAAGCTCTAACGCCGCCGTTGACGCGGCATTACGCAAGGCGCGAAGGCTTCCGGATGAGATCGAGAGCGTGCTGAAGCAGGATCAGCAGTGCCTGGCGCTAGCGCGCATATTTGCGCAGTACGAATCGTTCCTCTTTCTGGGACGAGACATCGATTATCCGATCGCGCTCGAGGGCGCCCTTAAGCTGAAGGAGGTTTCGTACATTCATGCTGAGGGGTATCCGACTGGTGAGATGAAGCATGGTCCAAGCGCGATGATCGACGAGAGTTTGCCGCTGGTAGTTCTTGCGACTCGTGACCGCTCCGATCCTGCCTCCCGTCTACGCTATGAAAAGACGATCTCAACTATCCGTGAAATCGGTGAGCGCGGTACTCCGGTGCTGGCGGTGATTAGCGAAGGCGATACGGTAACGCCTAAGGCGACACCGCATGTGATTGAAGTGCCGGATGTGCCGGTGTTACTGCAGCCGATTCTCGAAGTTGTGCCGCTACAGCTCTTCGCGTATCACGTCGCCGTGTTGAAGGGCAGGGACGTGGATCAGCCGCGGCATTTGTCGAAGTCGGTGGTGGTGGAGTAGTTTTCACCACGGAGACACGGAGTCACGGAGAAAGTGAAAGGAAGGCTGCACATCAAGACCGATAACAGTCGGAACGTCGAGATGCGCGTTGATGAAAACAAGGCAGACAGGCAACGCTGCCTGATTACCTCACTTGATTGTCTTTCTCCGTGACTCCGTGTCTCCGTGGTGAAAAGGGTCCTATCGCTCAATTGCCATTGCCACTGAATTTCCACCACCTAGGCACAAAGCCGCGATTCCCTTGTGAGCGTTCCGGCGAATCAGCTCATAAAGCAACGTGACCAGCACACGCGCGCCGCTTGCCCCTATGGGATGGCCGAGCGCGACGGCTCCGCCGTTGACGTTTACTTTGTTCATGTCGATGCCCAATTCGCGCACCACCGCGACCGACTGCACGGAGAACGCTTCATTGAGTTCATATAGATCAACGTCTTCCGGTTTCCATCCCGTTTTGTGCCAAAGCTTGCGGACACCGTCAACCGGCGCCATCATGACCCACTTCGGATCGACTCCGCTCGTTGCCTGCCCTGCAATGCGCGCCATCGGCTGCAATCCGAGTTCCTTGGCCTTTCGTGCCGGCATCACGACTACTGCCGCTGCTCCGTCGTTAATCGTCGAGGCATTGCCTGCGGTTACGGTGCCGTCTTTCTTGAAAGCCGGCTTCAGCGATCGAAGTGTCTCGGCTGTGGTGTCTTCACGAGGACCTTCATCTTTGTCGAAGATCACTGGCGGCTCGCCCTTCTTGCGTGCAGGAAGTTCCACGGGCGTGACCTGCGACTTGAAGCGGCACTCTTTCCATGCTTGAACAGCTTTGCGATGCGAGTTCGCGGCAAATTCATCCTGTTGCTCGCGCGTAACGCCGTACTTATCCGCGACGTTCTCTCCGGTCATTCCCATGTGATAGTTGTTGTAAACGTCCCAGAGGCCGTCGTTTACCATAGAATCGACGATCTGCGAATTGCCCAGACGATATCCTTTGCGTGCCTGTGGCAGCAGATAAGGAGCGTTTGTCATCGACTCCATGCCGCCCGCCACTACGATTTCTGCATTCCCAGTTTGAATGCCTTGTGTTGCAAGTCCAATGGCCTTCAAACCCGAACCGCAAACTTTGTTGATCGTGAGTGCCGCGACTTCTGGCGGTAAGCCGCCGTTGAGCGCTGCCTGTCGTGCGGGATTCTGTCCCAACCCTGCTGAAATAACGTTCCCCATAATGCATTCGTCCACCTGCTTGGGATCGAGATGCGCGCGGCTTACTGCCTCTTTGACAACGAGCGCGCCGAGCTGTGGGGCGGTGAAATCGGAGAGAGATCCTTGAAACTTCCCGATGGGAGTTCTTACTGCAGAAACGATGACTACGTCGTCCATAATGGCCTCGACAGAAATGTGCATTCAAAGATCAGTGAATGTCGAACTGGATTGGTGGAAAGCCAAACCTCTCATTATAAGATGGCTTGGACACGCATCTTGATTCGCCAGGATCCTGATTGAACGACTCCATCTCATCACCGACAGCTTTGGCCGGAACTCTTGGGCAGGCAAGTGATTTCGCGTCCCAGCGTCCTCCACTCTGGCAATACGGCTATACGTTTGCCCTGGCAGGTCTGATGCTGTTCATGTCGTACAGCGGCGCCGATAAGCAAGGCGAGTTCGCAAAACGATTTGGCCATCTTGCTTTTTATGGAGTCACGATTGCTACGGAGATGGTGCTTCTTGGTTTGACATATTTAGGCATGCGCTTCGCGCACATGAAGCTGCGCGAAGTAGTTGGTGGAAGATGGAACACGTTTGAGGATTTTCTTCTCGACGTTGCCGTTGCCTTCGGCTTTTGGATTCTCTCGTATGCGGTGCTTATCGGATTAGGCTATGCGATGCACATGGCAAGTCCCGGCGCGATTGATGAAGGCAAGAAGACGATTCAACTGCTGGCTCCACGGAGTGCAATCGAGCTCCTTCTCTGGATCTGCATGAGCACGACTGCAGGCTTTGTTGAAGAGATCGTTTTTCGCGGCTATTTTCAACGACAGTTCACTACTCTCTTACGCAATGTGTGGCTGGGCATGCTGATCTCGGCTGCGATCTTCGGTCTTTCGCACGGATACGAGGGCAAGCAACGCATGTTGCTCATTTTTGTTTATGGCGCAATGTTCGGCACGTTGGCCATCCTGCGGAAAAGTTTGCGTCCTGGAATGATGGCGCATGCATGGCACGACAGCTTTCAAGGAATTCTTCTGATGATCGCGCAAAGGCTGATAAAAAGCGGCGTAATCAAGTGATCGAAAAATTCTTTCGAGCGCGAATTTTCGCGCAAGCGCATCACAAATCGGTCGCGATAACCTTCCGCGCGTAATTTTTCGCGCGATGTAGAACTCAAAAAGCAACTCGCGTCAACCATTTTTTGCTTGACATAGTTTTTCAATGACTCTATACATTCAACAATTGCAACAAAAGATCGTTGCGAACTCGATTGAACAATCGAAAGGGAGAATAGAAAACATGGCAACCAAAAAGAAGGCCGCAAAGAAGTCAGCAAAGAAGAAAAAGTAACAGCTGACAAGGCAAAGTAGAAACGGGGGACGCGAAGAGCGTCCCCTAAAGTTTTTTGTGCGCCATTTGAGTGAATCTCTCGCCCGTCCCTTCAACGCTTTCTTAACGCGATTGATTTATGAATGTCTCAAGAAATAAAAAGGGCTGCAATCTGCAGCCCTTTTCTTGTAAAGCGGGGCGGAGCCTATCAAGCTGCCGCTCTCTTGCGTTTGCCGGCGGATGACCTCTCAGGCTCTAGGGGAAGCACGTCGTCGGGGACTTGCCATTCCCCCGCGCACTGTTGACATAGCCAGAACAGCTCTTGATGTCCGGTCACCGGACTGGTTCTTACCAGCAATTCTCCGGTTCCGAAGTAGGTGAATCGTCCATCGCACACAGGGTTGGCGCATTTCGCGACCATTTGATTCACTCCAGGTTCGTAATTCCTAATGGAACAGCTAGTCTCAGCAAAGGCTGACATAGTGAAGATAAGCTGTGTAATTGCCAAGTTTAAAGCGTCAATCTCGGCCGAGTGATTGCCCGGTCAATCGCCGTTCTGGGAGACCGCTGTTGGTTGAATTCTTCGGTTCGCCAGAAAGTGATCAACGACTCGAACGCCGAGCAAGAGTGTGAGAATGGCCGCCATCATCTCTGGCCTCGTGAGGTCGCGCTTCACCAGCCACCAAAAATGCACCACACCAGCAATTGCGCTTGCGTATACCAGTCGATGCACGGTCTGCCAGCGCTTTCCGCCGAGCCAGCGAATCGACGCTGCGGTTGAAGTCAGCGCGAGCGGAAGCATGAGCGTCCATGCCGTCATTCCCGCTGTGATGAATGGACGCTTGTAGATGTCTTTCACGATCTCGTGCAGATCAAAAAACTTGTCGAACCACAAATACGTCGTCAGATGAAGGCAGCCGTAGAAGAACGCGAATAGACCGATCAGTCGCCGGAAGCGAATCAGCCAGTTGATGCCAGTGATCTTGCGCAGCGGTGATATTGCGAGCGAGGTAAGCAGAAGGTAGAGCGTCCAATGGCCGGTCGCGAGCGTGACCTCACTCAGTGGATTGGCTCCAAGTTCGTCGTGAGTCGCCTTCCAGGCAAGCAGAGTTACCGGGGACAGGCAGAGCGCCCACACGACCACTTTGAGAAGGACGATCCAGCGACGCGGCATTTCTAGTAGTGCTTCTTTAAGTCCATGCCGTTATAGAGGCTGGCGACCTGGTCGCCGTAGCCATTAAACATAAGCGTTGGACGCTTGCGAAACTCACCGATGCGACGCTCTGTCGCCTGGCTCCAGCGCGGATGGTCAACATTGGGATTTACGTTCGAGTAGAACCCGTATTCATTTGGCGCTGCCTTGTTCCAGGCTGTTGGCGGCTCATAATCCACGAAGTCGATCTTGACGATTGATTTGATGCTTTTGAAACCGTATTTCCATGGGATGACGATGCGGACAGGCGCGCCATCCTGATTCGGGAGCGTCTCGCCATAGAGGCCAAACGTAAGCAGCGTGAGCGGGTGCATGGCTTCATCCATGCGCAACCCCTCTGTGTAAGGCCAATCGAGAACTCCGGAGCGCTGTCCGGGAAACTGGCCCATGTCCATCAAAGTCGTGAACATTACGTACTTCGCTTTGGATGTGGGCTGGAGTTGATTGATCAAATTGCTGAGGGAGTAGCCCACCCACGGAATCACCATCGACCAGCCTTCTACGCAGCGAAGGCGGTAGATGCGATCTTCGAGACTAGCCAGCTTCATCAGCGAATCGACGTCATAGGTTTTCTTCTCTTTGATTGCTCCGCTGACTTTCACCGTCCATGGAGAGGTGCGGAAGTTGCGTGAGAGTTCGGCTGGGCCATACTTGTCGGTGCTGAATTCGTAGAAGTTGTTGTAGTTGGTGATGTCTTTCTCAGGTGTTGGAGTCTCGCTGGTGCTGAGAGGACTCTTGGTCGTCGTGAGCTTGGTGTTCGCGCTCACCTTTGAGGGGCTCACCATTTCGCAACCTGCAGTTGCCAGCGCAGCTCCGAAAAGTGTGGCTCCGGTCATGAACCTGCGGCGATCCATGTAAACGGATTTGGGAGTGATTTCAGAAGAAGGTATGTCGGACGGCTTCTTGATCAGCATGGATTATGAGATCCCGTTAGTTAGATTCATTAGAAGTACGAGCGTGACAGGTACACAGATTAGCTGCTGGCTACTGGCTGCTAGCCGCTAGTTTCGGTTCTGTCCTGTTTCGACATTCTCTCGCCATCCGCTGCACACTTCAAACAATTCATCCAACATAGGGGTGAGATGCTCAGGCGAGCAGCTAGAACCCCACGAATACCGGCTCGGGATGAAGGTGCACTCCAAATACCTTGAACACACCTTCCTGCACTATGTTCTTGAGCTGCACGATATCCGCCGCGGTTGCGCCGCCGCGATTCACGATCGCGAGGGTGTGTTTGCTGGAAATTCCGACTCGCCCATTACCGAAGCCCTTATGAAAGCCTGCGCGCTCAACCAGCCAGGCCGCCGATATCTTCACGTGTCCTTCGGGAGCAGGATATTTCGGGGGCGTCTGATCCCGGCATTGGGGGAGCGCCGCAATGCGATCGTACTCAACCGGCAAAATGATCGGATTCTTGAAGAACGATCCCGCGCTGCGGCTGTTCTCATCGTTTGGAGTAATCAGCATGGCTTTGCTGGCGCGAATCTCGCGTACAGCTTCTCGTACCTGCAACAGGGTCGGAGTCGTTGAGGATGAGGAGAAGTAGCGTTTGAGGTCTGCGTATTCTACGTGCGGGGGACGATTGGGCGAGAGTGCGTAGGAGACCCGCGTGACAATATAGCGTCCCTTCTGCGATGTGTTGAAGATGCTGGTGCGGTAGGAGAAGCCGCAGTCGGAGTTCGACATTTCTCGCACATCACCCGAGGTGGTGTCGATTGCTCGAACACCGGTGATAGTCTCCGCCACCTCCTGTCCGTAGGCGCCTACGTTCTGGACAGGCGTCCCGCCCACGGTACCGGGAATGCCGCTCATGCACTCGATGCCCGCGCAGTTTTGCTTGACGGAGCGCGCCACAAGCAGGTCCCAGTCTTCTCCAGCGCCTGCCGTGAATAAGGCCTTGCCATTTTTTTCTGCTGTTTCAATTCCCGTAATGGAAATCTTCAAGACCAGACCGGGCCATCCCGAGTCTGAAACCACGAGATTGCTTCCTCCGCCGAGGACAAATACAGCAAGGGAGTGCTCACGCGCATAAGCAAGAGCCTCGAGAATCTCGGCCTCGCTTTGGGCCTCGAAGAAGTAACCGGCCGGGCCCCCAACCTTTAGGGTCGTGTATGGAGCCAAGGGAATGTCTTGAAGGATTTGCACTGCAGATGAGATTAACGCAATGGTTCCTCTCAGCCGAGCGTTGCATGAGGGAAAAGCAGATTCCCCGCGCCGAAACCGGGCGCGGAGAATGACAGTTAGTGGGCAGCTGCGCGCACCCATCAGGATTCAACTGGCTAAAGACGCAGCATAATGCGTCCCGAATGCAGAAACCTTCTCCGCTCTCGTGGGACCCGCATGTAAAATGAAGCTTTATAGCAGTGATTGGAGGAACGGAATGTATCCAGAGTTAATGGTCATGCCGATGCGCGAGGAGCTTACGCGCCTTGGAATCAAGGAGACGCGCACGGCAGAAGACGTTGATAAGGCAATAAAGCAACCAGGCACAACCATGGTTGTGGTGAACTCAATCTGTGGATGTGCCGCTGGAAAGATGCGGCCTGCGGTGCGTGCGGCCTTGCAAAACGCGGCCAGGCCTGACCAGACGATTACGGTGTTTGCGGGTCAAGACCGCGAGGCGACGGACACAGTTCGCAGCTATTTCACCGGATATCCGCCATCATCGCCGTCGATTGGAATCCTGCAGGATGGCGAGCTGGTGTACATGATGCAGCGCTCGGACATCGAGACCAGCGATCCGCAAACGATCGCGCTCAAGCTGGCGCAGGCGTTCAATCAGTTTTGCACGAAGTCCACTGTTTAGCAGCCTGACATAGTAGAGACGCAGCATGCTGCGTCTCTACCATGCACTTTAGCTGCCCGATTCCGCACACGATGTGCTCCAGGCGGACATTCGGTCCCCGCCGACTTCTCCCAGCATCATCCCTAAGTTCCTGCATCCTCGAATCCTGCAAGTTTCAGGCTTGTGGCAGCGTACGTGCGCTGATACTTCTGCATCGCTGTCTCATCTCCGCTTGCAATAGGAGGCGTTGTGGCCAAGGTTGAGCGTGTTCGACAGGTTCTCTCATCCCCTTTTGGAGCCGAAGACCTCAAAAGTCAGACGGAGCAGGGCTGGAAGATCGTTGCTATCGAGTGGGAGCGCGAGGTACCTGCCGCGGCTGCCCAGACGGCGCCAACCGGCGAAGAGCCTCCGTTCGGCCTTCAGGTCGCGAAGGAATCGGACCAGCTCGAGGTGAATCCCACAGAGAGAGAGGCGCTCTTCCTGATGATGGAGCTTACGGTGCAGGAGGGGCCGTACTCTCGCATCGCCGACGAACTCAATCGTCGTGGCTTTCGTACGCGCCAGGGATTCAGGTGGACGCCGGTGTCGGTCTTTCAAATGCTTCCGCGATTGATCGAAGTCGGTCCACGAATCTTCTCGACCGAGGAGTGGCAGGAGCGCCGGCGAAAGCTGAAGGCGGCCGGAATCTAGCAGTTCCCACCTGATTGCTGGACGAGTGGAGGGACCTGGCTGATTCACCAACGCTCCCGAACCCTATATAAGAACTGTCATCCCTCAAGCCGCGCCAGGCTTTTCGGCATCCCAATAGGGTCGATGCGGCTTGGGGGATCTGCTTCTTGCTGCAATTACAAAAACAGCAGATCCCCGCAGCGAAAAAAACACGACTCTTTGGCTCGAAAATGTTCTGGCTGCGGTGCGAGGGATGACAGTTCCTAAAAAAGGACGCGGCAGCGGACAAATGTGCCAAGACTGCGGCCTCTAAGCCTTCGAGTCCAGCACCGCACGCAAACGTCCATATCCCGACCGGCTCACTGGGAGTCGCGTGCCATCGCTAAGAATGCTTAGGTGAGTATCCTTTCCATAAGGCTCGATTTTTATGACCCGCTCCAGATTCACGATGTACGAGCGATGAATCCGTAAGAAACGTGCCGGATCGAGCGACATTTCCAGACTGGAAATCGTCTGCTGCTTCAAATGTTTCTTGCCCTCGCTGGCAAGCGCAACGTAGTCATCCTGCGCTTCCGCGTAATCCAGCTTCGCTATTGGAATGATCTGCACTCGAGTGCCATCGCGGACGACGATCCGCTCTGCGAACTCCCCCGGCGCGCGCGTCGATGCTTTCAGCTCGGCAGGTGGAGGCAGTTTGCCCCCAATTCTCTGACGAGCGCGAGCGAGCGCTTGCTCAAATCGCTCCGCTCCGAACGGCTTAAGCAGGTAATCGACCGCGTGTACTTCGAATGCGCGCAGGGCATGCTGGTCGTAGGCGGTGGCGAAGATGACCGCCATGTCGGTCCCGATCAGCTCCAGCACTTCAAAGCCGTCGAGCTTTGGCATTTGGATATCCAGAAAAAGCACGTCGGGATTGAGCTCTGTTACTGCCTTCACCGCTTCGAAGCCGTTGGCGCATTCCGCGGCGATTTCTATTTCGGGATGACTCTCCAGAAGCTCGCGAACTACCTGGCGCGCGAGATCCTCGTCATCGACGATGACTGCGCGAATCCTGTTGCTGGTCTGCGTCATGCCGGCACGGCCTTTCTCTCGGCAGGAAGCGTCAGACCTACGTGGAACCGCTCACCGTTCTTGTCCACAGAGAAGCTGGCACTGCTTCCGTAGCGCGTGTCGAGACGTTGACGCACGTTGGCGAGTCCTACACCACTCTTCCTGCGGGCGGGAGCCTCTGGGTCGAAGCTGTTCTCCACTTCAATGCTCACGTTCGAGTCGTTCGAAGCATGAACGGCCCGCAAATGGATCCATCCGCCCTCAGTGAGATTAGCGATGCCGTGCACCACCGCATTCTCCACCAGCGGTTGAAGAATTAACGGTGGGACCATGCAATCGAGAATTCCCGGATCGATCTGCTCTTCCATCTGCAAACGCGCGCCGAAGCGGATTTTCTCAACGGCGAGAAAAGAGTGAATCAGCGATAATTCTTCCTCAAGCGGGATGAGCGCTTTTTCGCCCAGGCCCAGAGTTGCGCGAAGCACGTAAAATAACGCGACGGCCAGCAGGTAAAGGAGCACTCCAATCGCAAGAAAAATTGGAATGTCCCGGGCAATTCTCTGGTCGAATCCCTGCATGCGAGGCAAGCGCGACAGCGCGTTGGACAATGCCCTGGCTACCATGGCCCAGAAGAATCCGACGATGACCGCGGCCAGCAAATGCGGTACAAGCAGACCAGTGAAGCTCGTATCTTCAATCGGAATACCGCGACAGGAATACCACGCAGAGAGACAGATGAATGCGTAGAAAACAAAGAGTGGGAAAAAGAATAGACCTGACTGAAATTTATCGACGTCGCTGTGATAAGTGACCAGATAGAACAGAAGCTCGCTCAGCGTGAGCCAGGCGACGAGATAGAGCCCAAGCCGTCGCGGATATCCGAGGATCGGATGCATGCCTAGTAGCTCTTGACCTCAATACCTCCGAAGACTGCGGCGCCACGCACCACCACGGTTTTCACCGGGCGATCAGCGCGGGGAACATGTCGGGTCTTGTCAACATAGCCTCCAAAAACTCCGAGGCCCTCCACCGACACCTTCCACCATTCGGGAATGATGATCTCGCCGCCGCCGAAGATAGCGGTCGCATCGATAACGGTCCGCTCGCCTTCTATCTCCGCGCGCGACAGATCGATCTTGAATCCACCGAAAAACGCGAGCAGATTCCCGCCGTCACCGATGACCCCTTCCAGTCGTCGCTCGATGCCTCCAAAGATGGCCACCGAACTCAGCGGTCCTCCACCGTCCGCTCGTGGGCCCAGCACACGCGGCAGACAAAACCCTTTTCTTCCTTCCCGTACTTCGTTGGCCTGCCACGCCAGCAGCAACCCGGCGACGATCATAAATAGGGGCCAGAGTTGGCCAATGCCGTAACGGATGTAGCCAAACTCATGCAGTATGAGCAGGGCACCCAGGGAAATGAAGAATCCACCCCATATCTGGTCGCCGGTGCTGTTCGCTTCCATCATGCGAATGAAGCCGATGATGCAGAAGATCGCAGGCCAAAACCGCCACAGAATACCGGAGTCGACAACTCCGAAGCGATCGAGAAGCAGCACAACGCCGATACCAGCGACCACCAGTCCGGAAACCAGAGTTCCGGTTGCTGCTCTTCGATTACCGGTCATGTCGTCCTTCCATACGGGGGTGTTCACAGCTCACCGCCTCGCCTTCTCGGGCAGGAACAACAGGACGACGCCCAGCGAGATCAGCAGCAGCGGCCACCATGTTACGAGGTCTCCGGGAAGATTAAAGCCTATTGTGAAGACATTCAGACGCGCGAGCAGCACCAGGGTGCCGATTGTGGCAATGAGGATCCCGATGACGGTATCGCTAGGGTGGGATTGCAGGCGGTTGCCGTTCATAACGCTCTCCTCGCAATTAATGCCGTTGTTCACGAGGTTCAATCTAGGCGACGGGAATAAAGTAGTCGCGGGCTTTTCGGTGAACAGCGGGTGTTTACCGGCGGATTGCGGAGCGGGTCGGAGAACTACTGCGCTTTCAGTTAATAACGTGGTACATAGGACCGCCGCGCCCCCGCGCGGGTGTTTGTTAGTGTCACCAGAAGGGTCAGCGGGGTTAGAACTGTTAGTTTCTATAACCTGTAAATCCTGATAATCGCCGTCGAAAACCCACGCGAGGGCGCGCGACGGTCCCTCCCTTCGGATCAGAACAGTGTCAACTGCTCAGCCAGTTTCGGCGGTGCGTATTCGCGGATTGGCCCACGAGGCCCGGGAGCGCCGATGCCATACTTCTTCTTGAATTTCGCCATTAACGCACTGAGGTGCTTGCGATATACCTGCGACCCAAAGTCGCGTTCGCCATACAGTTGCTGGTACCGCGGAACGAGATCCGGGAACTTCTGTTCGATGAATGGAAGAAAAACCGAGCGAGAACAAGGCTTCAGAAATAAGGGATTCGCGAAGATATTTGTGGCTCCAGCTTCTGCTGCAGCCTTCACGAGAGCTTCGAGGTCCCTGGGTTTATCGGTGATGTCCGGAAGCACCGGCGCACAGATCACGCCCGCGCGAATCCCCGCTTCGTTCAGTTTGCGGACCGCCTCCAGCCGCAGATCAGGACGCGGTGCACGCGGCTCAGTGATGCGAGCGAGGTCGATATTCACCGTTGTCACGGTTACGTGAACGCCGATGGTGTTTTGTTCCGCGACTCGCTGTAGCACATCGATGTCCCGCAGGACCAGATTGGACTTCGTCACAATTCCGATTTCCAGCCCGGAGTGCCGCGCAAACTCTTCTAAAATGGAACGCGTTACGCCGTGGCGGCGCTCAGCCGGCTGATATGGGTCGGTAGCTGTTCCAATCGCAATCTCCTCGCCCCTCCGAACTTTCTTCAGATCGCGCCGCAACAGCCACGCCGCTTCGTCCTTTACAAAGATTTTGTGTTCGAACTCATTAGGATCACGGATCTCCATGAACTCATGCGTGTAGCGCGCATAGCAATACTTGCAGGCGAACTCGCAGCCGCGATAGGGATTGATGGTCCAGGTAAAGGGAAGATTGCGATGCGAGTCGCAGCGGTTGAGAATGGAACGAACCGGCAGTGAGAAGAATTCAACCTGATGCCCACTATCGACGTGCTCGGCTTGGCTGGCCAGTCTGGCGATGCCTACGAGACGCGAATCTGCCTGGTTCGGATATAGCTGCAGGAGGGACATATACTGGCGATATTCGCTTTATATTCGCCTTAAGTCAGTATAGCACCCAAAGGCAACGTCAAAAGCTTTGAACACGGAGTACACGAAGGTCACTGAGGATCGGGAAGAGCTACTACTTCGTTTTTCCTCTGTGAACCTCTGTCTCCTCTATGGTTATCGGTTCTTTTCCAGACGCAGCTTCATTCCGAATTTCGGTCGTAGCGTAATCACCGGCAGCAGTTCCACGCGTGTGTCCGGAACGAGTGAGAACCTCCAATTGCGCGCGATGCTCGCGAGCAGAAGTACGCCTTCCATCCAGGCGAATGATTCTCCAATGCACTGGCGTGGTCCGGCTCCGAAAGGGAAGTATGAGAACTTTGGACGTCCGGCTCGTGCCTGGGGCGTCCAGCGTTCGGGATCGAAGTACAGGGGATTCGGATGCCAACGCTCATCGCGATGAGTAATCCATTGCGAGGTAAGAACAATCGCATTGCTGGGAAACATCGTTCCAAATGCCTCGTACGACTCAATCACTGTGCGCGCTATGCCCCAGGCGGGGGGATAGAGCCGCATAGATTCACTCAGGACCATTTCGGCATATTTCAGATTGGGATAATCCTCCGGAGCTGGTGCACGGTCGCCGAGAACCTGATCGAGTTCACGCTTGAGGCGCTCCGCGATCTTCGGATGCTGCGCGAGGAGATAGAGAGTCCAGGTAAGAGCGTTCGCCGTGGTCTCGTGCCCGGCCAGGATCAGGGTTACACATTCATCGCGGATCTGATCATTGTCCATGCGCTTGCCGCCAGCTTCGTTGTCTTCGGCAGCGAGCAGCATCGACAGAAGATCTCCGCGATCCTCTCCGCTTCGCCGTCTCTCCTCAATGAATCGGTAGATGATCCGGTCCAGGCGTGCTCGGGCTTTCTTCATGCGCAGCACGGGTGGAATCGGCAGCTTCTCCAGAATCTCCGAGAAGGGCAACACGGCAAACTCAAATAAATGCATGAAAGTGTTGAGGGCGCGGCCGATCTCCCGCGAGTCGCCTTCGACGTCGGTGTCGAAGAGAGTCTTGCCGACGATGGCCAGCGTGAGTCGCATCATCTCCTGATGAACGTCGATCACTTCCCCATTTGTCCAGCGTTGCTGATGGCGCTCTGCCAATTCCACCATGGCACCGCCATAGCCGACGATTCGCTGACGATGGAACGCTGGTTGAAGGAGCCGGCGCTGCCGCAGATGAAAACTGTCTTCGCTGGTCAGCAGTCCGTTACCCAGTACCGAGCGTGAGCGCTGCATTACGCGGCCCTGATGATGATTGCGCGCGTGGGTGATCAGCATGTCCTGTGTCATGTCCGGGTGAAAGAGCATGAAGACGGCACGGCCGGCTGTGCGATAGCTCACCAGGTCGCCGTAGCGACGATGCAGCTCTTCCATGTAGAGAAGTGGATTGCGCCGCATTGCCAGAAAAGGAGACAGGGATAGGAACGAGCGTGGGCCTGGAGTGGTCTTCCGTGCCGGCTGGACGGCGGAACTCATGATGCGTGCGTCTCCTGAACAGCAGATTCTTCGGCGGCAGCTTCCGTTTTGGCGAAGGTGATTTGATCTTCAGACAACAAAGTGGAAGCACACGCGCAAAGATAAGTGGCCGCAATAATCCCATAGGCGGTCGTCAGACCAATGCGGTGTGCCGACGCCGCTACCGCGAAGGCTAGCCCAAGCTGAAGCAGCGTTCCCATGAAGTAGAAAGTGTTCTGCGTGCGTCCCATCAAATGCGGTGGAACGAGTTCCATCAGGCTCGTGCTAAGTGACGTGCCGCCCAATCCACGGGCCGATCCCATCACAAAGAACAGCGATGCCGTAATAGCGAGAATAGTTGAGTGCGGCGCCAGGAGTACGCAAGTTCCGAGCACAAGCATTCCAAGGCGAATACCTGCCCGCGTATGCAGTCGTTTGATGATCCACGGCGTATACAGCGTGCTGAGGAATGCGCCGATTCCCCACGAGCCATTGAGCCATCCGTAGCCAACAGCGCCACGGTGCAGAATACGATCGTCCAGCGGCGCGGTGACAATGCCCTGCGTAAGCATCGCGCCCATGAACAACGCCATGCTGATGCCGACCAGGGTGACTGCAGGGCGATGCCGCAAATATCCAAAGCCCTCTCGCAGTTCGTGCAGATAGCGATCGATGGGATGCGCATGTTCCAGTTTCGGTGTGACAGTCTGGGGGCTAGCCACGGTGATGCGCCCCTTGCGAACGAACAAGTAGCAGGCGATCGAGACGGCGTAGGTGCTGAAGTCGAGCAGCAGTACTCCACCCAGGTGAAGATGGTTGTAGACGAATCCAACGATCCCGCCCGCGATCAGCCATCCGCCTTGCACGCCCGCCATGAGGAAGTTACTCGAAGCTACATACTGCGATTCGGGCGTGAGCTCCTGAATGCGCGGTCACCGATGGCCAGAACATCCAGAATCCGGCGGCCACCAGCGTGTTCATCAGGTACAGCTCCCAGAGGCGCACTTTGCCCGCAAGGGTCAGCACGGCAACGACGAGGATGACCAGTCCGCGCGAGCCATCGAGAAACATTACGAGATGGCGACGATCTTCGCGGTCGATGATGACACCGGTGAATGGCAGCATCAGCAGCGCAGGGATCGTCTGCAGGATGACTACTGTCCCCAGCGCCATCTCCGAATGCGTGACCTGAAGGATGTACCAGACAACGGCGGCAGTGTTCATGCCGCTCCCCAGCATGGAGATCAGATTGGCGATAAAGATGAGTCGTAGCCCGCGCTGGCGGAAAATTGTCCGCATGATTTCAGAGTAAATGATTGTTAAGCTGCGCAGCTCCGAAGCTTCGAGGCTGCGAAGCTATACTCGTTTTAGAGCGCTTTGATCCCTTACATCCACCTTGGGCCAGTGACGATCGGCAGCTTCGGCTTGCTGATGCTGCTCGCGTTTGTTGCGGCCTACTTCGTGCTGCGTGCCGACATTCGGCGGCGTGGGCTGAAAGCGGATGCTCAGAATGTTGTCACGATTTGCGCTTTGCTCGGGATAGCAGGCGCGAAGATCTATCACGCCCTCGAATCACCCAGTGATTTGTTCGCGAATCCGATCGGGGAGATCTTCAGCCGTTCAGGATTTGCATGGTTTGGCGGCCTGATCGGCGTGCTGCTGGCTTTGTATCTACTCGGGCGTAGATACAAGCTCGCATACTTGGCAATGCTCGACCTTTGCGCTCCCGCAGCCGCATTCGGTTACGCCGTCGGACGAATCGGTTGTCTCACGTCGGGCGATGGAGATTACGGTACGCCAACTTCCTTGCCATGGGGCATGAGCTTCCCCAATGGATTGGTGCCGACGACGCAGCGCGTTCATCCCACGCCGATCTACGAGGCCATCGCTGCCACACTCATCTTCTGGTACTTGTGGCGGCAGGGAGCGAAATCCTTGCGCGGGCCGCGTCCCATCGGCGAAGTCGCTGCGCTCTATCTGGTCTGGATGGGTGTTGAGCGATTCCTGGTGGAATTCATCCGCATTAATCCGCGCTCGTTCTTTGGACTGAGCAATGCCCAAGCCGCCAGCCTGGCATCGATCTTGGCCGGGATTGCGATTCTGGCGACGGTGAACAGAGGATTCCGTCACGATAAAGGCGAGCACCGCATCCTTCGTCATTTCGAGGAGCGCGGAGACGTTCTGCAGCCCGAGTACCACCGAGCCACGCCCGAATGTCCCCATCCTGAACGTTGGAGTATGTACGACTCCATGACCGCTGAGGTTGAAGTGCTTGAGTTTCTTCGCTGCCTGGTGCGAACTCTGAAGCCTCAGACCGTGGTGGAAACCGGCACTTTCATGGGCATCAGTACTTTGTGGATTGCCGAAGGGCTGAAAGCAAATGGTTTCGGCAAGATTATTACCTGCGAATACGACCATGCAGTTTTCGCTAAAGCGAAGCAGCGCTTTGAGAAGTCAGGCCTTGCGATTTGGATCGACCACCGGAATGAATCGAGCCTGGAAACCCGGATTCCAGGTACTATCGATCTACTTTTCAGCGACAGCGATCCTCCTCTCCGCGAGAAGGAGGTTCGCCGCTTCCTGCCGCAGATGAACCCGAACGGCCTCATCCTGATGCACGATGCCAGCTCCCACCTGAAAACCGTACGGGAGGCTGCCTTCAACATGGAGCAGGAAGGCTTGATTTCCATGGTCTTGATGCCCACCCCACGGGGGTTAGTTATCGCCCAGAAGCGCTCCGGCCGAAAATAATCCGATTTGGCGACTCGCTCCAGCAACTCTCGATTGCATCTAAAGTTGCTCGAAGGGTGCTGCACGCCTAGTGCAGTTGAGGCAAGCAGGTAGGTTCGCCAGGAGTAGGGGCCATGGCTCAGGGAACGGCAGCGGTCGGACGGCGGGAAACCGGATCGTCATACATACGCCGGTACTTCGACATGGCTGCCGACCGGCTCGGATTGCATTCCGAGATGCGCAGGCTCCTTTCAGTTCCATTTCGGGAGCTTACGGTGGAACTTCCCTTGCGACGTGATGACGCCCGACTTCAACTCTTCCGCGGATACCGCGTGCAGCATAACGGCGTGAGAGGACCGTTAATTGGGCCAGTTCGCTTCCAATCAGGTCTCGAACTTGAGAGCCTTCGCGCTGCCGCAGAATCGATGACCTGGCGTTGCGCCGTCGCTAACGTTCCATTCGGTGGGGCTGCGGGCGGAGTAGCCTGCGATCCCGCACAACTCAGCCAAAGCGAATTTGAGCGCCTTGTGCGACGTTACGGCGGGCGCCTGCGGGAGATGCTCGGGATCTATCATGACCTCTGCGCGCCCGGACTGAACGCTAACCCGGAGACGATGGCGTGGATCGCGGATGAATTTTCAGTACTGCAAAAGGACGCTCTCATTCCTGTTGTCGGAAAGCCTGCACAAGATGGGGGATTGCCCGACTCAGACAGGTTGATCGGACGTGCCACTGCCGCGTTGATTGTGCGCGCCGCGCAGAACGCCGGCATCTCCGTTTCTGGACTTCGCGTAGCCATACGTTCGCTGGATCGAAGTGCCTTCTACACCGCATCTGCCCTCAGTCAGCTCGGCTGTGTAATTGTCGCGATTGTCGAGACATGTGGCGGGTTGTGCTGCTCGACTGGAATCGACATGGAGTCGCTTGCCGATCACTTGTCTCGCAGTGGCTCAGTGGCAGGCTTCGAGGGCGCGGCCGAGACGATCGATATACAAGCACTCGATTGCGATGTGCTTGTGCTTGGCACGCCTGAGGGAACGTTGAACAATGCGGCTGCTATGCAGGTCCGGGCGAAGCTTGTGGTGGAGACTTCAGAGTTGGTGATCACGCCCGAGGCTGATCATTGCCTTGCGAAGCAGGGGGTCCTGGTGATTCCCGATCTGGTCGGGGGCGCGGCTTGGGTTCTGGCTGCCAACGCCGAATGGTCGAATACTGTTCAGCGACTCTCGCCCAAAGAAGGGAAGATTCAACAGGAAATTGAAACAGCCCTGCTCCGAGTCTATGAACAAGTTTGTGAACGAAGCCGGCGAGAGCAGATCGGCTTACGGATGGCCGCCTACTCACTCGCCATCGAGCGAGTGGCACGATGCGAACGCTTGCGCGTGGCGTGATGGATAATGCAGAGCCGACGTTACTTGAAGTTTGCCAGAGTCGTGGCGAATCGCTCGATCCACTCCCTCTGCTCCCGAGTTTCGGGCACGGCCAGGCCACGAGCCTGGCTAAGTTCCGCGAGGGCAGCTCCCGAA
>QIBC01000114.1 GCA_003225215.1 Acidobacteriota bacterium
TACGTTGCTGTTGCTCGGATCCTGCTTGAGCACCCGAGTGCGGCGAGCTGAAAACGGAATGCCCTGAATCTTGTGAAAGAGTTCTCCGGCGTTCTCGCTTTTATAAATACCGGAGCAGGCGCTGGCATAAATGACATCTGGCCTCTTGGGATCAATGATGATCGAGAACACATCGGAGTCGTCGATAATGCCGCTCTTGATGTTGTGCCAGCTCTGACCGCCGTCACTGGTCTTCCACGGCAGGTGCCACGTACCCGCGTACACAATGTCGGCATTCGTGGGATCGACTGCAATGGATTCAATGTTCTTGATCTCGCCGCTGGTTTCTGGCGAGATCCGTTGCCAGGTCTGGCCCCCATTGCGCGTCCTGTAAATGCCATCAAGCGTTCCCGCAACCAGGATGTTGGGATCGGAAGCTGCGATCGCCATTGAGCGCACTGATTTGCCTTCTAGAGAAGAGAGCGCCTGCCAGGTATGCCCGTTATCAGTGCTCTTGAAAACCGATCCGCCTTCACTCTCCAGCGTCCAGGCCGCCACGTAGATCACACCGGGCTGTTTGGGATCGAAGAGGATGTGGTCCACAACATAATCATTGCCCTTACCAATGCGAACGAAGCGCTGCCAAGTCTTGCCGGCGTCTTCCGACTGGTAGATCTGTCCCGCACTTGTGCCCAGAAGAACACGCGACGGATTCGCCGGATCAGCAGAAAGAGCGCGAACATCACCGCCATCTGGACCAACAGAGATCCAGGATTGGCTTGCGCTTGACGTGGACTGGGCGAGACTGAGAGTCCCAGAAAAGAAAACAATTGCAGTCAAGAGAGAGAAAAATCGCATTTCGATAAGTCACCTGAAAAAAGCTGCTGAGCTCCTGGCCCCAAAAAGCAGAAGGCCAGCACTGATTTTATCCGGGCTGCTGGCCAGAGTCTCCCTCGGAATTTGATTTCATACACCTCTCAATCGAAAGCACTTGTCGTGTGCTTAGATGCAGGAGCAGGTGCTCACAACTGTAAGGCCGGCCTAGCAGCCTTGCAGCTCGTCAGCTTAGAAGCTAAAAAAGCTAAGAAGCTGAAAATAAAACCGGCCGAAGGAAATTCCTTCGGCCGGTGGTTGATGTGGCTGAGACTAGCTCGGTTTTTTTGGTGCCGCAGCCCTTCTGCGCGCCGGGGCCTTCGGAGCTGGATGATCCGGGATCGGCTTGATCTTCGTCTCATCCACTACCGGTTCAGTACCCTGGTAGGTAGCACCGGCCGGGACAATCCAGAACTCGGCGATCTTGCCGCCAGTTCCGCCCGAGCGGGTTTCGATACGGCTTGG
This sequence comes from Acidobacteriota bacterium, assembly GCA_003225215.1. Lineage (GTDB taxonomy): Bacteria > Acidobacteriota > Terriglobia > Terriglobales > Acidobacteriaceae > Gp1-AA112. Next base: position 1,318 of record QIBC01000114.1, read on the forward strand.
ATCGATGCCCTTATCGTTCGTGAGATAGAACTTCGAATCCACGGCACGTTCTGCCGAGAGGTTCGGACGTTTCTCACTTGGATCGGTCGATCCAACGATCACCAGTCGAGAATCGGGCTCACGCTGCAGACGCAGAGCCACGTCGTCGAGTATGGCTTTCGCCGTATTGTCGACGCGCCACGGCTTCTTCAAGTTCGGGAATTCGATCTGGTTGATCTTGCTGGCCTGCGGCGGCGGTGGTGGCGGAGGAGGAGGAGCCTCAACCGTCACAGTAGTCTGTCCGTTGCCGCTGAGGTTGCGATCGTCTGTGGCCGTGCAGGTTACGGTAATCGGCCCTGGCTGGGCACCTTGCGTGCTCAGAGTTGCCGTTGCTCCGTTGGGCGTTACCGTGCCAGCGGTCGTGTCGAATTTATAGGTCAGCGGACGATTATCTTCGCTCTTGCCATCCGCCGTGATGGTTGCACTGTCGCCCTGGCGGACAGTAGTTGGATTTGCCGAGCAGGTAACCGTGGGCGCGCGCTGCTGCTTCACGTTGAAAGTCGCAGAGCAGGTAGCAGCACCCTTCTTTCCATCGGTGACATTGGAGGTGACGGTGTACGAGCCGGGAGCCAGGCCAGCCGTGTCGACGTTCACCGTCTGTCCGGTCCCGTTCACCTTGCCGCCAGTCGCGGTGTACGAATAAGTTAACGTCCGCTTCGGATTGTAGTTCGAAGGCTGGGTGGTGATCTGTACAGGCTCCCCGGCAAACACGTCGGTCGGTTGCGCCGAGCACGATGCTGACGGCGGAACCGGAGGCGGTCCAACGCTGCCAAACTTGAATACCAGACCGCCGCTGATCTTGGCTCCGCCCATGTTGTCGCGAACGCTGACCGGGGAGCCGCCTATGAATCCAAAATTGTGGTGAGCATACTCGTACTCGGCCTCGATCAGGCGAATATCGAGTCTCTTCAATGCGTGCAAGTCAAAACCGCCGCCACCGACAAATCCGAACCCGGTGTTGGACGGAATGCCAGATGGGGCCTCGCGGTTCATTCCGAACGTCGCCAGACCAAACGGTGTGAGTCCTTCCATGGGAATGCGGAAGGTTGGACCGGCGGTTAGAGTATTAAACGTGGCGTTATCTCCCAAATGGGTACCAGTTTCGATGACGCCACCGAGATATTTGTTGAACCAGTACGAAGATGCAACCGTGAAACCTTTTGTGATGCCCTTGTTACCGCTAAATGCGCCGTTCGGGCTCAGATAAGAGTAACCGGCGAAGACATCCACTTTTGACGGCTGAGTTTCGTCCGCCGACGAAGTTTGGGGGGGCGCCTGTGCCAATACGGAAATAGAAGCAGCTACAACCACCAGCAGCAGGCGACTTAGAGAACCTTTTAAGCGAGGTGACATGCGCGTTTCCTCCGAGAAACCACACAACACAAGAACTACAAAAAAACGGTGTACAGATAGACAATCTGAGGCCGGAACAGCAGACGGGAATTGTATCGCATCGCTTATGGTGCTGAAAAGTTAGCCAGCCCGTCGTGGAACGCCGCCACAGGTCAACTGTGCCAATGCTGTTCCCGAAAAAGTTCTGCTAACCAGCGGTTTGGGCGTAAGTCTATCTGCCTGACCAGGAGGAAAGTCCGATGCGTCGTGCCCTTGAACTTTTTCTGGCAGCAGCTCTCTTTGTAGCGACTTACCCGGCCTATGCCCATAGTGGCCGTCAGCATTATGGACTAAGTGTGAGTACCGATGACCGCGATGTCATATCGTGTGACCAACTACGGGTTAGTGCCGACAATCGCGAACTCGCGCGCTCGGAGGACCGGCTCACGCTTCCGCAAACGTCTTCGACTGTGCGCGTGGAGGCCGCCGAGAATGGCGGTGTGTACGTATACGGTTGGGACCGTCAGGATTTCGGCGTTTTGAACTGCAAAGTCGCTCTGTCTGACGATCGCATGACGGCGGAGCGCAAACTGCAACTCATCAAGATGTCGTTTGACAACGGCCAACTCACGGTAACCGGCCCTGATGCGAGTGATTGGACGTCGTATCTCATCGTTCATGCGCCACGCGGCAGTTCACTCGCACTCACGGGAATGAACGGTCCCATTTCGGTCTCCGATCTGGCAGGTAAGGTTGAAGTTCACAACACGAATGGCCCGTTTGCCATCAAAGGTTCGGCAGGAGAGATCTCTGCTGAAATCAAGAATGGACCCATCGCCTACGCCGGCAATGGCGGGGACGTTCGCTTGCATGCCGAGAACGGTCCGATCGCCGTGAAACTCCTTGGCACCACGTGGAACGGGAAAGGACTTGAGGCGCAATCAATGAATGGTCCGCTGTCACTAAAGTTACCGAACAACTACGCCTCCGGCGTGCTGGTGCAGGCGCGCGGATATTCGCCATTCTCCTGCTCCGGCTGCGAAGCCGCGCACAAAGACTTCGATGATCACAACAAGAGCGTGCAGTTTGGAAGCGGCGAGCCCGTAGTTCGACTCTCGACAGTGAACGGCCCGGTATCGATCAACGAGCACGACTTCGAGTGACGTCATCGGTAGAGACGCAGCATGCTGCGTCTCTTGCGTCGGACGGCAGCACTGATCAAACATAAAAATTCCCGATTGCCCATTTCCAATGGCAAACACCGGACCCCTATGCAATCCGAAATTGCATCGTGGAGACGCAGCATGCTGCAAGACTGTCCAAATTAGCAGTGCCATCCCAGAGCAGTGCCGCGCCTTTTGCGGCACGGTTGAGAATAGCCCGGTGGTGCAACCCCGGGTGCACGTTGGCTCCGAAATCGAGTCCGGCTTCTAGCCGGACGGCTGAATTGCCTTTCCCCTCGGAAATCAAATCCAGTCGTCCCGCAAACGACGCGGGACTCGAATACAAAATGTGCCAACCCGGAGTTTCATTCCGGGCTATTCTCAACCGTGCCGCAGAAGGCGCGGCACTGCTCTGGGACGATGCTCTCTTCGCAGGAGTTAATTTGGACAAGCCTGCAGCATGCTGCGTCTCTCCCTGTGAGGCCGTAAAATCAGGCCATGCCGGCCGAGGAAGTCGAAGTCAAACTGCGCGTGGATGATCTTGAAGCTCTCACGCGTAAGCTCAACCAGTCTCACTTCAAGCTGATAACCCCTCGCAGTCATGAAATGAACACCTTGTACGATTTTCCCGACTGGCGTCTGCGCGATCGCGGAGAGATCCTGCGGATTCGCAAGTATGGCTCCAGGTGGACTGTAACCCACAAAGCGAAAGGCAACTCGGGAAAACATAAGTCGCGCTCTGAGACTGAAACTCAGATCGAGGATGGCGAAGCCTTGACTCACATCTTCGCCGCGATCGGACTGGCGCCATCGTTTCGTTATGAGAAATATCGCGCCGAGTGGAGCGATGGGGAAGGGCACGTTGTCGTCGACGAGACTCCCATTGGCAATATAGCTGAGCTCGAGGGCTCGCCAGAATGGATCGACCACACCGCGGCCCGACTCGGAATCAAAGAGTCGGAGTACATCACGCAGAGCTACGCGCAAATGTTCGCCGCATGGTGCGAGCGCAGCCGCAGCAAAGCACGCAACATGACTTGGGACGAAGTCGCGAAATAGTCCAAGCGGAGTTCGTTTTTTCTGAAATCTGCGAAACTTCTTTCCCGAAATGTCGTCTAAATAAGCAAGAGCGTTGTTTGGGGAGAAGTTGTCTCCACCGCCACAAGGCTCCTCCTTGTGACATAGCAATGTCTCCTGGAACTTAAGGGGAAATATGATACACAAACGGCTGCCGCCCGGCGGCCGTTTGTGCTATTAGGACAGTCAAGCGATCGCCTTCGCCAAGCGCCGGATTCCTTCGCGAATTTGCTGCTCAGTCATTCCGGAATATCCCAACATCAGCCCCGATCGTATGGGCATCCTCAAAAAATATTTTGCGATCCCGTAAACTCCGACCTCCTGCGCTGCAGCGCGCGCAATGAGATCTTCCTCGGAAGTTCGCTGCTCGGGCCACAGCACTACATGAGTTCCCGAAGTGTCGCCCGTCACCTCAACTTCTGGGAGATGCTTATGAATGGCCTCTAGCAGCGCAGCGCGACGCACTGCATTCGCGCGACGTGTGCGACGCAAGTGTCTTTCGTAAGCTCCACTAGAAATGAACTCGGCCAAGGTCTCCTGCTCGAGGGTGGCTGTGTGCCGATCGCAAAGCCACTTAGCCGAGGTAAACGCCGGCACCAGCGACTTGGGCGCGATCAAATATCCGATTCGCAGAGCGGGAAAAACCGTGCGCGAAAACGTTCCCAGATAAATCACGCGCCCTTCGGTGTCGAGACCCTGCATCGATTCAACGGGCTGTCCTTCATAACGGAACTCGCCATCATAGTCGTCCTCAATTACGACGGCATTCGCCTTCTTTGCCCATTCCAGCAGCGCCAGCCGCCGGGCCAGAGGCAAGATGGCCCCCGTGGGAAATTGATGAGATGGAGTCACAAAGGCAATGCGCGCAGCTCGCGGCAGTCTCGCCGGATCGAGACCGTCGCGATCCACAGGCACAGGCTGCAATTGGGCTCCTGCGGCTCGAAACACTTCTCTCGCGCCTTGATATTGCGGATCTTCAACTACCACCCGGTCGCCGCGTTCCATCAGAACGCGCGCTGCCAGATCCAAGGCCTGCTGCGACCCGTTCACGATGATCACCTGCGACGCGTCACAGACTGCGGCGCGAGAACGGCGCAAGTGGATGGCGATCGCTTCGCGGAGCGCGAGACTCCCCGCCGCTGGTCCATAGTCAAAGTGCCGTACCGACGCCCTTCGCGCTCGACGCATCAGAATGCGTCGCCAAACCTCGAAAGGAAATTCGTCCACTCCGCTGCGCCGGTATGCGAAGTCATAACGCAACGATCTGGATTGCCGCTTGGGAAAATCCACGCTGGACGCAGCCGCCGAGGCCGACGTCCCAAATCGCGAGAGACGCAGCCGGGCAGAATCGGCAGCCGCCCTTGGACTTGCGCCGAATATCTGAGAAGCATAGGTTCCCGATCCGGGACGGCCTTCGACAAAACCCTCCGACAGGAGTTGGTCATACGCCAGCAGAACCACCGTTCGCGAGACGCCGAGCTGCTCCGCGAGATCTCGGGTGGCAGGAAGGCGATCTCCCGGGCGAAACGCACCTTGCACGATGGCGCCCCGCAGACCGAGATAGACTTGGCGAGAGATCGGTCCAGCTCCTTTGGAAAGTGGTATTACCAGAGCCATATGAAGTGGTGCTTTGAGAATACCACTGCGCTAACGCATCCTGTAGGTGCGCTGCGAAGAGGCTGGGGCTGAGAAAGTGTCGCGGGTATTTGGTTCGTGTCAGGGCATCGACTTTCAGTCGCGCCGTAGAGGCCGATGTATCTCCACTTCCTCTCTGCCGAAGGCGGGCGCAGCGAAGCGGAGCGCCAAAAGAGAGAAGCCATCTTTCTTAATGTGCTTCGACCTTCGGTCCCCGCTCCGGCCTGCGGCAGCAAGGAGTTAAGAGCGCAGCAATTTTCGGCACGACTGAAGATCGATGCCCTGACACAAACTCAAAGTCCTCAAGATTCTCATTTTGGTGGTGTCGATTATGTCCGCTTTGCCACAGGTAAATCCCGATTCCTTCGTGTCGCACGATTTCGACTTCCTCTTTGGCTCGTGGAAGAGTCACAACCATTTCTTGAACGGCCGCTTGCGCGGATCGGATAACTGGATCGACTTCGATGGCACTTTGGAGGTCGAGCCGTTGTTAAACGGCCTGGGCAATATTGACCGTTACGCCGCGGTTCGCAATGGACAAACAGTGCTGGGCACAACGTTGCGGCTGTTTAACCCCGTCACTCAGGAATGGTCGCTGTATTGGGCAGACAACGTGCGCGCCGGCATCCTGCAGCCTCCGATGGTCGGGAAATTCCACGATGACCATGGGGAATTCTTCGGAGACGAGGAAGTCAATGGCAAGAAAGTACTGTGCCGGTTTCGTTGGACGCGCACGAACCCTGATGCCCCGAAATGGGAACAGGCATTCTCTGCCGATGGAGGTAGGACTTGGGAAACAAACTGGATCGTAGCTTTCACGCGGGACAAGCGCCCATGAAGGTCACCGAGCGCACCCAGCTTCGTCGTTTGCCCAGTCGCGGGTCCCACGAGCTTGAGACGGTATGTCAGATCCTCGACGCCGGATTCCTCGCGCATGTTGGATTCAATGTGGATGGACAGCCTTTCGTGATCCCAACTCTGTACGGGCGCGACGGGGAAGCGCTCTACCTGCATGGCTCTGCCGCCAGCCGCATGTTGCGTGAGCTGGATAGCGGCATTTCGGCCTGCGTCAATGTCACGCTGGTCGATGGCCTTGTTCTGGCGCGCTCCGCCTTTCATCATTCGATGAACTACCGCTCGGTGGTGGCCTTCGGAACCGCGCGGAAGATCAATGATCCCGATCAGAAGATGGAAGCCCTGCGCGTGATTTCTGAACATCTGATTCGTGGGCGCTGGAACGACGTCCGCGTTCCCAACGAAAAAGAACTCAAGGCAACGGCGGTACTGGAATTCACCATGGAAGAAGCCTCCGCCAAGGTTCGCACCGGCCCGCCACTGGACGATGAAGAGGACTATGCGTTGCCGATGTGGGCGGGGGTACTGCCTTTGGTGTTGGCGTCAGGAGTTGTGATTCCCGATTCGAGACTTGCGCAAGGGACTTCAGTGCCTGAGTATATCCGGCATTACCGGAATGGCGCCCATAAGCAGGGACGATGATTTTTCGGGGCAGTACCGGCGGCGGTAGCCGCTGGGTGCGTGCGTTATGACAACAGGTTTGTACTCAGGTAGACGCCTACGGACCCAGCGGCTACCACCGCCGGTACCCTGATCCGCCTTAGGACATTAGTTCCGAGTTTCTCTTACAGATGACGAAACGATTCTTGACTGGAACTCCTGACCCACTGAACAAATTGAGGGGCGAAACGCGCGCAGCGATTAACCGCACAAAGATCATCGCCGTCATTCAGCAGATTCCCCGCGGTATGGTTTCGACTTATGGCGCGGTTGCCAAAGCTGCAGGTCTGCCGCGAGGAGCGCGTCAAGCAGCTGCCGCACTGCGCAAGGCGGTCGGATTGCCATGGCACCGAGTGCTCGGCTCGGGTGGAGAGATCAAGCTGCGCGGAAACTCCGCATTCGAACAGCGCTTCCGCCTGGAAGCCGAAGGCATCCGTTTCCGCGGCCGCCGCGTCGATATTCGGCGCCATGAGTATAAATTTCCACGGTACGGGCGGCGGTAGCCGCCGGGTACGTGACGCGTGGTACTACAAGAGCTGCATTCTCCGGGATCATCACTGACCCAGCGGCTACCGCCGCCGGTACTGCCCCAATCGCCGAACCCTAACACCGTCACCACAATCTTCCCCACTCCTGATTCGACTCCATATAACGATGAGGACAATGCTTTGACACCCACAATGAATAGCGGACGGAAGCGCACTAGCAGTCATTCCGAAGCTGACCCACTACCATCACATGGCTTGCAAACCGTCCCGGGCAGGCAGAGAATGACGCGGCGAGTTGCCCATGAATGAACCGGAAGCGGAGTCGACCAGGTCACGGCGCTTCGCTCCAGCGCTGACGCTGCTGTTCATCGCGATCCTGGTAAATTACGTCGATCGCGGCAATCTGTCGATCGCAGCGCCGCTGTTAAAAGACGAACTCGGGATTTCTGCGTCGCAACTCGGCATCCTGTTTTCTGCTTTCTTCTGGTCATACACCGCCCTGCAGTTCGTGAGCGGATGGCTCGTCGATCGCTTCGACGCAAGCTTTGTGATCGCCGGCGGGTATCTCATTTGGTCGTTGGCCACCTCAGCAACCGGCATCGTGCACGGCTTCGCGATGTTGGCTTTTATGAGGTTGCTGCTGGGGGTGGGCGAATCGGTAGCATTTCCCTGCTGCTCGAAGCTGCTTGCGCAACACCTGCCGGAGAGCTCGCGCGGATTCGCGAATGGCGTCATCATTTCCGCCATACGATGTGGGCCGGCCGTCGGCACGTTTGGCGCCGGCTTGTTGATGGCGCGCTATGGATGGCGCCCTGTATTCATCGGAATCGGCCTTGCCAGCCTGTTATGGATACCGGCATGGATGAGATGGCAGCCCTGCAGACCAGACTTGCCTGCCGTCACAAGCGGTGCGGCAACGGCCGCCGATATCCTGCGGCAGCGCTCGTTCTGGGGAGCATCTGCCGGACACTTTTGTTGCAACTATCTTCTCTATTTCCTGGTTACATGGCTTCCCTTCTACCTCGTTCATGAACGCCACCTAACAATAGAGAGGATGTCCCGCATAGCGGCTGCCTATTACCTGATCGACGCTGCATCGGCGATGGCAACCGGCTGGTTCTCGGATCGCTTCATTCGAAGTGGTTTCACCGCAACCGCCGTGCGAAAGTCGGCGATGGCAATTGGTTACTCAACGGCAGCGATCGCACTCGTGGTGTGCAGTGGCGCCGGTTCAGGTTCCTATTTCTGGTGGCTGCTCGTGGCGGGTCTCGGATCGGGAATGGGAGGCTCGGGAACTTTTGCATTCTCGCAAACACTCGCTGGTCCGCACGCGACAGGAAGATGGACCGGCATGCAAAACGGCTTCGCAAATCTCGCCGGAGTCTTTGGCCCGGCGCTCACTGGCTACACTGTGGATTGGACGGGCAACTTTAAGGCTGCATTCGCGATTACAGCTGCCGTCTCACTAGCCGGTGCCCTGGCGTGGACGTTTGGGGTCGGACGGCTCGAGCCCATACGCTGGGCGCGTGAGACAAACGTACTTCAAGTGGGTGCGAGAAGTTCAGCTTGAACTGGTCTTGACGAGGGCGCGTTTCAGAGGCGGCAAGAAAACGCTGTGGATGCCTCGTTTATCTAAGTCATCGACTCCATTCGTGCCGCTTCTGGCGGCACGATAAGATGTGAGCCCGGCACACAGTACCGGGGCTCGAGGTTCAACGCGAGCCCTGTAAGGGCGATACTGCCTGTTCGGACTTTGCCTGACTCAAAATGGCGTAGAAGCTTCCCAGAAAAGGAAAAGAAGAACATGGGTGCCAAAAATCTGTTCAACGACGCAAAGTTCGTAGGCCAGGCGGAAGGCGACAAGCGAAGTTACTACGTCTACCAAACTCCTAACAGTTATCTGGTTGCAACTGCCCAACGGCGCAACAATTATTCGGTCACAGCCATTCAACTCGATTCGCCCGATGTGATCGGGCGTAAGTTCAAAGGCAAAGAGATCACTGTAAACAGCCTGAAGTCCAGCGCCCATCGACCCGATCTGTTTAAGGAGTACTTCGATCGTCTCAACGCTTTGTATGTGATGGTGGCTCTTGGCAAAGCACGCAAACTGAAAAAGCGCGAGGGACGCGCCATGGTATTCAAGATCACCTGACCGTCTGAGACATGTGCTGCTGCGGCCGCAGGAAACGGCGGATGCCGAAGTCGTAGAGAGCCGAGCCCAGCAAGCCACCCAAGAGCGGCCCAGCGATTGGAACGAGCCACGCGCCGCTTCCATCCGTCAGGCCGTTGTTGCGGAAGCCCGCCACCACGCTGAACAAGCGCGGCCCAAAATCGCGGGCAGGATTGATGGCATATCCGTGCATCCCGCCGAAGCTCATTCCAATCGCCACGACGACGAGGCCAATCATCAAAGGCGCTAGATTTGCGCCGGGGGGCATGTTGAATTCGTCGGTGATAGCGAAGATAAGTAGCAGCAGGAGTGCCGTGCCAATCACCTGATCGAGAAATCCCGCACCTGGCAACGCCGGAAACGTCGGAAACGTCGTGAAGACCCCTGCAGTTCGTTCCAACAACGGGTCGACCTGATGGAAGGCCGGCAGGTAGTTGCGATATACGACTGCAGCGGCGCAAAATGCACCCGCGATCTGCGCGACAGAATATGGAATCACGTGCCGCCACGGGAATCCCCGAAAGACGGCAAGAGAGACCGTGACGGCGGGATTCAGGTGCGCGCCAGAAATCTTTCCCGCGACGTAAATTCCCATCGTGACCGCCAATCCCCAACCCAGCGTTATGTTCGTGTAACCGCCATGGATCAGCTCTCCCGCATTTTTAGTTGGGAATAGTACGACCATTGCAACCACACCCACGCCAAACAGGATCAGCACAAAAGTGCCCAGAAATTCTGCGATCAATTGTGCAACTAGTGTCGGCTTCGGACACTAGTTGCACAATT
>QIBC01000115.1 GCA_003225215.1 Acidobacteriota bacterium
CTCCCTTTACGTTGCCAGCGCCTCGTTCACATCCCGTACTAAATTCCTTACATAAGATCGCCGATTCAGCAACGCAACCATCCTGTCACGAACCGCTACGCGGTTCGGATCTTCGGCGTCGGCTCCGCTGGCGATCACCTGGTCCCACTCGTTCCACAGCTTCCGCAAGTCATCATTTGAAGAAGACAGCATCTGTTCGAAGCGTCCCTTCGCAGACTCCAAGTCTTTCGCGACCTGCTCGTCTCGTTCGCCCATCTTCTTGCCCATGCGCATCTCTTCGAGTTGCATGTTCAGTTCGAAGACTTCTTCGAGCAGATCGGGCGGCACGACTTGCTGCTTCTCTTTACCTTGCTCGCGAGCCTCGTCGGTTGCGGTTCGCGATTGCTCTTCCAGCTTCACGCCCTCGAGTTCCAAGAGATACTCGGTGCGGGCAATCGGATCGCGCAGCGTGCGATATGCGTCATTCAGCAGCGAACTCTTTTGCGTGCTCCATTGCTGCTCTGCCGGCGTAGCGCGCGCATATACATCCGGATGCAGGCGGCGGCTCAGCTTGTAAAACTCCTTCTCCAACGCGCTCAGGTCGATGTTCAATCGCCGTTGCAGGCCGAAGAAGGTGAAGTAATCCGAGTCGGCCGGCGGCTGCAGCTTGCTGCAATGCGGGCAGAAGTGCGCCGCTTTCTCAATCTCGCGCACGCACGACCAGCAGGTCTGTGCTGAGAGCGTCTCCGGACTTGGAACTACAGGATGCATGTCTAAATCCAATTCACCAGGGAGACACTGAGACACGGAGAACCGCCAAGATTGAGAGGTGGATCGTGAGCTGACCTGCACCTCTTCGGCAGGATAAGCAAAAAGGCATTCAAAAACTGTTTTTGGCCTTCCTAGCTTTCCTCCGTGTCTCCGTGCCTCCGTGGTGAAAAAGGGGTCACGCAGAAAACGATGAGCCGCAGCCGCACGACTTTGACGAATTGGGATTGATGAAGTTGAAGCCCTGCTTCATCAGCGACTCTTCCCAATCCAGGACCATCCCCGCCAGATAGATAAACGACTTAGGATCGACGAAGACGCGGACTCCTTCGAACTCATATACGCGGTCGCGCTCGCGCGGCTTGCTGTCAAAACGAATCTGATAGCTCAAGCCCGAGCATCCGCCGCCCGAAACTCCCAGGCGCAGCCCACCCTCTTCCGGAGACACGTTCTCCTTCGCCATCGCTGCGCGGATCTTCGCGAGCGCGCGCTGCGTGATCTGCACGCCCTTGCTACCGACGGCAGCATTGTCGGGCGTGAGTACCGGACTGTTGATCGTCGTTGCCATTTCCTCTGCTCGAGAATTTCTGTTTTAGGGAGGGGCCGGCTTCCAGTCGTGCCGTTTCAGGAAATCTCAACTCTATCTGGCTTTAGCCGCCGAGATACCCTTCAGAGCCCAGAACCGCAGGGGCTAAAGCCGTGGCAAGAACAGCCCAGCTCTTACCGGCACGGCTGAAGCCGATGCCCTTCCCTAAACCGATGCTCTTGCCTAAAGCCGATGCCCTTCCCTAAACCTTTGGGACTAGGCTTTCGCCTGAGCGGTCTCCACTGCAACCGGCTCGGCCGTTGCGTGCTTCTTCTTCCAGTCGCCGATCGCGGCGCGGATCGCGTCTTCAGCCAGCACCGAGCAGTGGATCTTTACCGGAGGCAGTGAGAGCTCCTTCACGATGTCAGTGTTCTTGATCGCGAGAGCATCTTCGACCTTCTTCCCTTTGATCCACTCGGTCGCGAGCGATGAGGAAGCAATGGCTGAACCACAGCCGAAAGTCTTGAACTTCGCCTCTTCGATGACCTGGGTGTCAGGGTTCACCTTGATTTGCAAGCGCATGACGTCGCCGCACTCCGGCGCTCCTACGAGACCGGTGCCAACATCGTTGCTGCTCTTGTCGAGCGTCCCGACGTTGCGGGGGTTGTTGTAGTGATCAATCACCTTATTGCTATATGCCATTTTCTATTTCTCCCAACTCTTTCTAGGAACTGCGTTTCAAAAAAATCGTTTCAATAAAACCGCTTGAGAAACTCTGGAACCACCATTCCTCCGGAGCGCTGGTGTTGAAACGCCTTTCCTTGAAACGCTCTTCTTGAAACGGTGTACCTGAAACGCCTTACTTCCTCAGTGTCCTTCCGTGGCCCACTGAATCTTCTTCAGATCGATGCCTTCTTTCACCATTTCGTACAGTGGTGAAAGTTCACGCAGCTTCTTGACTGTGTCGATAAGCTTCTCGGCTACGTAATCGACCTCAGCTTCGGTATTGAAACGTCCGATGCCGAAACGGATTGAGCTATGCGCGACATCATCGCCCAGGCCCAACGCCTTTAATACATAAGACGGTTCCAGCGTCGCCGAGGTACAGGCAGATCCGCTGGAGACTGCTATGTCGTTAATACCCATCAGCAGCGACTCGCCTTCCACGTATACGAAGCTCATGTTCAGATTGCCCGGCAGCCGATGCTCCATCGAGCCGTTGATGTGAATCTCGTCGAGATTGTCTTCGAGCTTCTTCTTAAGACGATCGCGCAGATACGCGAGACGCTTCGACTCCTCAGGCATCTCGTTCATCGCCAGCTCGCAAGCCTTGCCTAAGCCAACAATGTTCGGAACGTTCAATGTGCCGGAACGCATGCCGCGCTCGTGACCGCCGCCGTCGATCTGCGCGGTAATCTGCACGCGCGGATTCTTGCGCCGGACATACAGCGCGCCAACGCCCTTCGGGCCATAAAGCTTGTGCGCTGTGATCGACATCAAGTCGATATTGTCCTTAATCACGTTCACTGGAACTTTGCCGATCGCCTGTACGGCGTCGGTATGGAACAGCACACCCTTTTCGTGGCAGAGCTTGCCGATTTCGGCGACAGGCTGAAGCACGCCAATTTCGTTGTTGGCGTACATGATCGTCACAAGAATCGTCTTGTCGTCGATCGCGCGCTTGAGGTCTTCGAGATTGATCAATCCATCGGCGCCTACCGGTAGATAGGTGACGCGATATCCGTTCTTCTCCAGGCGCTTACAGGTATCCAGCACCGCCTTGTGCTCGGTGGCGGCGGTAATGATGTGATTGCCCTTCTCGCGATACATCTCCGCTACGCCTTTAATGGCAAGGTTGTCGCTCTCGGTCGCGCCTGAGGTAAAGATGATCTCCTTCGAAGTGGCGCCTACCAGCTTCGCGATCTGCTCGCGCGCAGTCTCGACCGCCTGCTCCGCTTCCCATCCGAATTGATGATTGCGGCTGGCCGCGTTGCCGAAGTGCTCAGTGTAGTAAGGAAGCATTGCCTGGACTACGCGCGGATCGACCGGAGTGGTGGCGTGGTTGTCCATGTAGATGGGCAGCTTCACCGAAGCGTGCGCGTTTCCGTTGGTGGGGGTCGCAACTGCCGTTGTGCTCATACTCGTCATTTCTCCAAAGTCGCTGCGCAGTGCGTCAGCGCAAAGTAACTAATTCCTCTAATTGCGTCGTGGGCGCCGCTGCCGTGTGCCGTTGCCGCGAGTCGCGCATATCTGAAATCTTGATGTCCTCGAGCAGGGCCCGGATACTTTCGTTTACTTGACGCAGAGGTTCGCGCACAGTACAGCATCCGCTCTGCTCGCATCCGCCCGTGTCGTAAGGCAGACACGACGTAATGAACAGCGGACCGTCGATAGCGCGAATCACCTCAAGCGCGGAAATCTGCCGCGCATCGCGAGCCAGCGCGTAGCCGCCGTTGGTTCCGTGATGGGACACCAGCAGCTTCGACTTCACCAGTTTCTGCAGAATCTTGGCCAATGCCTCAGCAGGAAGGTGGTAAGCCTCGGCAATGTCCTTAGCGCTGCAAGAGCCGTTCGGACCTAGCTCCGCCAGGTGCTTCACGGCGATCAATCCGTAATCGGCTTTTTTCGTAAGTTTCAGCATCTTGGCGAGACCTTGCGATGTACGACCTTTTAAGTCGTATATCAAGTCTAAGCCTTTCGGACCTTATAAATCAACCGGGTACAGCCAATGGGGCGTCTCGGTGGCCGAATGGAAGTGACGTGGATTGAGCTGCTTAGGGGAGAGGCGAACAGGAAGGGCACGAAGACATGTGAAGAGGTCCCGAAGATTCGGATCTAGACCTGCGGTCGCCCTCGGCCGGGTGTCTGCAGAAGAACCTGCAGGCGACATTAATCCGTGGGTTGGGTGCGGCGTCAGACCCAGCAAACCCGCGCGAGGGCGCGCGTCGGTCCTACAATCATAAACTTCGTGGCCTTCGTGTTCGCCTCTTCCGGTGACTTCTCGTTTGTCTTTCGTGACCTTGTGCATCCTCCGCTAGTCGGTAAACCTTAATCCGCGCTGAAGCCGATTAAGCATTCCCTTGGATTGTGGTTTCTGCTCGGCGGCGTAGTCTCGAAAAAACGATGAAGGTTTCCGCCATAATGTCCGCCACCGGGTTTGCCGCGCTTGCGTTGGCGTTCTCGCTGCCGGCATTTGCTGGCGGAGACTTCGATCGTCCGGAGGTCACTCGCACGGTGCGTGCTCCTCGCACTCCCGAGCCGACTTTCAAAATTGATTCCGGTATCGACGGAGATGTTTTTCCCGCATTTGCGAACTACGCATCGCTGCAGTCTCCCGATCAGCGCAAGTGGGGCGTGGTCTCGGTGAGAGTTTCGAACTCGACTGACACGGAGCAGCGCTATCGCATTGCTGTCCGCGTGCCCGGTTGGAGCGACGAGGAAGTTCAGATCGTAAACGTTCCGGCTGGAGCCGCGCGAAACTTCAGATTCGCTCCGACGTTCCTCCCGCGTCTCTATCAGAATCGAGAAATCACCGCAGCAACCGCGCAGGTGAAGATTACCGACGTAGCCGGAGATCCCATCTACAGCACCACGGTTCCAGTCCGCATGCGTGCCGTGGAAGACATGTTCTGGGGCAAGGGATTTAAATATGCCCAATTCATCGCCTCGTGGGTGACGCCGCACGACGCTCGCGTAGAACAAGTCCTAAGCCGAGCCAAGGAGCTAATGCCGGGTCGTCGCCTTCCCGGATATGAGGAGTGGAAGGATGCCGCCGGACAGGAACGTGAAACGCGACTCCAGGCGCGCGCTATTTACACCGCACTACAGAAGCAGAGGCTCTCCTACGTGAAGAGCTCGCTGACTTTTGGGGCAAATACGGCGATCAGTGAACGGATTCGGACACCTCGGGAGAGCATCACTGCGAGCTCCGCGAACTGCATCGATGCGGCAGTACTTTTTGCCTCAGCCTTTGAGAACCTTGGTATGGAGCCGGTGATCGTCCTTGTTCCCGGACACGCATATGTCGGAGTAAAATCCGCCGAAAACTCCGATCAGAAGCTCTACATCGACGTGGCCCTCACGGGACGTTTCCCCTTCACCGATGCAGTACAGAGCGCCGAGCGAGGTCTGGCACGTTTCTCTGGGACGCAGATCACACAGATCGGCATAAGCGACGCGCGACGCGCCGGAATCTATCCAATCCCGCAACTGCCTTAGTTTTTAATCCCGCCTCGTAAGCCTCAAACTCACAACTTTTTACGAAGACTCAGGTCAGAACACTTTGATGGTATCTACGTAGTCTCATATAATTGTGAATTCCTCCACGATTTCATACCTGCGGTAGAGGGGCTTCTTATTTCTATTAGCCAGCAAACAGCGGACGGGCTCGTCGGCCGCCGCCGATTCAGCCTGTTTCGCACCATTCGTCTGGTTCTTTTACCAGTTGCTCTCATCCTTTCACCCCTCAGCCTGCTTGCCCAGCAGACGCTCGTCGAGGACGTGCAGGTGCGGGGAAATCGCCGCATTCCCGCCGAGACTGTAAAGATGCGGATTTTCACTCGTGCAGGCGACGTGTACGATGCCCAGGCGATCGAACGAGACTTCAACTCGCTGTGGAACACGGGCTATTACGATGACCTTCGCTTCGAGCGGCAGGACACTCCGAAGGGCGTCATCATTTACATCTATGTCACTGAGAAGCCTACGATTCGTGACATCATCTATACCGGCCTGAATTCAGTTTCGCAGAGCGATGTACTCGAGCGCTTCAAGAAGGAAAAAGTCCAGTTTACGAAGGAGAGCCAGTACGATCCAACCAACTTGAAGAAAGCTGAGGTGGTGCTGAAGAATCTTCTGGCGGAGCATGGGCGCCAATTCGCAACCATCCGCACTGAAGTACGCAGGATTCCACCTGCCGCGGTCGGCGTCAACTTCATCGTCAAGGAAGGACCCAAGGTCAAAGTCGGCAAAATCAGCTTCGATGGCAACAAGAAGATTCCCAGCCGCGAACTGCGCGCGGCGATGAAGAACACCAAGCCGATAGGAATCCCGCATTCTCTCATTCTGGAAAATCTGTTCGCCCGCACCTATGACGCAAGCAAGCTCGACGAAGATGCCGAGCGCGTCCGCTTCTTCTATCAGACAAAAGGATATTTCAAAGTCCTCGTAGACGATCCGAAGACCAAGATTCGCGATACGAGTCCCGGGTTCCCCTACCTATTCCGCCACAGCGGCAAGGTCGTAGATATCAGGGTGCCCATTCAAGAAGGGGACCGGTACCGGCTCGGGAAGATTGATTTCAAGAATGTAAAGCAGAATTTTAACGTCAAAGCCCTGCGCGCTCAGTTCCCCATCAAGGATGGCGACATCTTCAACCGGGAATCGATTGCCAAGGGCCTGGAAAATCTTCGCAAGGCGTATGGAGAACTGGGATTCATCAACTTCAGCGCTGTTCCCGAAACCACCGTCGACGAAGACAAGAAGACGGTTTCTCTGGATGTCGATATCGATGAAGGCAAGCAGTTCTTCGTACGACGGATTGAGTTCACAGGCAACACCACAACGCGGGATAAGGTTATCCGGCGCGAACTGGCTTTGGAGGAAGGGAACGTCTACAACAGCAAGCTTTGGGAGTTCAGCCTGCTGCGCCTGAATCAGCTCAACTACTTCGAACCCTTAAAAGGGGAGCAGGATTCCGACGCAAAGCAGAGCGTTCAGGACGGAACGGTCGATCTGACGCTGAAGGTAAAAGAGAAAGGCAAGAACAGTATTGGCCTTCAAGGAGGCGTCAGCGGACTCGCGGGATCATTCATTGGAATCAACTACGAGACCAACAATTTTCTTGGACTGGGCGAGACGCTTACTGTTTCGGCCAACCTCGGCAACCTGCAGCGCAGCATTCTGTTCGGATTTACCGAGCCCTACGCCTTCGATCGTCCGCTGCAGCTTGGCTTTACTCTTTACACCAGCCGCTACGATTACAACGCCGCCAAGAATTACTCGATTCTCACCGGCACGAACGTAAACCTGCCGACCGACGTCTTGAACACGCTGCAGAACTTCAGCCAGTCGCAGACCGGATTCACGCTTTCGTCCAGCTATCCCATCAAGCGCTCGTTGAAGCGCGTTGGGCTTTCTTACTCTTATCAGCGTTCCAGCGTGCAGACGTTCAGCACGGCGTCACAGCAGTACTTCGAAGCCATCAACTTCGACGGAGTCAGTGGACCGAACTCTCTGCGGGGAATCATCACCAGTAAGCTCACGCCGAGCTTTACCTTCAACTCGATTGATAGCCCCTATCAGCCGCATAGGGGGACTAGTCTGTTCGTGGGTGGAGAGTTTGCAGGCGTCGGCGGAAACGTAAATACAATCCGTCCGATTGTGGAGCTGAAGCACTGGATTCCGGTTAACAAAAGGCGTAACTCGCTGGGATTCCGCGTCAGTGGATCATTTATCACCGGATATGCCGGCAAGGTGGCGCCGCCGTATGAGCGCTTCTACATGGGAGGCGAGAACGATCTTCGCGGATTTGATATCCGGACAGTCACGCCATACGTGTTCATCGCCAATCGTGTGAATGTCCCCCTGCAGAATCCGGATGGCAGCCTGGTCCCGCTGGATCCGACTAACCCACGACGGGGTGCGGTACAAATCCCGATCCCGGCGGAGACGATCATTTATGCCGGCGGCGATACCACGGTCAATACCAACGTCGAGTACCGCATTCCCATTGTGACTCACGTGACTCTGGCGGCCTTCAACGACTTCGGCATGAACTTCATTGCGCTGCCAAGCCAGTTGAAGCTCACACCGGAGAATATTGCGAACCTGAATGGAACGCCCTTCGGATGCCCGACCGTGGATGCGAGCTTTAACTGCCAGGGTACGAAAACGGTTAACTTCTCCCCGACTTTGCAGCCCATTCCGGGAACAAACTACACCCCGCGCATGTCCACCGGTATGGAGCTGCAGGTGCTGCTGCCGATCGTGAATGCGCCGTTCCGCATTTATTACGCGTATAACCCCCTGATCCTGAACTCAAACGTTCCTACTAAATCTCCGATCACGAGGGACATGTTCCCGACAGGCGCGGCGGGCGATTTCACCTATCAGCAATCGCTCATTCTGTATGGAAGCACATATGTGCTGCGAGAACCAAGGAAGACGTTCCGCTTTACGGTGAGCACGACTTTCTGAACCGGCAGCGGTAGCCGCTGGGCCTCGGACAGTCGGTCCCTATCGGCACGCACCCGGCGGCTACCGCGGCCGGTTCTGCTTCAGTGCACACCCATCGCTTCAGTGCACACCCATCGCCCAGACATCCTTGTCATTGGGATACACGTGCACCATCCAGCCGAAGAGTAGTGGCACGAACTTGCCCCCGGCTTCTTCGCAGGCTTCGCGCGTGGAAATCGAACCGGCCATGCCAAACTTTGGGCTCTTCTGCCACGCTTCGGATTCGCGTCCTTTCGGCGGGAAGCAGAAGTTCACGTGCTCGTGCCATTGCGCGATGCTGAGCGGAATACGAACGTTCAGCTCACTTACACTGGCTTTAGCGGGAGCCGTGTACATGACGCCTGCGAGCTTGTATCCGTCAGGAGTTTTGTCATAGAGCAGTGACGTCGGGTGTTCCGGATTGAAACGGAAACCGGCCTCGAATCCATACCAATAGTTCGTGAAGTGATATTGATGTTGCGGCACATTGGGCAGGAAGATCTTGAATCCGTCGTTTAGAGCGGCATGGTAATCCTGATATTTCTCCATCACCCGACGAGCTTGCTCGACAACGAGCTTGGCGCGCTCCTGATCGCCGGGCTGAGGCTTCCGTAGCTCCGTCATCTTCATATGCGGGCCCATATCCATATGGTGCGAAGTCATCAACCGGGTGGCGGCATTCAACTCCTGTTCGCCCGCAGGATTGGAGGAAGAAGAGTCATTTGGCATCTCCATGCCTGACATCGAGTGGTCATCATGCGTGCCATCTGGGGAGTGATGGTGCTGATCCTGCGCAATCGCCAGCCGGATGAACAGCAGGCATGTCATGCCAAGAAGCGCCATTGAAAGCTTGGATTTCATAGAACAGACCTCCAAGATCGTCCCGCCAGGGATCAACCCTGAGAAGGCTACGAAGTTGCCGGACCACTTGGTTTCGCAGATTCGCAAGTGACCAAAGTTACTTTTGCGCCGTTTCTACCTGAGCTAGTCTGGGACTGCCGCTATACGTTGGTTCGCATCCAGTGCGGGAACGCAAGAGTCATCATTTAGAGGCAGGTTCCAAAAAGTTTCTACAAGCTACGACAACAAAACGAACAGCAGACAAGCGACTGGGCGGACTTCGGTTCGCCCGATTTTTTTGAAAGCCAAAGGCGAATGCCACACGGATCGATGCAGATTTTGCGGATTCACGTAGATTCTTGGGCATTTTGCTGAGTCCAAACGTTTTTGGCGAGGACATGCGAAAAAGCGGCCGAGGGCGGCTGAATCGACGTTTTTGCTCCGATTGCTTGTCGCTAATTGGCTATTGCAGCCTTCATGCCAGCGCGCGCTGGGAGCGCATTCGCCGCATGATCGCATCCGCAGCCGCACGTCCAGCGCGGACGCAGTCCGGAATCCCAATTCCATGATAGGCATTGCCGCTGAGGTGCAATTTGGGAAAACGTTGCATATGCATTTCGAGGCGCGCAACCTTTAGCAAGTGTCCGACGCCGTACTGAGGCATGGCCTTGTGCCACTTGAAAACGCGTATCAGTTGCGGTTCGGCCTCGATGTTCAAGATCTCGCGCACCTCACGGCGTACGATTTGGACAATTTGGTCATCTGTCTGATCGAGGATCTCGGCATCACGAGTGCCACCCATAAATACGCGAAGTAAGGCAGTGCCGGTCGGAACGCGGTTCTCAAACTTATTGTGAACGAAGGTACAGGCGATCATGCGCTTCCCTTCACCGCGGGGAACAAGGAAACCGAAGCCCGCCGGCAACGAGATTCCGCCGGCGTAGACGAGAGCCACGGTCACAGCAGAACTATACGAGATTTCGCCCAGCAGTTCGGCTGGTCGCTCCGAACCGGGAAGCTCAGCAATTAGTTTCGCACTGACATGTGCGGGCACAGCGAGGATCAGATGATCGAAGTCTTCTGTTGTCTCGCCCAGCTTGATTTGCCATCCATTTTCCTGAGCCTTGATGGCCTCGACACGGCGAGAAGAGCGCAACGTCTCTCGCGGCACTTGCCGGACAATCGATTCCACCATGCGTTGCATACCGTCGCGCATGGAAGTAAACAGCGACTGTGGGGGCACCGCCGAGGAATGCTGTGCTGCTCTGGCCGCAAGGGCGCCACGGACAAGGCTGCGATGCCGGCATTCCATGTCGATCATGAGCGGCAGGGTCGCCCGTGCGCTAAGCATCGATGCGTCTCCGCCGTAGATGCCGGTCAGCATTGGATCAGCCAGGCGATCCACTACCTCAGAGTTGAAATGCCGCGAGACGAAACTGGCAACGCTTTCATCATCATCCGCGCCGAGTGGCTGCGGTGGCCAGAGATATTCGCGTGCCATTGCCAGCTTCGTCCGGCGGGAAAACAGACGCGAGGTCAAGACCGGACCAATCCTTGTGGGCACCATCATCTGCATTCCTGGAGGAATCGGCTCCAGACGGCCATTGATCAGGATGTAGGTCTTGCGATCCTCATCGCGAGAGCCGATGAGCTGAGAGGAGAGACGCAGATCGTCGCATAGCTCGCGAGCCCACGGCTTCGAGCTGAGAAATGAGTCGGGACCGGCTTCAATCACGCAGCCATTCACGCGTTCCGTCCGGATGACGCCGCCGAAGCGTCCTTCCGCCTCGAAGACCGTGAACGACAACGGTGCCCCGCGCCGACGCTCCTGCTCAAGGTAGAAGGCGGTCGTCAGACCGGAGATACCACCGCCAACAATGGCTACGCGGACCACCGCAGGAATCCTACATCCGGTCCCTAAGCGCTGGCTATCCGGCAAACAAATTATGGATTTTAAGAGCTAGGCGTGCATGTACCCAAGCAGCGAGAGCAACATGGTCACAACTACAGCTGCGATCAGGACGCGGTCGTTCCAGGGAGAAGTGGTAGATTCAGGCTCGGGTTTCGCTTGGAACTGCACATCGTCTCCTGGACAACCACATTGGTACAACATCTGATTAACACGGAAGGCCAAAAGTTGCACGTATCCAAAAGCGATCCGCATTTTCGGTTACAGTAATCGGCAATGGCGAATCGTGCCCTAATACGCGCATTACCCAAGGCTGAGCTGCACCTGCACCTTGAAGGGACGGTCGAGCCGGAATCTCTCGCTGAACTCTGCCGCAGGCACGATGCCAGTCCACTCTCACTCAAACAGGCTACCCAGTTATAACGAATTTGAGCCGCTCTTCGAAGGCATCGAACGCGGTCGACAGCGTGCAGAGCGGGACTTCGGTGTGTCGGTTTTATGGATTTTCGACGCCGTTCGTCACTTTGGAGTAGAGGCGGCAAAGAGGGTTTTCGAGTTGGCGGTGCAACACAAAGACCGCGGTGTGATCGGGGTTGGTATCGGCGGCGACGAAAGCCGCGGGCCGGCAGAGCAATTTCGCAATCCCTATCGATACGCGGCAGACAATGGTCTTCGACTAACAGCTCACGCTGGAGAAAGCACTGGACCAGAGTCCATCTGGGCGGCGCTCAATATTGGGGCCGAACGGTTGGGACATGTTCTGAGCGCAATCCGCGACCCGGAATTGATTGAAGTGCTGGCCCAGCGCCAGATTCCGGTAGAGATATGCATGTCGAGTAATGTTCACACCGGCTGCTTGCGCGAGCTTGAGCAGCATCCAGTGCGCCGGCTGTTCGACGCCGGACTTCTTGTGACGCTGAACACAGATGATCCAGCGATGTTCCATACGTCGCTGAGTCGCGAATACGAACTCGCCCAGGATATTTTCGGATTCACGGACGAACATATTCGTGAGCTTGCACGAAATTCATTAGAGGCGTCGTTTTTGCCCGGGGAAAAGAAGGTATTGATGCTGGAGAAGTTCGACGAAGCGATAGAAAGATCCGAAGTCTCACGCTAGCGGTGCCGTGCGAGCCCATCCAAGGACAAAGCAGCAGGCTGAGTGTGCCACAAAAACCTAAAAGCCCCTCATCGATGAGGGGCTCTTGTTTCTAACACAAGCTTCTTTACTTTGACTGGTACTGGGCTACTTGTTAGCGCCTGGCTGGTCGAGAACAATTCCGCCAGGGCCTTGCTGCTTCTCGGCCTTGGCCTTCTTGGTCTCCATCGTTTTCTTGACCCAATCGTCAGCGGTGGCGAGGTCCTGCTTACGCGCATCGGGATCCCCGCACTCCAAGTCCGCCTTTTCCCGGAACAGGAGGTTCAAATAGGCCATGGCATCGTCGTAATCCTTGCGGAGTTCTATGGCTTTGTTGAGATCGTCGATGCCTTCCTGCACGACTTGCTGATTCTTCCCCTGAATGTCAGAGCAGAGCTTCTTGTCCTTTATAGGTTCGTCCGTCCTGATGCCGGCAGCAGTCTTGGCATCCATGCGGCGCTTGTAGGCTTCGGTCCAGTCGATTACAGCAACCGAGTAGTAGGCTTCAGGATCGCTGGGATCGTTCTTGATGACCTGCGCATGAAAGTCCTTCGCCTGATCGAGATACTTCAACTTGTCTTCCGGCTTGGAGGCGCCGCTTGCCATATTGAAGTAAAGCGACGCGATGCCTTTCAGACTCCCGATTTCGCCGGGATTCTTCTCGAGCTGCTTCTTGAATTCATCGATTGCCTGGTTGCAATTCCGGGTATTTTCTGGAGTATCTACGCCGGGAACGCACTGCTGGGCATATGCGGTGGCCAGATAGAGCCGCGCCACGGAAAGATTAGGATCGAGGCGAACCGCATCCTTGAAGTGTTCGATAGCGAGATCATATTGCGCGCTCCGATAGGACTGAACGCCCTTATTCAGTTGATCGCGCGCCCTCAGCCTGTCGCATCCTACCCCAGTCAGTGACGCCGAGATCGCGAGCACTACCAGGAAACGTCCGCTTCTGTTCATGAAAGTCTTCCCAGCTCCCCTTACCGAGCTAATGAGATTTGTCTTACTGGCGTTAGAAACCATCGCATTGTACAAGCTGTGGGCAATTCAGCAAATCGGGTGATCGGAGTCACCGGGTGATCGGGTCATCGGGCGAAGTAAAATCCAAACCTTTTCTGAATATCCAGAACGCAAACCTCCAAGGTCAGAAAATCAACACACAAACCGGGCCGAGAGCGGCCGGATCCACGTTTTTTGCTTCGTCCGACGACCGGATCGCCCGATCACCCGATTCTCTTACTGTCCTGCTTCGATCTTCGCCGTGATCAGACCGACTTTGTCGACTCCCGACGCGTGTGCGATATCAATCACCTGCGCCACGTCGGAGAATGGAACATCGTCGTCGCCCTTCACGAACATCACGCGTTCCGCACGGGTTTTGAAGATATCCGTCAAGCGTTGTCCAAGATGGTCCCAAGTCTCCTCGTCCTGATTTACCTTCAGCTTCGGACGTTGCCCCGGTGCCGCCTGAACTACCTGAACGACAATGGTTCGATCGTTGGGCTCTTGTTGCTTCGTCTTGTCCTTCGGCGGCTGCGGAACCAGCGCATCGAGACCGCGAGGAGTCAGCGGCGTGATGACCATGAAGATGATCAGCAACACCAGAAGCACGTCGATCAGCGGAGTTACATTGATATTTGCGGAGGGACCACCACCGTGATCCCCAACTGCCATTGCCATATAAAATCCTCGAAACCAATTCCGCCGAACGGTGGCGGAAGTTGAAATTTACTCTCCGCCTGCTGTGCCGGTCGCGCCTGGAGGTGCTTTGCGCTCAGCCAGTGGCTGCCGCTGCTCTGTCAAAAGACCAAGCTGATCTACTCCGGCCGATCGCACGTTGTCCACTACGGCGACCACGCTTCCATACTTCGCACGCGCGTCCGCCTTTACGTAAACGCGCTTGTCGACCTTATTTGCCAGCCGATCTCGAACTTTATCGCTGAGCTGATCGGGGCCAATGAGATCGTTGCCGAAGAAGACTTTATTGTCACGAGTGACGGCGATCAGGATCGCATCTTCTTTATCGGCATCCGGCATCTGCTCGGGATTTGTCGTCTTCGCCAGTTCCACTGCGTGACCGTGCTGCAGCATGGGCGTGATGACCATAAAGATGATCAGCAATACCAGCATCACATCCACCATGGGTGTGACATTAATGTCGGAGTTGACCTTCTTACCTTCGTCTCGTTTTGCTAACGACATTGTGTTTGCCTACTTTTTGATTTACCTGCGCACCATGGTAGAGACGCAGCATGC
Source organism: Acidobacteriota bacterium (assembly GCA_003225215.1). Lineage (GTDB taxonomy): Bacteria > Acidobacteriota > Terriglobia > Terriglobales > Acidobacteriaceae > Gp1-AA112. The sequence goes on from QIBC01000115.1 coordinate 14,632, forward strand.
TGCGTCTCTACTATGCTGATTGTGAGGACTAACCAAGCTCAGGTCTAACGGCGTCCGCTTCGCTTCAGGAAATAATCGATCAGCTCAGAGGACGAGTTGTCCATCTCCACGTCAAAGGCCTCGACCTTGTTCGTGAAGTAGTTGAACATCATCACGGCCGGAATAGCTACGAACAATCCGATGGCCGTGGTGACCAGCGCTTCCGAAATACCGCCTGCGACCGCGCCGAGTCCAGAAGTCTTTTGCGCGGAGATCTGACGGAAGGCGTTCAGAATTCCGATCACTGTTCCGAAGAGGCCAACGAAGGGAGCTGTGGAACCAATGGTCGCCAGACCACCCAGGCCACGCTTCAGTTCGGCATGAACGATTGCCTCGGCACGCTCCAGCGCACGCTTGCTGGCTTCGATCTGCTCGCCCGGAATATCGTTGGAGTCACCGTGTGCCTTAAACTCCTGCAGGCCGGCGGTGACTACCTTGGCCAGATGCGACTTCTTGTTGCGTTCTGCAACGCGGATCGCTTCATCGATCTTGCCATCGCGCAGGGCGCCTGCGACCTGGGGAGCGAACGAACGGGACTGCTTGCGGGCCGCGTTAAAAGCGATGTAACGGTCGATCATCACGCCGATCGACCATGCGGACATGATGAATAGGACGATGACGACGAGGCGCGCCGGCCAGCCCATCTGCTTCCAGAGCGAGATCGGATCCCATCCGACTTCGCCCTCGGCCTGCCACATGGCTAGCGCAGCTAGCTTGTAATACCCCGCCGTTGCGAGAGTTGCCAATTGAATCACTTGAGTTAGTCCTCCTCAGAACTGTTTGATTGCGACGATGTTTCGACGTCAAACGGCCGCATGTTACTAAAAGATTCGACTCCAGGTCAGTGCTGGATGTTCCCACCCACTCGTCTCCGGAGGTAAAGCAAGAACACCGAATTCACAGACGTTCGCCCTTACGCGAAGGCAAGGTGCGCGATTTACCAATGGAGAAAAACTAGATACAGAAACTACAGCATCACGGGAGAGGCAGCTCTGCCTCTCCCGTAATTCAGAAGCTCACTTAATTCGAGAGGTTTGCCTGCCCTCTCCCGTCCCGTTCTCTATCCGCCGCTCAGGGTGAAGTTCACCTGTATCGTGGTTTCCACCTCCACAGCCTCACCATTCAGGATGTACGGCTTGTAGCGCCACTGGCGAACCGCGTCGATCGCGGACTGATACAGCATAGGCGGACCGCTGACAGCATGCAGGTTCTCAATCGTTCCTGCCTTGCTGATCGTGGCTTGCAACACTACCTGCCCCTGAATGCGAGCGGTCTTCGCGATTGCCGGGTACGTCGGATTCGGTCCCGAGATTTTATTTCCCGCAACCACGCCCGAAGACACGCGCACTCTTTGTGGCGCCGCGACTTTCGGCGGTGGAAGAGACGAACCAACAATTCCTCCGAGCACACCACCCATGGTCCCACCGGCGACGCCTCCGGGTACACCACCAGCAACTCCCGCCATTTGCGGGGGTTGTTCGTCTTCCTTCACAATCTTGATTTCTTTGGGGATTTTGGTTGGGGCGCGAAGTTGATTGTTGACGATTTCCGTCTGCACCTTCACCACCTTCACCGGAGCCGCCGGGGGTGGGGGCGGGGGTGGGGGCGGGGGTGGCGGCGCGACCAGGAAAGTCATCAACTGCTGCTTAGGCAACGCTTCGGTGTATATAAGCGGGATCAAAACCATGATGCCAAGCAGTAGCATCTGAAAGCCAAACGAGAGAAAAGTTGTGAGACCGCGTTTCGTTCTGAGTCTTCCTGAAGACTCGACCAGGCTGTCCTCAAACATAGCCAATCTCCATCAGGGGCACTTCTATTTGAATAGACACCGCGAGGGCCGAATTTGCTCCCAATCAGGCGCGCAATTTAGTGCGACGGCCAGCTACTCCGGGTACAGCTGCTGTTCCGGTCCTCGCCAGACGCCAATCCTGGTAAGCCACCAACATCGGCGCCGCTACTGCAATCGAGGAATACGTACCTATTAGGATGCCGATTACCAGGGCAAAGGAAAACCCGTGGAGAACCTCTCCCCCGAACAGGTAGAGGGAGAGCACCGTCAGAAATGTCAGCCCCGAAGTGAGCACAGTCCGGCTCAGGGTCTGATTGATACTGCGGTTTACGATCTCCGAAAGCGACTCCCGCCGGTACAGCTTGATGTTCTCCCGGATACGGTCGAAGATGACAATGGTGTCGTTCATCGAGTATCCGATCAGGGTAAGAATCGCGGCGATAACGGTAAGCGTTATCTCTTTATTCGTCAAGGAGAATGCCCCAACCGTAATAAGCGTGTCGTGAAATACAGCCACCACCGCGGCAACTCCATAGATCCATTCAAAACGGAAGGCGAGATAAACCAGCATTCCTGCCAGCGAGTACAACGTAGCGAGAGCGGCTTGTTTGCGAAGCTGTGCTCCCACCTGTGGACCGACGATCTGCACGCTGCGTACAGCAAAATGCGAGGTAAACGCACCCTGTTTTAGCGCATTTATCACTTGCGGAGGCGCAACTCCGCTGAGCTCATCAACCGAGCTGAGCACGCCTGAGCGGTTCTTATCGCGAAAATCGGTGATTTGCCGCGCGATGTCGTTATAGCGAGTAGCTGCCAGCGCTCCGAGCTGCAGAGGATCCTTCTCCAACAGATAGCTGGCAATTTGTGAAGGCCCGGAGTTGTTCAGATCGAGCTTGCCCTGTTCTCCGCCGAAATATTTCTCCATGGCCGCGATGATTTCACTGCGACCTCGGTCCAGCGACTGCTCGCTGGTCTCGCGCTGCGGGAGGCGGATAATCAGCTCATTCTGAGCAGCCGCGCCGAGCCTCTGGATCTCCGCATCATGGTATCCGGAATCGTCAACCGCACGGCGAACCTTGTTGTAGTCCGGAGCGCCGGCAAATTTCACGTCGACCAGAGTTCCGCCTTTAAAGTCGACGCCCAGCGGGATGTGGTGCCAGAACGCGATCGATAACACACCGGCAATGCTGAAAATGAGAGAGAAGCCGAGGAAGTACCATTTCTTCCCCAGAAAATCGATGTTGGTGCTTTTGAAAAGTTCCAAAGTCAGTTCCTTACAGTAGGAAACTCATGTTCACCACGGAGATGAACTGGAGCGGGTTTCGTGAGTGTGTCATATATCCGAGAGATCGCGGCCATGTGAGCCTCAACTCACATTCTTGTGCCTTTCTCCGTGCCTAAGTGTCTCCGTGGTGAAATCAAATGCTTAACGCTTCGCCGCGTTCTTTGCGATTCAAAATCCCATCGAAGATCACGCGCGAGACAAACACTGCGGTAAACAGGTTCGCCAGCAAGCCGAAGGTCAACGTCACGGCAAATCCGCGCACCGGACCAGTTCCAAAAAGGAACAGAATCACCGCCGAAACGATGGTCGTAACGTGGGTATCCACAATCGTCAGCCAGGCGTGCGCAAAGCCCTGCTCGACCGCGGCTGCAGGGGCCTTGCCGGCGCGTAATTCTTCGCGAATGCGCTCGAAAATCAGGACGTTCGAGTCCACGCCCATGCCGATGGTTAAGATCACACCCGCAATCCCCGGCAAAGTAAGCGTTGCGTGACTGAAGCCGAGGAACCCGAGCAGGATGATCAAGTTCAGAATCAGCGCGAGATCCGCGTTGATTCCAGCCCCGCGGTAATAAATGAGCATGAAGACGAGCACTGCAGTCATGCCGACAACCGCAGCCAGCACACCCTGGCGAATCGAATCAGCCCCCAGCGAGGGCCCGACTGTCTCTTCGTCGAGATAGTGAATGCTCGCGGGCAGCGCGCCGGAGCGCAGCATCATCGAGAGGTCCTGGGTCTGCTGTTCCGTAAATGCGCCAGTGATCTGGACGTTATCCCGAATCTGATCGCGAATCTCGGCGGCTTCGCGAACGCGATTATCGAGAACGATCCCCAGTCTCTCGTGCAAATGCGCGCCGGTAAAGTCTGCGAATCGGCGACCGCCATCGTTGCTGAGGTGGAAGTTCACGTCGGGGCGGCCGTTTTCATCGCGGCTGGGCTGCGCGTCGCGAATGTCGCTACCGGCGACCGCCGCTGTGCGCGTTACTACGTAGTACTCCGCCTGATCCCCACGCCCGGTATTTCCCGGCAGAAGCACCGCGTCGGGAGGAATGGTTCCATTATTCGCCTGGAGCGCCGATTGTTCGTCCGGGTAGGGACCACCAACCACCAGCCGAATGTCGAGCATCGCCGTGGACTGCATGATCTCGCGAACGCGCGCGGGATCGTCCACGCCCGGAAGCTCAACCAGAATTTGATAATCCCCGAGTCCGTGCTCCTGGATCACAGGCTCGCTCACGCCAAGCTGGTCCACGCGATTGCGGATGGTGTCGATCGCCTGCTGTACTGCCCGCTGCTTGAGCGAGGTCAGCTCAGAAGGCTTCATCACCACTTGATAAGAATTGCTCGCGCCACCTTGCAGGTCGTACCGCGGAAGCGTGTCACTGATCGTGTTTCGCAGCGCGCCTACCTTGTCCGGTGGAACGCCAGTGATGTTGATGACTTCTGGGTGATTCTGCGAGTCCGGCTTGGCGATATCGGTGAAGGTCACTCCCGCTTTTGCGAGATCCTCGCGCAGAGTCTGCGCCACCCGGTCGGTTTCCGCGTTCACAGCCTCATTGACTGCGACCTGCAGGATCAGATGCGTCCCACCCTTAAGGTCGAGACCAAGATGGATGTTCTGCTGAATAGCGCCCAGCGGACCCTGCTGCTTCCAGGCGGTAACGGCCTTCTCCGGATCGGTGCCCAGGAAGATGCCGTAAACGAACACGAGCAGCACAGCGATGATGAAAACAGTTTTCGTTAGGAGATTTTTGCGCATTTACTTGGCTTCTTCTGGATTGGCCAGAGCTGTCACCGCCGAGCGGGCGACCTCGATTCGCAGATTGTCTGGGGGGACACGCAACTGTACGGCATCGTCTCTCAGCGCGATGATGGTTCCGCGAATGCCGCCGCTGGTGACTACCTTGTCGCCATTCTTCAGCATCGACAACATCTGCTGCCACTTCTTTTGCCGCTTCTGCTGCGGAAGGATCAGCATCACGTAGAAGATCGCGAAAATCGCGATCAACGGCAAGAAAGTGACGAAGGCAGAGCCGGAAGCTTGGACAAGCAGACAGCTAATTGGGTGTAACTCGGTCAATTCTCTTCTCGTAGAGATTTCGCGATTGGGTGATGTTGCGATTTCATGACTTCTCTTGGGCAGGACGGTGATTCTTGCGGCTTTCGCCGTCAAATCACGAAATCACCCGATCACCAATCATGAAATCGACTTGTTTAGGGCCGCCGAACTCCCCCAACGCTTGAGGATGGCGCGGCTTCAAGGAAAAGCCTGCTTAGCTCGTCTGCTCTGAAACCGGCGTGGCCTCAGAGAGCTTCGCCTGCAACTCTCCAAGCTTAATAGCATGACGGACGCTGCGCATCGTGTCAAGGTAATGCGCCAGGTTGTGGATGGTGTTCAGCACCGCAGCCAGCGGCTCTCCTGAGACAAACAAATGCCGCAGGTACGCGCGTGTGTAACGCGAGCACACCATGCAAGCACATTTGGGATCGGCCGGCTGCTGATCGCGAGCATAGCGCGCATTCTTGATATTCATTCTTCCTTCGTAAGTGAACAGCAAACCATGCCGCGCCGCCCGCGTGGGCAAAACGCAATCCATCATGTCTACGCCCATCGCCGCATACTCGACAATCTCCTCAGGATAGCCAACACCCATCACATAACGCGGTTTGTCTTTGGGAAGAAGCGGCAGCGTACTGGCTACGATCTCGCGCGTGAGTTCGCGCGGCTCACCCACGCTAAGCCCGCCAATCGCGTATCCCGGAAAATCCAACTCCAACAACCGTTCAGCAGACTCGCGCCGCAAATCCGCGTACATCCCACCTTGCACGATGCCAAACAAAGATTGGGTTCCTCTTGCAGGATTCTCCCCACAAACGTGGTCATGTTGAGCGGAGGAGGGTTCCCGCGCGCTTTCACCAGCGCGGGAGACGCCGGGTCCCCAAGAACCCGGTGTTGGTTCTTGGGGTGCAAAGACCGGAGTCGAAACATCTTGTGTTTTCTTCAAGTCACGATCCCAAGCAACCTCCTGCTTATGTGCCTCGAAGTACTCCTTACTTCTCCGCGCCCACCGCGCAGTCATCTCCATCGACTCGCGCGCGCGCTCCCGCCCAGCCGGATGCTCTGTGCATTCATCGAACGCCATCACGATGTCGGCACCCAACGCAATCTGAATCTCCATCGAGCGCTCCGGAGTAAAGAAGTGGCTGGAACCATCGAGATGCGACCGAAACTCCACGCCCTGCTCAGACACCTTGCGCAGCGCATTCAAGCTAAAAACCTGAAAGCCGCCGGAGTCCGTGAGAATTGACCGCTCCCACGACATGAAGCGGTGCAATCCGCCCATCTCGCGGATAGCGTCATGCCCCGGCCGCAGATAGAGATGGTAAGTGTTACCAAGAAGAATCTGGACCCCAAGTTCCTCGAGAATGTGCTGGGGGACCCCCTTCACCGACGCGAGGGTGCCTACTGGCATAAAGACCGGCGTTTCGATTTCCCCGTGTGGAGTTCGAATCTGGCCGAGGCGAGCAGGACCGTCAGTGGCGGTGATGGAGAAAGCGAGAGACATGAAGAATCGGGTGATCGGATGAAGTAAAGAATCTCTTTATCGGCCAATCACACTCAGCCGCTCTGATGATGTCATGTTTTTACTTCACCCGATCACCCGATGGCCCGATCACCCGATTCCTCACCAACCGTTCCGTTCGCGCAGGCTCGTAATGTGCGCCACATGGTGCAAACCGTGCCACGCATATAGCGCAACCAGCCAATCAACGGTTTGCACGCCATGCTCGGGATGACGAAAGGTGCGGGCGAAATCGGAATCGGACATCGCGCGCAGCACATGATTCCAACGCTCATGCACAGCTTCGAGCAGCGCGAGAGAAGTTTCAACCGGCGTCAGACGCACATCCGCAAGCTCGGCCCAGCGCTTCTCGTCGTAGGGCTTGATCGTCGGCTCATCTTCTGTGAGTGCCAATTTGGTACGGATCAAGGCATTCATATGGCTGTCTGGCACATGGTGAGCCACTTGCCGCACTGTCCATCCACCCGGCCGATACGGAGTTTCGAGTTGCTGAGGCGAGAGTCCGCGGAGCGCATCCCGCATTCTGACCGGAACTTCTTCAATAATGTCGATCGCCGCAGCGCGTTGCTGCTTCGTCATCGGCGCAGGGTAGGCTAATTTGCCGATGGGATAACTGAGCTCGGGAAGAGTAACCGTAGTGCTCATCGAATCCTCCTGAATGGGTAATCGAGTGATAAAGAATCGGGTGATCGGGTGATCGGGTGAAGTTAAAACGCAAAACCGGTATCGGGCGTTGCAGCCCACGCGATTTGTTTCTTGCGGCCCCACATTGTTCAGCATCAAATCACCGCATCGCGAAAGAACATTGTCCGGTCTGACTTCGCCCGATCACCCGATCACCCGATCACCCGATGCTTTCGTCTTCTCCATAAACCTCCTCACATTCACCACCGCCCGATGCACGGTGCCCGATCCAATCGGCTGCTGCTCGTTGCGCGCGCTGACGCGGTAAATAAAGAAGCGACCATCGACTCTCTCGAGCACGGCTTCTGCGATCACCTTCTGGCCGACGGTCGTTGGAGCGCGATGATCCACATGAATTGCCGTTCCCACTGTGGTCTCGCCGTCTTCACAAAAAGGCTGTTGCGCCTGGTAGCACGCATATTCCATCCAGCCAATCATCCAGGGCGTCGCTAGAACCGCGGGAAGATCCGGACTCAACGCGGCGAGAGTGTGCCTATGCTCCACCGCATGGGTCACTTCGGCTCGGGTACCGATAGGAACGTCTTTGGCCATAGATTTGGAAAATTAATCTTCGACTATACGAGAGTTGGAAAAGGCCGTGCAATTTCAAGCTGGGCATGGGAAACGGATCGGCAGAAGTTCCATCCTTCATAGATTTAGGCCGCTTTCCGCCTGCGATCTACCAAAATCCGTATCGCGCTGTGAAAATCGCGGGATGCAATGATCCCCAGTCGTTTCCGATCTTCACATTCCGTAAAAGACCGTATGGAAAACTGACTATTACAGGTGATAGATTCTTCGGTCCCCTAACAAAGTTCAGGACTGCACTCTCCGATCTTGTGCCTATACGAGCGATTGCGCAGTCCTGCAGTCGTTTCATTTTTGAATTCTGTTTCATTTGAGGAGCTAAATATGTCGCTATCCCGAAACGAGACCCTTGAGCACAG
>QIBC01000116.1 GCA_003225215.1 Acidobacteriota bacterium
AATCAGCGCTTCGGCATCACAAGTCCCCGCCTTGAAGGAGAGGATCTGCCAACTCACCGCAAAAACCTGCGAAGAGCTTCTATCGAGGATCATGGCGTGCACGCAGGCGGAACAGGTAAATAAGCTTTTGGCGGAGGATCATCGTTGCGAAAGATCTCAATCGCTCCTCGATCCGGACCTCGTCATAGTAGGCAGTAACAGCGAGAGCAAAGAAGAAGCCATTCGTGAGCTGATCGATTCTCTTTTCATTGCAGGCCGAACCGAGAATCCAGATCGCCTGGAAGAAGTTGTCTGGGCGCGCGAGGCCGCATATTCCACTGGATTAGGATACGGTTTCGCGATTCCGCACTGTCGGAGCGATTTGATCAATGCCAATTCGATTGCTGTCTTGAAACTGCTGCGCCCGATTGAGTGGAATTCGCTGGATGGCAAGCCGGTGCAGATGGTGGTCTTGCTCGCCGTCCATGAGTCCGATGCCAACAACAGCCACATGAAAGTGCTCGCCAAGCTGGCACGCAAGCTCATGAATGAAGAATTTCGCGATCATCTGATGAAGTTGAATGATTCGGGAAACATATTGTCTTATCTGTCGCAGGAACTTGAGATTCCGTTGTAATGGGTTGTGCCAGAGTCAGTACCGGCGGCGGTAGCCGCTGGGTGCGTGCCGGCAGGACCCAGCGGCTACCGCCGCCGGTACTGCCGGTAGAGACGCAGCATGCTGCGTCTCCCGCGATGCACGCTGTGCAATCACTACATTCGTAATGGGAGAGCTACATAATGCAAGCAACACCGAGGAAGTTGTTGTTGTTGTGCCTGTGCGTGAGCCTGGGGTCAAGCCTGGTTGCAGCACAAACTGAAGCACAGCCTGCAAAGAAGTCCGCACCCGCAGAGAAGAAAGCGCCGCTCGCGGCAACTTCTTCCGACCTTAGCAAACAACCAACTCTCTATGCCGTCGGCTACGCGCACCTGGACACGCAGTGGCGCTGGGAGTATCCACAGACAATCCAGGAATATCTCAGCAAAACGCTGCGCAACAATTTCGCGCTGTTCGACAAATATCCGCACTACATCTTCAATTTCACCGGAGCCAACCGCTACCGGCTGATGAAAGAGTACTTCCCTGCCGACTTCGATCAGCTGAAGCAATATGTGGCCGCTGGACGCTGGTTTCCCGCCGGCTCGTCGATGGAAGAGGGCGACGTAAATTCTCCCAATGCCGAATCGATCATTCGCCAAATCTTGTACGGAAATAATTTCTTTCGCCGCGAGTTCGGCACGGCAAGCAAAGAGTACATGCTGCCCGACTGCTTTGGCTTTCCCGCTTCTCTGCCCAGCATCCTGCATCATTCGGGGATCGTTGGTTTCTCGACGCAGAAGCTTTCGTCCGATTGGCAGCCAGCACCTCACGTCGGCGGCCCCAACTCCCCCGAAAAAACTCCAGATGGCATTCCGTTCAACGTAGGCGTGTGGGAGGGCACAGATGGCAGCACCGTGCTAGCTGCGCTGAACCCTCTGACCTATGGAAGCCAGGTGCTGTATGACATCAGCAAAACCCCTCCGCCCCCTCCTCCGGACGATCCGAACCTGACGGCAAGGGAGAATGAGCGCCGCCGGCGCGTTGCGCGCGAAGACTGGGTGAAGCGAATCCAGATCAACGGCGAGTTAACCGGAATTAAGACCGACTACCACTACGTCGGCACGGGGGACATCGGCGGCGCTCCCAATGAGTCCTCGGTGAAATTGATGGAGGCAATAGTGACGAAATCCAAGGCCACGATTCCCGGGCCACCGAAGCCAGGGTCATCATGGGAGGCGGAGCAGGAATTGGCAGAATCGAACGCCTCTCCGGTGCAGGTGGGAGACGGCCCAGTCCGTGTCGTCTGGTCAAAGGCCGATCAGATGTTCAACGACATCCTCAAATGCTGCAAGACTGATCGCATGCCGCGCTATAAAGGCGACTTGGAGTTGATCAACCATTCGGCCGGCTCCATCACCTCAGAGGCATACCAAAAGCGCTGGATGCGAAAGAACGAGCTGCTCGCCGACGCCGCTGAGAAAGCCTCGATCGCCGCTGCGTGGCTGGGTGGACGTCCGTACCCCCTCGAAAGACTCAACAATGCCTGGACGCTGGTGATGGGGGGACAGTTCCACGACATCCTCCCTGGTACCGCTACTCCAAAGTCGTTCGAGTACGCGTGGAATGACGACATCGTCGCCATGAATCAGTTTGCCGGCGTGCTCTCGAGCGCTACCGATGCAGTCTCTTCGGCTCTGGATACACAGGCCCAGGGAACGCCGATTGTGGTTTACAACCCTCTGAACATCGAACGCGAGGACGTGGTCGAGGCTGGAGTCCATTTCCAAAACGGAACTCCGAAAGGCGTTCGCGTAATCGGTCCCGATGGAAAGGAGGTTCCGGCTCAACTCGGCGGCGAAAAAGATGGAGCCACGAAGGTTGTCTTCCTGGCGAAGACGCCTTCTGTCGGCTACGCGGTTTTTGACGTGCAGCCTGCCGACGCTCCGAGTCCCAGTTCAGAACTCAAGGCTTCTGAGTCGTCACTCGAGAACGCGCGCTACAGGCTGAAGCTCGACTCCAACGGCGACGTTTCCAGTGTCTTCGACAAGAAGCTCAATAACGAACTGCTCTCGTCGCCCATTCGTCTGGCGATCTCCACCGACAACCCCGAGCACTGGCCGGCGTGGAACATGGACTTTGCCGACGAGCAGCGCGCCCCACGTTCCTACGTGAGCGGCTCGCCGAAAATCACGGTAATCGAGAACGGACCGGCGCGGGTGGCGCTGCAAATCGAACGCGACACGGAAGGCTCGAAGTTCATCCAAATTGTTCGCCTTCCGGCGAGCGACGCCGGCAATCGCATCGAGTTCGCCAACAACATCGACTGGAAGACCAAGGAAGCCAACCTGAAGGCGACCTTCCCGCTGAGCGCCCGCAACAATCTGGCGACCTACAACTGGGACATCGGCACAATTCAACGTCCCAACGAAGAAGAGCGGCAGTTTGAAGTTGCCTCGCACCAATGGATCGATCTCACCGATCAGGGCGGCGGATACGGAGCCACCGTACTCACTGATTGCAAAAACGCCTCCGACAAACCTAACGACAACACGCTGCGGCTGACGCTGATCAGGACTCCAGGAACGCGCGGCGGATATCACGATCAGGGAACGCAGGACATAGGGCACCATGACATTTTGTTCGGCCTGGCTGGTCATGCAAACGATTGGCGAGCCGGACACACCGATTGGCAAGCGTACCGTCTGAACGATCCGCTAGTCGCCTTCGAGGCCGCAAAACACTCAGGGTCGCTGGGCAAACAATTCTCGCTGGTGCATCTAAACAATCCCCGCATTCGCGTTCTCGCGCTCAAGAAAGCCGAGCAGAGCGACGAGGTTGTGCTGCGCATGGTCGAGATGGACGGCAAGGCCGCCGATAACGTCCACGTAACCTTCGCGTCACCCGTGGCAGCCGCCAGAGAAGTCAATGGTCAGGAACAACCTCTGGGCGCAGCCACGGTCCAGGGCGGTGAACTAGTGACGTCGTTCACGGCAAACCAGCCGCGCAGCTTTGCTCTCCGGCTCGGGCCGGCGCCGAAGAGAGTGGCCGCGTCCGCATTCGCAGCGGTGAAGCTGCCCTATGACACTTCTGTCGCCAGCACGCACAACCGTCCGGCAGAAGGCTGTTTCGACTGCCTGTTCGACCGTCCGACGATTCCTCAGGGCAGAGCTCTGGCTGCGGAGATGCTGCCGGCAAAGATCGATTACGCCGGTGTAAGCTTCACATTAGCTCCCAAAACGGGCAAGCTGAACGCCGTCACCGCCCATGGTCAGACCATCGACCTCCCCACGGGAAACTTCAAGCGACTCTACTTGCTGGCCGCCGCGGCCAATGGCGACCATAAAGCTCCGTTCAAGGTAGGCGACGAAACCACGGAGCTCAACGTTCAAGACTGGACAGGATTTGTCGGCCAGTGGGATGACCGAATCTGGAAGGCCATCGAGGAAACCAACTCTACCCGTCAAGGCGCCGCACCCGATCCGCGCAGACCGCACACTTTTATCAATGAGTATGGTGAACTGGTCGGAATGGCGCCGGGATACATCAAACGCGCCGATATCGGCTGGTTCGCCTCGCATCGCCACAATGCTGGCGCAACCGACGAGCCCTACGCCTATTCGTATCTGTTCGTTTATCCGATCGATGTCCCCGCCGGCGCGAAGACGCTAACCTTGCCGCACAATCCGAATATCCGGGTTCTTGCGGCGACTGTAGCGAACCAGAGCGCACAAGCTTGGCCGGCACAGCCTCTTTATGACGTACTCGAGCCGAGCAAGGATCGGGCGACGGAATGATTTGGTGCGTTGAATCTGAAGCTTAGATCAACTATGACCGGACTGGCATTCCCCATCCGACCGGACGGGCATCACCAACCAGGCCGAGAGTAACCACTCTCGGCCTTCACTTTGAGAAATCTAAACAATGTTCGTTAGTACTAGTTGGAGAACGAAAGGGCTCACGTATACCGTCCTCTATGCCCTGTTTCCTGTCCCTAACCCCCACTCATCCCTCGATTTTCTTCACGCTTCGCCGAAGGATGCGTCAAAGTGTAAGCTGAGCTGAAGGGACGAGACTCTTGCCGACCGAAGTTGATGCACCGGGGCCGACCTTATCTGTTGCGCCGTCCTTTCTGACGCGCGTTTTCAAAGCATTTTCTTATCGCGACTTCCGCCTGATGTGGTTCGGGGCCTGCATCTCCAGCATCGGCACATGGATGCAGATCGTCGCCCAGAGTTGGCTGATCTACCGCCTTAGCCATTCCGCATTTCTACTGGCGCTCGATCAATTTCTCGGTGGAATCCCCATCTTCCTCTTCTCCCTGATCGGCGGCGTGGTTGCCGACCGTGTAGAAAGAAGACGCATTCTTCTCGGCTCGCAATACGTACAGCTCGCAAGTTCGGGGCTGCTGGCAATTCTGGTAGCCACCGGCGTCGTTCACATTTGGCACATTCTCTGCCTATCGTTTGTCTCCGGCTTCGCGCAGGCGTTCGGAGGGCCCGCGTACCAGGCGCTGATTCCCACACTGGTGAAGCGCGAAGACATGCCCAACGCCATTGCGCTCAATTCCATTCAGTTCAACATGGCAGTGACCATCGGGCCGGCGCTTGCCGGACAGGCGCTGGCGCGCATCGGCGAAACCTGGTGTTTCGGGCTGAACGCCGCTTCGTTCATCGCACCGATCATCGCTCTGCTTTTCATCTCCAGCCGCTTCCTGCCAAAGAGCGGCAACGAATCAATGTTCACCAGCCTGAAGCTGGGCATAAAGTTCGTGCGCCACCAGGAGTCCATGGCGGCGCTCATAGTGCTGGCTTTTTGTATGACGGCGCTCAGCATGCCCCTGCGAACCTACATTCCTGTCTATGTAAACGACATCTTCCACGCTGGCCCGCGAATCTACGGCGATCTGCTGTCGCTCATGGGCGTAGGTTCCATCTGCGGATCGCTTGCCATCGCCAGCCTCGGCAACGCGTCCGGGAAAGGACGCCGCGCACTGATCATGCTGCTTTGCCTGGGAGCGACGATCTCAGGCTTCGCCATCTCAAGGTCGTTAGCCTTTAGCTGTGCCGTTTTGGTACTCTTTGGATTCTCGCTGATGGCAGTATTTGCTAACGTGAGCTCACTCGTTCAACTGATTACGCCGGACGAGATGCGCGGCCGCGTGATGAGCGTCTACAACTGCGCCTTCCGCGGAGGCATGCCCCTTGGCAACCTGCTCTCCGGATGGATGGTTCCAGTTTTCACTGCTCCGATCGTGCTCACGGTCAATGGAGTGCTGCTGATCGGGGTTGCACTGTATTTTCTGCTCGTGCACCGGCGCGTGACCGCCCTGTAATCGCGCCACGCACCGCGGAGCCGGTCCGTTATCCCCTCTAATCTGATATTGCGATCAGGGCGCCCTTCGGCTCATGGCGTCGATTACGCATCCGCCACTTCCGGAGCTGCGTCCCGGCCTTGTTAGACACTTCGAAGACCTTTCCGGCAGTAAGACCCAATCCCAAGTGGTGTTTTCCCACGGCGGCCAGACCCATGGAGGCTACGCAGCCGCATTGTGAGCAGTCTGGATTGCCTCCCAACTGGCAGGGAGTGATCTGGGTCTTCAGATCGGCGGAGATGACCGTGGTGGTCTGCGCGAAGACGCACTCCTGCGGCGACGCTGGAGGATGCGCGAATTCCTTCACCTGCGCGTCAAACATCTCCAGCTTCGAGTAGACTTTTCGCAGCCGCTGCAGTTCCATGATCGCCTGCATGCGTTGCGCTGGGGAAAGAATCTCGGCGGCTACTTCTCCGCGCTGGGGAGTGAACATGCTCATCCAGACCTTTCCCACCTCTTCTCTCGCGGTCCAAAACTGAAGAAAGTCTTCCAGGTAATTGGGACGATCCATCATCTGAGCGGTGATGGTGCAGTGCACGGTGATCCGGTGTCCAGCGATGTTCTTGAGAATGCGTTCGTAGGTGGCAGGTTTGCGGCGAGCATCGTGCTCCGGTTGCAGGCCGTCAATCGAGACGACGACCCCAACGCGCTTCATACCTGCCCACTCCAGCGGGATCGGGCGAAAGGCGCTGGTGACGATCTGCACGAAGATGCCGCGCTTCTCCAGATCCGGCAGCAGCGAGTTAAGTTCCCGAAATCGCACTAGCGGATCGCCGCCCACGATGGAGAGATGCAGCGGACGGTGCTCGTCGACCACGGCGAGCACGTTGCGTACGAGCATGTCGCCGCGATGGTCAGAGAGATCGCGGAGGTTGGTTCCTTCGGCAACGTGTCCATCGGCATACGCGTAACAGCCCGGACAACGCAGTGGACACTCCTTAGTGATCTCAATAGATAACGATGGTCTATATCCCATGAGGATCTTTCCCCACGCCTGAATGACTTCTCTGGTGTTCACATTCCCTCTCTATGAATTGCTGGTGAATGATTAGATGACGGATTCTTTCGAAACGCGTCGGCTGGGACGCGAATTGAGGAAATCGATATCTGCCCGTCAGCCGGCTAACACAACCAGCAGCCGAGCACGGCTTGAAGGTTGCAATTCGGCTCAAGCTGGGATGGCCGTGCGCTCAGGAGAAACGCCATCATCAAATCGCCGATCGGGAGTACGACGAGGGAAGCTAAGAGTAAGGCGAAGGGTTGTACAGATTTGGTCGCTGACATCTCCGGAAGTGGGGAGATCAGCACATACAGAATCGCAGAGACAACCAACACTAAGATTAGCGTTCTGGCCCGAGGGGACACTACCTCCACCATACGCCGTATTGGTCCAACTGTCACGTTGTACGCAGACCGCCGATTACGACTTCAAAACGCTTCCCGCGGGCATACTGACGATTGAATTCCTCCTCGCGTAAGAGCTAATCCGAGTCCTCAACTGGTCGGAGTTGAGGTCGTTTCGCTACTCGGGTAATTCCCACAAAGGGAACTCAGACAAGCCGGCAACTCGACACGTCCGCGCCAGCGGATTTCGAGCTACTCGGATCGCAGTGCCTGAATCACGTCGACGCGAGCTGCGCGGGCTGCGGGAGCTCACTCGGCAGGCAAATTGGACGCTTCCCGCAAGAATCCATCGGCGACGATGAGTTCGCGCTGAGCGTCGCCGGAATGCGTTCCCGGACCATTGATCATTCCGCCAAGAAGCCAGTGGCCGTTCAGAGGCGCGATGGTAGTGAGTTGGTTGTGGCGGGCACCCCCGATATAGCCGAGGTTCTGGGCCAGCGAGCCGTCGGCGTTTAACAGCGCCAACAGTGGCTGCGCAGCTTCGGAGATACTCGCGCCGGTTGGGTTCTGCACATACCCGGTGGTACCCAGCGCGAGATATCGGCCGCTGGGCAAGGCTGCAACATCAAACAATACGTCGCCGCGATCGACATCGACCACACTGTACGGGCCGGGAGTGCCATCGCTCCCGACCAACGCAGTGAACGCATTCCAACCGGTTCCGTCTGATCGCACCTCGGAGAGAACCCGGCCCACCAACACGAAGCCGCGAGGCGTTGCCCGCACGCCATGCAGTTCGGCAAGGTCGTGAGTGTCGATTACGGTGCTTCCCAGGCGGCGGCCGTCGGCGCTCGCCACACGCGTGAGCAAGGCACCCATTGATGCTGCGATTGCTTCGCCGAAAAACTCTGCGTGCCCACGAAACGTGAAGTTGAGCATCGGGGCATTGACCACACTGACCGCCAGCGTGCCGGACGTATCCACATCCACGTAAATCCTCAGATGATTCTCGAGCTGGCCGAAGACGTCGAAGCTACCACTGGTAATGCCCTCCCCGAGGATCGAAGTACCGGGCTCTACGAGCGTGCGCCAGGAAGGCCTATATGCGCCGCTGATGTCTGGGTCGAGACGATAGGCAACAATCGCGTTGCGCCCGGTGCGCAATACGACAGCCAGGCTTTCACCGAGCGGGGCCAGCCGAGCGGCGTCATGCATCAGCGCAGGCTGAAGAGCGCCGTCGTCCTTGATACCTCCGGCATAGTTGAAGAATGGATCGGTGGCGGCGGCGGGGTCGAGAAACGGTTGGTCACTTCGAATCGATCCGTTAGGATCGAGCCGCACGATGCGCACTTCTCGTGCTGTGGTGAGAATCGCCGAAATGTCGCCGGACGGATGCACCGCGAAGTCAACCACCGACCATCCTGGCGGCGGCATGTAGGGATGCACGGTCTGGCCGTCGCTCTGTAGTATGGCCAGCGTGCGCTGTGGACCGTCCTCAAAGATGGATGTAAGTCGCTGCTCAAGCAACACGACCGCGCTACCTGCTGTGCGCGCCTTTGTAACTGTCTGGCCAGCGACGGCGAGATCCACCGGTTTGATCGACGGATCTTTTGGCCCGGTGCCATCGCCATTGCCGCAGCCAACCAGAAGCGCAAGGGCCAAACAAATTGCCGCACGGAGCAAGCCTGATCTCCGGAAAATGTTTGCAACACTGACGAAGCAATGTCTCATCATTCGCAAGTCACGATCCTCGAGGCTTCTTGTAGAGTTCATCCTTCGCGCTGCAGGCATATCCGATGCGGTTATCACTTCCGCGATTCTTGGAATGCGCCTTGTTCTTCAAATAGATGGGGCGAATCGGAAGGGATGACCCGCCCTACTGGCGGAGAGCAGAGAGACCGGGGATAGGAAGCTGTGAAAAATTTGATTCTTGAGAGATCGGCGATCCGGCTCGCCAAGAAACTTCGCGTTTAAATGGCCCATGAGCGACTTCCGACACCTCGGCAGACATTTTCCATCACTCCAAAACCCGCAGCAAGATCGAGAAATCGAATTTTTTCATAGCTTCCAGTCGCGTGTTTCTTTGCGTTTCTTTGCGTTTCTTTGTGTTTCTTTGGGGAGTAGCAATCGAAAGAGAGAAACACAGACTATTCAGTTTTAGGCTTCCTTTGTCTCTTCCTGCTAATGAGTAGTGGCAACCGGTTGCTGAATCCACTGGAAGTGAACGTCCGACGCCTCTATGATCCAGCGGCAATCCTTGCCGTTGACTGAGCCACTCCACTCAATCTCATGGATAACATTCCCATTTGGGGATATGCGAAACTCATCATAGAGCCAATCTCCTAGGCCATGAGAGCAAGATAAGCTCTCAAGCACGTACGCAAGTACCCGCGGATAGAAAAACTCCACATAGCCGTCGCGATAAGCACCCATCAGGCGAGTACGAATCGAAGCCGCTCGGCTCCCATTGGTATCAGCTGATTCAGAAATTATGAGATTCCCCAAGGATCCGTCATGTGGGCAACGATGATCTCCGGGGTTTTGATACCACTCAGCCGTGGCTAGGGCAAAGGCATTCCGAGGAAACTCGCGCTCATGTTGACGTAGATATTCCTGATATCGGCGATATGCTTCTACAACGTTTTGGTTCCTTTCATTGCTCAAGTAATAAGCCATAGAATGTGTTTCAATCGGAAAGGAATTTGACGAGGCTATACTGGCCCCAGAGTACTCGCTGATTGGCAGCCCACAGCCCTGGCTGGCATCAGTCCGAAAGTGGTATCAACGTATTCTTGATGGCCTTCCTCGGACGGGTGACCCGCCTTTTTTAGTTTTTTGTTTAATGTGGAACTCCAAGAAGTCGGGTGCCCGTTTTCGCGCGATGTTCGCGAGGGCGGGATAAGAACGATGTCAATCACTCCGGCCTTTTATGGTTTTCTATACGAAGCACGATTGGATAGCAAAGCATTTTCTTCTTACATGGACGAGACCCAAGATTAGGGCTACGGTCTTCTGCATATCTTACTAATAACCGATCAACCTACTAATGATGCAATGTAGGTCATGGGCATCCTATTTACTCAGGTCAGTACCAAGGGTCAAGTGGTGATACCCGCCGAGCTCCGTCAAGAGATGGGTATTGAGATCGGAACCCAGATGGCGGTCGAGAGGCAGGGTGACACGATTCTGCTCAGACCGATTACTCCGGACTTTATCCGCGGGCTGCGAGGTTCCACTAAGGGCGTGGGACGAGTGCGTGAGCGGGAACACCGCAAAGACAAACTGTGACGACCGTT
>QIBC01000318.1 GCA_003225215.1 Acidobacteriota bacterium
TCGTCTCAGTGGGACGCCGTTCAAGAACGAGCGGGGCGAAACTCTCGGCTTCGACATGATCGCCGAAGACATCTCTGAGCGTCGTACGCTGGAAGAGCAACTGCGGCAGTCGCAAAAGATGGAGGCCGTAGGACGCCTCGCCGGCGGTATCGCCCACGACTTCAATAACCTGCTCACCGTCATCAAGGGCTACAGCGAGCTCGTGCTCGACGATCTCGACAACGCCGATCCGCTTCGCCATGAAGTCGACGAGATCAAGAAGGCTGCCGATCGCGCCGCATCACTCACCCGCCAGCTGCTCGCCTTCAGCCGCCAGCAGGTGCTCGCGCCCAAGGTCCTCGATCTGAACCTGGTCGTGCACAACATGGACAAACTCTTGCACCGGCTGCTCGGCGAAGACGTCGACTTGTTCACTGTCCTCGAACCAGGCCTGGGCCGAGTAAAGGCCGATCCCGGGCAGGTGGAACAAGTCATCATGAATCTCGCCGTGAATGCACGAGACGCGATGCCTCAGGGCGGAAAGTTGACGATCGAAACCGCCAATGCCGATCTCGACGAAGGTTACGTGCGCGAACACGCTGCTGTGAAGCCAGGCCGCTATGTGATGATCGCCGTCAGCGACAACGGCACGGGCATGCCGGAGAAAGTAAAGTCGCGCATCTTCGAACCCTTCTTCACTACGAAAGAAGTTGGCAAAGGGACCGGTTTGGGACTATCTACCGTGTACGGCATCATCAAGCAGAGCGGTGGATATATCTGGGTGTATAGCGAAGTCGGTCGCGGGTCCACATTTAAAGTCTATTTGCCGCGCGTAGATTCGCCGGCAGACATTCCGCTTTCGCGCTCGCTGCAACCGGCACGACACGGCAGTGAAACCGTTCTGCTGGTGGAAGACGAAGAAGGAGTGCGTTCACTTATGCGCCAGGTTCTCCACAAGCACGGATACAACGTGCTCGAGGCACGACACGGCGGCGAAGCTCTCCTGATGTGCGAACGTCATCAAGGAAAGATCGATATGCTGCTCACCGACGTTGTGCTGCAGCAGATGAGCGGACGCGAACTCGCCCAGCGATTGCTCAAGCTTCGTCCCGAAATGAAGGTGCTCTATGTCTCTGGATACGCCGATGATGCCATCGTTCATCATGGCGTTCTCACGGCAGGCATGGCCTTCCTGCAAAAGCCCTTCACCACCGAGGCATTCGCCCGCAAAATCCGCTACGTCCTCGACGGCCCGCGACAGTTAGTGGGCGCCCACGACTGACTGTTCGCTTTCGGCTCCAAAGGTTTCAGATTCGAACAGTACGCCGCCAAAATTCTCCCATCTGCTAACGCTAAGTGCCACAATCGAGTCTATTTAGCGACTCGCGTAGGTCCGGCCTCTCGTCCTGCGCGATGGCATCGGGCTTGCTCCTTCCTTAGCAACGCTGGTTCTGTGATGTAAAGGATTCTCATTCAAGTGTCTTGCCCAACCGAATCGGAGATAGCAGTGACAGACTCTTATTCCACTTCCTTGGTTACCGGAATAGGCGTGGCTACCAAACCCAAGCGCGTCCTTGTTGCCGACGATCAGCAGGACGTGCTGCATGCAATCGCTCTCCTGCTGAAACTCGAAGGATTCGAATCGCAAACCGTGATGCACCCTGCCGCAGTCATCGAAGCGCTGGGCGCCAGCGGCTTCGATCTCCTGATCATGGATCTCAATTACACCCTCGATACCACTTCGGGAACCGAGGGCCTCGACCTGATCTCCAGCATTCGCAAGATCAATACTGCAGTTCCCGTTTTGGTGATCACCGCCTGGGGCACCATCGAGCTCGCAGTGGAGGCCCTGCAACGAGGAGCGTCGGACTTCATTCAAAAGCCCTGGACAAACTCTCAGCTGATACAGAAATCGCGCGACCTGATCACACGCGCCGAGCAGGCCCGCAGAGCCAGAGTCGAGCTGGAAGAAGAGCAACAGGAATCCGTCGAGATTCAGCGCAAACTGCTCTCGCTGAATTTGCCCGCACAGCATGGAATCACGGTAAGCGGCGACTGTCGGTCCATGCGTTATGTGGGTGGCGACTACTGCCATCTGACGACGCTCACTCCGTCGAAGTTCTCCGTTTCCATCGCTGACGTAGCGGGTAAAGGCGTCCCTGGTGCGCTGCTCACTGCGAGCCTTCGAGGTTTGGAGAAGAGCATCGTCACGCATGACGTTCATCCACAACAGCTCTGCAGTTCTTTGAACGAAGCGCTGGCGGAGATCATGCCCATCGGCAAATTCGTCTCATTCTTCTTCGCCGTCATCGACGCCGAGTCTCGCAACCTTTCATACAGCAATGCCGGACACAATCCGCCAATACTCGTCCGTGCCGATGGCACCGCGCTCGAACTCCGCATTGGCGGCGGCGTTCTGGGTCTGTTCTCCGATTGGACCTACGAGCAAACACAGCTAAAGCTGGAGAGCGGCGACCGCCTGGTGCTGTACACCGACGGAATCACGGAAGCTGAAAGCCGCCACAACGAAGAGTTCGGCATCGAGCGAGTGAAAGAGATCATGGTTCACCACCGGACCGCCCAAGCCGAAGACATCCAGCGCAGCCTGATGCAGGCGGTGACACAGCATTGCGAAGAGAGATTTCATGATGATGCGACGGTTGTCGTGATTGCCGTGCAATAGCTGTAGCGCGGCCTCAGGCCTCTCCACAGTAACTCCTGCGAAGAGAGCATCTGGGGACGACAATCTCTAAGCAGCGCGCTTCAACGTCAGCTCTTCCCGAATCGACAATCTCGCCAGCATCTTCGGATCGCGGAGCAGCTTCGCCGTGCCCAGCAGAACGTTGTTGAACGGATCATCCGCCACCGAGACAGGCAGTCCCGTGACTCCGCGGAAGCGCTCCTCGATATTTCGCAACTGAGAAACGCCTCCGGTGAGCACGATTCCGCGATCTTTGATGTCGCCAAGCAGCTCCGGCGGAACGTGCTCGATGGCACTGAGAATGGCGACGCCAACCTGGCCGAGGGCTTCTCCGAGAATGTCTCGGATCTCAACGTCGGTGAGCGACACGTCGTGCGGCATACCAGTCGCGAGATCGCGTCCGGTAACGCCGTAATGCAGACCACGTTCAAGCGGAGCGGCTGAGCCCATCTCCAGCTTGATCTGTTCCGCGGTAGCATCTCCAATCAAAACGTGATGTTTTAACCGAAGGTAGTCGGAGATCGCCCGGTCCATCTCCAGACCGCCGACAGGTACAGAGTGCGAATACACCAACCCACCAAAAGACACGACGGCAACTTCAGTCGTGCCTCCGCCAATATCGGCGACCACACTGCCGGTGGGCGTGGTAATTGGCAGGCCGACGCCAACGGCCACCATCAGAGATTGCTCAACCAGCAAAACGTCACTGGCGTTCGCCCGCTTGGCCGCAACCATCACTGCTCGCCGCTCCAAGGGAGTGGCCGCCGAGGGCACAGCGATAATCATCGCCGGATTTCTCAGTCGTCGTGGTAGCGCCCGGCGCAGGAAAAAGTTGAGCATCGCTGCGGCGGCATCAAGGTCCGCGATCTTTCCATTGCGCAGCGGACTAACGACCTCGATGAACCGCGAAGTGCGTCCCAGAAGCTCCTTCGCTTCCTTGCCAAACCCCACGATCTCGCCGGTCAGGAGATTGCGTGCCACTAGAGAGGGCTCATTCAACAGGAGTCCGCGGACGGGATGATAGATACGGGTGTTCGACGTGCCCAGATCGATGATCAAACTGTTCGTGGATGAGTCGCCGAAAGGAAAGAGAACTCGTTTACCCAGTTGACTGAAGCCCATGGTACCCATAGAGCCGAAACCAGCTACTTGCATTCAATTGAGATGAGAATTCAGCAGAATACGTTCGCCTCAAGCGATGCATTTCACCACGG
>QIBC01000117.1 GCA_003225215.1 Acidobacteriota bacterium
GGTGCTGCTCTCCGCGGCGGCTCTGCTCGGCCAGAGCCTGCGGAACCTGGAGCACCAGAACTTTGGATTCCAGATGCAGGGCCGGTATATCGCGTGGGTCAATCCCAGGTTGGGAAATTATAAGGCCGAACAGATGGAACCGCTGTTTCGGCAAATCGTCGATCGCCTGCGCGCGCTTCCCGGCGTGCGCATGGTAACCGCCGCGCTGTATGCCCCAATGTCAGGCGATAGCTGGAACAACGGCATTCGCGTGGAGGGCCGGCCCGAGCCTGCCCCTAAGGAAGATACGGGCTCGGGATTTGCCCGGGTGATGCCGGACTTCTTCGATACGATCGGCGCAAAAATTGTGCTGGGCCGTCCGATCACCGAAGAGGACACCGCGGCGACTCGGAATGTAGCCGTTATCAATGAAGGGTTTGCCAAGAAGTTCTTCAAAGACCAGAATCCGATCGGGCAGCATTTCGGACCGGGCAAGATCAAGTATTCCGCAACCTACGAAATCGTCGGAGTTGTGAAGGACATACGCTACATGACCTGGGGCATGAAAGAGCCGGTGCGCCCGATGTACTGGCTGTCGCAAGCGCAGACTGCGCAGTGGGACGATCCAGCGTACAGGAGTGGGGAAACGTCGTCGCACTACTTGGAGAATATTTTGATCTGGGCGCCGGGAGATCCTCCGGGCATGGAAGACCGCGTGCGCAAAGCTCTGGCGAGCGTCGATCCAAATTTTGTTCTCTACGGTGTCGATCCATATCAGCAGGTCGTCAGCGGTCAGTTCCAGCAGGAAAAAATGATCGCGACACTGACCTCCCTCTTTGGTGTGCTTGGGCTGATTCTTGCTTCGGTTGGGCTGTATGGGGTGTTGGCGTACATGGTGGAACAGCGGACGAGCGAGATTGGCCTTCGCATGGCGCTGGGCGCGGATCGCGGGCAGGTCACAAAAATGGTGCTGGCCGGAGCCTTCTTCCAGATAGGCATCGGGCTGGCAATCGGCATTCCTGCAGCGATTGGGGCCGGCCGGTTGATGACGACTCAGTTGTTCGGCGTTAAGCCGTGGGACCCGATCATGCTCGCACTGGCTGTACTCGTGCTCGGCTTGGCCGCAGTGCTGGCATCGGCGATCCCGGCGCGGCGCGCTGCAGGGGTCGAGCCCATGGTGGCACTGCGGAACGCGTGATCAGGCATGGCTAAAGATGTTTAGTTCGGCGAGCGTTCGGTCCGATCAGCACACATAAGGTGCTTGTGTCTATCAATGCGAATGTGGATCAATCGTTCCAGTCACACACATGCTTTCGACTTTTGATCCCGGAATTTGCTCAAACTTTGGGAGTAGCGCTACGTCTAAACCCCGGCGGAATTTCTGAAAGCGGATCAAAATAAGGAGCAATCTCCAATGAGGCGGTCTTCGCTTGCGCTAGTTGCGGTTACTCTGCTTGTTGCCGTCGGAATGAGTCTTCACAGTCAGGCCCAAACGCAAAATCAACCTCCGAGTCCGGCGCGCTCTCGATCCGATGAGATGTTGGACAGGTGGAACGACATCGGGAACAAACTCGTCGCGATGGCGAAGGATTTTCCCGAAGATAAATACGACTTCAAGGTGCAGAAAGATCAGCGCACCTTTGCCCAGAATCTTCTGCACGCCGCCGCACTGGATTTCGTCCTCATACGCAGGGTTTCCGGATCAAACGTCGGGCCTGACTTCGGCGAGGGCGACAATCCTTCGCGCGACGCTTTCAAGACCAAGGCCGACGTGGTGAAGTTCGTGCAGGAGGCCGTCGCCGACGGAGCGCAAGTGATTCAGCAGCAGGGCGACGCAGGGCTGGATCATACATCGAAATTTTTTGGGAACCGGCTGGCCCACAACTCCTCCATCTGGATGTTCGCCATCGAGCATAGCGGCGAACACTATGGCCAGCTTGTGGTCTACTATCGTGCGAACAGCCTCGTGCCACCGGACTCGCGGCGCTAATCCGTAATAGGTCCTTGAAAGTTCAAGGCTGTAATTCCTGATTTCCGGATGGTCTCCGGATTTGTGCCGGCCCAGCGCTTCAACCCAGCGAGCGCTCGCAACGTAGAGGAAAGCATGCGTACGCGAAAGCGTATAGCCAGGGGACGGATGGAGCAGGCCGTACTAGGCCTACGTTCCAGCTGCTGCTTTTGAAGCCCAAAACGGATCATGCCGCGGCGTCGTGCCCTGTGCCAACGCCGGCGGAGAACGTCTGCCATGCGGCCTGCAGTGGCAGGAAGATGGAGATTACAGTTCCTGAGCGAACTGGAGATGAGCTGCTGCGGATGCGAATTGAGCCTTCGTGCTTTCCCACAATGGCTTTGGCCACCCACAATCCCAGCCCGGTCCCCTTTTCATCTTTGGTAGTCACGAAAGGATCGAAGATTCGCCGCCGCAATTCGGAGGGGATGCCCGTCCCATTATCGGCGATCAGCACTCGCACCCCTGGCCGTTCCGGCTTCTTTTTCTCGCGCCATGGAGCCACGTGAACATAGATGCGTCCTTTCTCTTTCGTCGCCTCCAGAGCGTTCGTTATGACATTGGCAAACAGTTGGCGCAGCTGGGCAGGAAAGCCAGGAAGTTCTCCCGCGAACTCGTATCTTCGTTCCAATTTGACCTGATTCGAGCGCATTCGCGTGGCGAATACTTCGAGGACGTCTTCCAGGACTTCGGTGATTTTAGTCGGCACCGGGGTTGTTGATTCGCGATAGAGCGCGAGCGTCTGCCGCGCGATGTGCGATATGCGACTCAGCTCTCCTTCGGCCAGCGACACCAACTGGCGAGTGTTGTCGTCGAGAGAGGTTTTATATGCAATCAGGGACAGCAGGTTCGTCAAACCTTGCAGGGGGTTGTTGATCTCGTGCGCGATAGTGGCGGCCAATTGTCCGGTTGCGGCCATCTTCTCCGTGCGCAACAACGCTTCTGTCGTGCGCTTTCGTTCAGTAATGTCGCGCACGATCTTTGCGGCTCCGATTACATGGCCGTCAGCGTGCTTCAGCGGCGATACAGTAAGTGAGACATCAAGCCGCCTGCCGCTCTTGGTTACACGCACGGTTTCGAAATGCTCGATACGCTCGCCCCGCCTGATCTTGCTCAAGATCATTGCTTCATCTTTGTGAAGCTCCGGCGGGATGACTAATGTCACTGGCTTGCCAATAATCTCTTCCGCTTTGTACTCGAACATCCGTTCGGCGCTGGCATTCCAACTCCGGATGATGCCATTCAGATCTTTACTGGCGATTGCGTCTTCCGACGATTCGACAATCGCCGCCAGCCGGGACAGCGCTTCCTCTGTCTCGCTCCGTCTCGCAATCTCCGTTTCCAGTGCAAGCGCCTTTTGTTGCCACTGTGCAACCATGCGCAGACGCTCATCTTCGGAAGCCAGGGCATAGCTCTCGCTGGGAATCACGGCAGAATGTTCATTACAAATCTTCTGAAAAGCTTCGCCGTGATCCTCGCGGTAGAACTTGGTCAGGGGATAGGCGCAAACCAGGGAAAAGGAGTGCGACTGGGCGATCTGATTCCATAGCTGCTCCAGTCTGAGAGCGGCATCCGCCTTACCTTCCGCCCATAACAGCGCTACCATTTCACCAAATAACGCGGCACGTCCATGCTCTCTTTGCGCTGCGGCTCTTGCCCGCGAAATCACACTCCCGATGACGTCGACAAAACGTTGTTCATTCGGCCATTCATCGATCATGAACTGCGACAGCGTTTCACTCGCGTCCAGTGCGACATACCGCCCTTGCTCGACGATCCGCGCCACGTCTAAGCCCCGCTCTGCAAGACGCCGGGCGAGTTCTATCCGGTGTTCTTCCGTGGCGATCACGACCCCTGCGTCGCCGGCGCCGAGGGCTGAACCAATAAAACGGCTCAATGACTCCAGCAGAAATTTATCTTCAAAGTAAAACTGAACGGAATGCGTGTGGTTGTGAAAATCAACCTGGTCTTGGCCGTTAGGAAGCGCAGCCTGAGTAGTAGTTTCGCGCGTCATATAAAACCAACTCCTTAGATGCTGGAAGCGCGTTCAGAGCTGCTGTGCTCGTGGCCGTCAAGTGCTAAAGGTTGGTTCGGCAGCTTCTATTCCAATTCTAGCAAGCTCGCTGCTCGGCGGCGAGCGGGGTGGTGCCGCAACCATTTCCCCGCCGCATCTCCCACTCACACCAGTGTCCGAGCTCCGATTCAGATCGCATACGACTGTACCTTTTGACAGCTTTGGCAGCAATGAGCAGAGACTACTCTGAGAGCAACTTAGAGCTTTCCCAAATGACGAGCACAGTTGTGACCGTGTGGTTTCTTGCGGGAGTGGGAGTTTGTGATGGGACGACCAAGAATATTAATGTCGGATGACCACAATCTTGTGCTGGAAGGCTTGCAGAGAATTTTGGAGCCGCACTTCGAAGTAGTGGGCGCAGTGGGGGACGGCCATAGTTTACTGTCCATGGCTCCCAAATTGAAACCAGACGTAATCCTGGTGGACATCGGAATGCCGCTCTTAAATGGTCTCGAGGCCGGCCAACAACTCAAGAGCCGCTTACCTGGAACCAAGTTCATCGTCATAACAATGAACGAGGATCCCGAGATAGCTGCAGAGGCCATGCGCCACTGGGCATCTGGCTATCTTCTTAAGAAATCTGCCGGTTCCGAGTTGATCAAAGCCATCAAGGAAGTGTTGAAGGGCAATAGTTACGTCACGCCGAAAGTGGCGCAACAATTATTTGATCGCTTCGTTCGCGATCCGCGTCCGGAATACTCTGCCAAGCTCACCTCGCGTCAGCGCGAAGTTCTTCAGCTATTGGCGGAGGGCAAAAGCATGAAGGAAGCCGCGAATGTTCTCCACATCACGCCGAGAACCATCGCCTTTCACAAGTATCGAATCATGGAAGAATTTGGCCTGAGGACCAACTCCGACCTCATGGTGTTTGCAATTCGCGAGCATCTTATTAGCGCATAAACGCGAACGACTCCCTACAGACCTGGCAGGCGCAACCGGGAATCCATCGGTCGCGCCTTCGGGATGTCAGTCGGCTCTTGTTAACGGGCAAGCTAAATCCATGGCAAACGGCCAACCCCCGGACAAATCGCTTTCCAGGCGGTTTCAATTCCTCCGTTAAGCAGCGGTACCAATGCTCTTCCGAGCTTCGCCAACATCGTGCAATGCATAATGCTGCTCCGGTACCGAAAAGCCGGCGTCACGAAAAGCTTCGCGAATAAACTTGTTGGTGTCGAAATAAACCTGCCAATAGTTATCGTTGTGGCAGTACGGACGTACTGCCAACACCGGTCCAGCAAGGTTAAATTGCAGCAATTCGACATCCGGCGCCGGATCGGCAAGTACATTCCGGATACCCAAAAGCCGCGACTTAAGCGCCTGGATCGCGGCGGTATGGTCGGTCGAATGTGCAAGTTGCGCCACTAAGTCAACACGCCGATATGGATTCGCAGTGAAATTCTGGATTGTGTCGGAGAGTACTTTTGCGTTGCCTATAATTGTTGAGACGTTATCCGGCGTGTTTATGGTGGTCGCAAACAACCCAATTGCGGTCACAAAGCCGGTAGTTCCGGCCGCGCTAATCATGTCTCCGACCTTAAAGGGGCGCAGCATAACCAGGAAAACTCCGGCCGCTAAGTTCGACAACAAGCCACTCCAGGCGGCTCCAATGGCGATTCCAATGCCCGCTAAAAGGGCCGCAAACGTCGCTGTTTGCACTCCAAAGAATCCCAATATCGCCACAATAAGGACAATATTGAGCAACACCCCAACGCTGGAGCGGATGTAACTGGCGATCGTAGCGTCCAAATGTTGACGATTCAGGGCGCTCGCGACCAGATTTGTGGTTATTCGAATCAGCCAGCGGCCCACGATAAGCAGCGCAATCGCGCCCAGAATCTTCAATCCGAGCTGCGTAATGACGTTCAGTGCGGTCGTTGCGAGAGAGTTTATGTCCATTGCAGGCACAGGATTTCCTCCAGATAGAGAATTCTTAAACAAGGAGTTAACTTCACCTAAATTCGTGCGAAATACAATCATGTAGCCACGCTCGGGCGAGAGCAGGCTGCGTCAGCCTTCGCCTCGCACTCTGCCAGCGCCGCTGTGGGCGCGAGCCGGCGCAGCAACTTCATTCCTGTGAGGAGAACCGCCAGATCGTCGAGTTGGCCGATGAGAGGAATGAACGTGGGAATGATTTGAATGGGACTAAGGAGATAGCCCACCGTGCATGCCGCAACGACTTTGGCACGCCACGGCGCGTCCGGATGCCGGAGGAGCAGAGAGAGGACGCGAGTTTCCCGAATCAGAAACTTTACATCGCGGTTCCATTTCAACGCTTGCTGGCGGAGCCAACTCTCATCGGATGCCAACTCGGGAATTCCAATTGCTGCTTCGTTGTTCATAATCACGGATCACGGATCAGGTCCAAGGAGGCTCATGGCAGACCCAGGCAAGCTACGCTAGGCCATGCAGCATGGTAGAGACGCAGCATGCTGCGGCTCTACGAGGACGCGTGGGGCAGCCGTCGTCAGCGCCTGCCAAACAAATCAACGCGGGGTTTGCCCTCGTTGTATGCCCCCTTTTGGTACCAGATTTCGACATTCCTGATTTCGCGCGCGCCGCCGCGAAGGGGGATCGGCGGAGTGCGGCCGCCTGAACGAACGACCGTGCCGACGGGCAGAACTTCATCTCCACCGTTGCGGAAATGGACAACGATTCGCTCGAAGCCGATCGCGCCACCCGTAACTCCCATTTGGAGTGCAGTAAACGTTCCTCCTCCAACATCAATTCTGTCGTGATCCGCCCGGCCGTCCACGTGAGCGTTGCCGATGTGCTGCCATCCTGCAAGTCCGCCCCTACCCACGCGATATTGACCAGCCACGAAAGATGTCAGGCTGAGCAGAGTCAGCAGCAACATGCCTCTACTCGCAAATCGGTTTACGGAAATCGTCTTCATAGCTCCTTCTTTCCTTTCACTAGACGCGCCTGATTAGCTCTGTCACGCTCGTCTCGCCCAATGGGGTCTGTCGAATCAGTTCTGTCTCTCTTTCTCTCTTTGGGAAGCCGCCGCGCCGAGGTGGTTGCAACGGCGCGGCGGTTGTGCCGACGTCAAGCGCTCTTAGCGACAGCAGCAGCGGCTTTACCGCCGGCTCCGGCCGCAGCCATTTTCTCGAGCGCATCGTCGATGGTGAAAGATGCAGACTTTTGACGCGGCGGGAACTCCTTGAAAGTCTTGGCGAACTCTATCGCGAGCGTCGTTCCCGCAAATGTCATGTAGCCCTTGGATAAGACCCAGTCCCAATACGTATTCGAAGTGACATCAGCGCGCTCGAAAGGATCCGTGCGCAGGTTATACAGCTTGGGGAGTCGCAACACGGTGAACGGTTCAGCCCAGATCTGCAACGTTCCCTGACAGCGCTGCTCCAGGAAAACGGCCTTCCAATTGTGAAAACGTATTGCCACCAGGTTGCCGTCGTCATCGAAATAAACCATGCCCTGGCGCGGACCTTTCTGTTCTTTCCCTGTGAGGTAGGGCAGCAGATTGTATCCGTCAATATGGACCTTGTAGGTCTTGTCACCTGCCTTGTGTCCCTTCTTGAGTTTCTCGACGATGTCGGGCTCGCCCGCCAAAGCCAGGAACGTCGGCAGCCAGTCGTGATGCTGGATGATCTCGTTTGAGATTGAGCCCGCTGGGATCTTGCCCGGCCAGCGGACCAACTCTGGAACACGGAATGCTCCTTCCCAATTTGTGTCCTTCTCGCTGCGGAAGGGAGTCATCCCGGCGTCGGGCCAGGAATTCATGTGCGGTCCATTGTCGGTGCTGTATAGAACGCAGGTGTTTTCCGCGATGCCGAGTTCATCCAGCAGATCGAGCACTTCGCCAACGTTCTTGTCGTGATCGATCATCGTGTCATGGTAAGGAGATTGCCAGATGCCGGCCTGCCCAAGGCTGCTCGGCTTAGTGTGGGTACGCATATGCATATGCGTTGTGTTGAGCCACACGAAGAAGGGCGTGGCGGCCTGGTGTTGGCGCTTGATGAAATCCTTAGCAGCCGCAACGAACTCATCGTCGCAGGTTTCCATGCGCTTCCGATTCAGTGGGCCCGTATCCTGAATCCTCTGTTTGCCAACGCGACCGAAGCGGGGATCCACCGTGGAGTCGTCCTTGTCGGTTGCCCAGCAATGCAATACGCCGCGCGGAAGGAGTCTTTCAGCAAACTCAGGAAACTGTTTGGGATCTGGGTAGTCTGAGTCTTCCGGATCTTCCTGGGCATTCAGGTGGTAAAGGTTGCCGAAAAACTCGTCAAAGCCATGCAGCGTGGGTAAGAACTCGTTGCGGTCGCCAAGATGGTTTTTCCCGAATTGGCCCGTTGCGTAACCCAAAGGCTTTAACAACTCGGCGATAGTCGGATCCTCGGAAGAAAGGCCAATGGGCGATCCCGGTACCCCCACTTTTGTAAGGCCCGTGCGGTAACCGCTTTGGCCGGTGATGAAGGACGCGCGGCCTGCAGTGCAGCTTTGCTCACCGTAGGAGTCGGTGAACATCATGCCTTCTTTGGCCAGGCGGTCGATATTTGGCGTGCGGTAGCCCATCACCCCATGGCTATAACAGCTCAGGTTGTTGATGCCGATATCGTCGCCCCAAATGACGAGGATGTTGGGCTTCTTCGGAATCTGCGTTACTTTTTCCGGCATGTGACTGGTCTCCTCAAATCTTGTTGAGCGTTAATGGCGAAGCTTCATCTCTTCTCATCTGAGTCGTGACATGGGCACTTCTCTGGTGCCTACTTCCTGACAATCAATCGCAGACCCACATGACAGGTAGCAGTGTCAATCGGTTGCGCCATGCGCGCCGCAGGGCGATAGCGGCGGCAATAGTTCGGTGCGCAGAGGAATGACCCGCCTTTAATCACTTTGCGCGGAATCCGGATACCGGGCATTTAGGAACTCCCGGACTCGGAGGACCCGGATGGTGAAGGCCGAGCCTTCTCCACAAAGCACAACTACAAAGGGTATCTGCGCAAATGGATTCTCCCGAAATGGGGCCGGTTTGAGCTGAACGATATCAAAGCCGTAGCGGTTGAAGAATGGCTGCGCGGTCTTCGGCTAGAGCCGACGGAGCAATATCCCGAAGGCAAGAAACTTGCCAATGCCAGCAAGAAAAAGATTCGCGACCTCATGCACGTTATCTACCAGCATGCCATCCGCTATGAGTGGATGGATCGCAATCCCATTTCTCTGGTGCGGCAGGGCGGCAGACGGGAGAAAACGCCTGACATCCTCACGCTCGAAGAGCTCGCTTTGCTTCTGAACTGGCTGAATCTTCGGGAACGCGTCGCCGTGTTCCTGGATTTCGGAACCGGCATGCGCCGGGGAGAGCTCCAGGGATGCAAGTGGCAGGACTTGGATTTCGATCGCGCCGAACTTCGGTTGCGGCGTTCGAACGTCAACCAGAGGAACGGACGGGTCAAGACCGAAGCTTCTTCCAGGCCCATTCCCTTGTCCCCGTCGCTGATCAGCGATCTTGAGCTTTGGCGTCGCGCGACCCCCTACGCGCAGGATGGCGATTATGTGTTCGCGAGTCCGGCAAAACAGGGCAAACAGCCCTACTGGCTGGCACGGATGATGTCTCATGAGATCAAAGCCGTGGCCAAGCGCCTGGGCATCACCAAGAACATCGGGTGGCACACTATGCGAAGAACCTACGCGACTCTGATCCAACAGCACAACGATGATCCCAAAGTGGCACAGGAGCTGCTGAGACACGCCTCGTTCTCGATCACGATGAATCTATATGCGCAAGCGGTCACGGAAAAGAAGCGCAGCGCGCAGAGCAAAGTGGTCGAGATGGTCGCCTCAGCGCGGCGGAGCGATGTCCTGGCGCAGCGTGCTAACCAATTGACGGGAGCGGCGGTGTGATGATGGGTTTCGGGGAAAAGCCGCAGGCTGCACTCGATCGGGTGCAAAAAAGCTTGTACCAACTTTGTACCAGCGGGTTTCGGCAACTTCGGAATTTGTCAACTGTATGGCGTCCCCGACGGGATTTGAACCCGTGTTACCGCCGTGAAAGGGCGATGTCCTAGGCCGGGCTAGACGACGGGGACGCTGGCAAAGGGCAGGCAGTTACGATTCTACCATCGCCAGCTCAGGCACTAAGGTTGTCCTCATTTGGCCTGAGCTCCACCGTTCTGTAACCTGCCTGAGCGGAATCCAAGGTTCGCACTTACTGTTGCCTTTGGTTGTCCACTCAAAGCGGGAGCTCGCAATGAGTGTTCCCGGCCAGAGCTCATTCCCAGTCTGGTGCTCTCGTCGTCGAATGAGTGGAGGCCAACCTTGGACGGTCCAGGCGCTTCTCGTAATAGTAGTTACCGCGCGGGAAATCAATTCACGTCCTGACTTCCACGAATCGGCTTACGAAACAGACTGAGAGGTTCCTATGAAAAAGCTTCTTGTATTTCTTCTTGTGTTCGGCCTCTACGGCTTTGCCTGGGGCGAGGACAAATCCGATGTGCAGAAACGGCTGGACAATGCTGCAACCGTTCTGCAAGAGATCACCGCAGCACCGGACAAAGGAATTCCGGAAGACGTACTGAATAGTGCCCAATGCGTCGCCGTCGTGCCGCATATGGTAAAAGCCGGATTTGGCATTGGCGGACAACACGGCAAAGGCGTAGCCACCTGCAAGAACACGCAAGGCTGGAGCGCGCCCTCATTCTTCACCATCTCCGGTGGGAGTTTTGGGTTGCAGATTGGCGCTGAAGGCGTCGATCTAGTGATGCTGTTCATGAACGAAAAAGGCATGCAGGCGCTGCTATCAGATAAATTCCAGGTCGGCGGAGATGCCTCGGCTGCTGCAGGTCCAGTCGGACGCGATGCTGCGGCCGGAACCGACTGGAAGCTGAAGTCACCGATCCTGACTTACTCACGGAGCAAAGGCGCATTCGCGGGAATTTCGCTCAACGGCTCGGCGATTCGCCAAGACTCGGATTCGACCAAAGCCTTCTACGGACAACCGATGACCAGCCAGCAACTTCTGGCCGGCCAGGTACCGGCACCTCCGGAAGCCAGGAATTTCCTTACTACCGTGGCCCGCGCACAGACCGTCGCTCAGGGGAGGTAGCGAGTAAGTTCACTCAACGAGATGAAAGCGGTAGGTGATAATAGGTCCACCTACCGTTTTTTTTATCTCAGATAACCTTGCGCCTTGCGAATCGATCTCCGGCCCGTCCTACTTCGGGCAGACCTGCGGACAGGTTTCGCGTTGGAAAATCTTTTTGCACGAAAAATTCCCTGGTATTTTCCCTGCTCCCGGGA
>QIBC01000319.1 GCA_003225215.1 Acidobacteriota bacterium
TCGCAATCCAGCAAGAACCTCTTCGTGCGCTTTCAAGCTTCCTTCGAACATGGGTTTGAACGTGTCCGCAGCTCCTATCGCGGGATGCTCGAAACCTTCATCAACCATCGCCGCATTTTTGTCACAGGATTTCTCTTGGCCTGCTTTGTCTCTTTCGGTCTACTGCCATGGCTGGGACAGGACTTTTTTCCAGCGGTGGATAGCGGTGAGTTCACACTCCACCTGCGTGCCCCGACCGGAACACGCATTGAAGAAACCGCTGCTTTGTGCGACCACGTAGAAAGCGAAATCCGCCAGCAGATCCCTTCTCAGGAATTTGCGGGAGTCATCGACAACATCGGCCTGCCTTATAGCGGTATCAATCTTTCTTACAGCAATTCGGCTCCGGTTGGAACGCAGGACGCAGACATCATCGTTGCACTCGCTCCCAAGCATCATCCCACTGCGAGTTACATGCACAACCTGAGGTTTACGCTGGCGCGAGATTTTCCCGGAGTCACGTTCTACTTCCTGCCGTCGGATATGGTGACGCAAATTCTGAACTTCGGATTACCGGCACCCATCGACATTCAGGTAGTAGGAAACGATCTTGACGCAAACCGGCAGTTTGCGGACACGCTATTGCAGCGTGTAAAGGCAGTTTCCGGAACATCGGATCTGCGCATCCAGCAGACGTTCAACCAGCCGAAGCTGCATATCGCTGTAGACCGTACGAAAGCGGCAGAGATTGGGTTCACCCAGCGTGACGTCGCCACCAATCTGCTGGTAACGCTCAGTGGCAGTTCGCAGACCTCGCCTACTTTCTGGCTGAATCCAAAGAATGGCGTGAGCTATTCGATCGCAACGCAGACGCCGCAGTACCGCGTTGCATCGTTGCAGGATTTGAACAACATTCCTATAACGGGCACAGGCAATGCGCCGCCTTCGATACTCGCGAGCCTAGCGTCTGTAACTCGTGTTTCAGACTTGAGCGTTGTTTCGCATTACAACGTAGTTCCGGTGATCGACATATTCGGTTCCGTTCAGGGCCGAGATCTTGGCGGCGTTTCGAAAGACATCCTCTCGATCGTCAACGAGAGTCAGAAGGAGCTTCCGCGCGGATCGAAGATCATTGTGCGTGGCCAGATCCAGACCATGCGTTCTTCCTTTTTGGGATTGTTGACCGGTCTGGGATTCGCCATCGTGCTGGTGTACCTGCTGATCGTAGTGAACTTCCAGTCGTGGCTCGATCCGTTCATCATTCTCATGGCACTGCCGGCGGCTTTGGCGGGAATCGTGTGGTTCCTCTTCGTAACGGGAACAACCATCAGCGTTCCTGCATTGACGGGATCGATCATGTGCGTAGGAGTGGCAACGGCGAACAGCATCCTGGTGGTCAGCTTCGCAAAAGAACAATTGGGTGAGGGACGCAGCCCCGCCGAAGCCGCCCTGCAGGCCGGATACATGCGTTTTCGGCCGGTATTAATGACGGCTTTGGCAATGATCATTGGAATGGCTCCCATGGCGCTGGGACTTGGCGACGGCGGAGAGCAAAACGCGCCTTTGGGCCGCGCTGTGATCGGTGGATTACTCTTCGCCACAGTGTCCACGCTCTTCTTCGTCCCAGCGGTTTTCAGCATTGTCCACAGTCTGCGGGAGCAAGGCGCAGATGCCGGAGGAAGACATTAAAGGTTTCTGAACCAGAATAGGAATAATTATGGCAACGCAATCACAAACAGACATCAGCGTCTTTCCGCCCGACACGCCAACGCCAGGCACCGATATGGGTCCGCGGCGGTCAAAACGTAGCTGGATCATCGGTATTGCAATTTTCACTATTTTTGCCGGGGTTGCCGCGTTCGGCATCGTCGCTCGCCTCCGCAGTGCAGTTACAGTGCGCGCGGAGACCGCGCAATTGGCCGTGCCCTCGGTTTCGGTGGTCTCTCCCCAACACTCGGCAGCGGCGCAAGAGATCGTGTTGCCGGGAAACGTGCAACCCTTCGTGAGCGCACCGATTTACTCCCGCACCAACGGCTACCTCAAGCGCTGGTATGTCGATATTGGAGCGCACGTCAAGAAGGGACAGTTGCTGGCCGAGATAGAGACTCCCGAGGTGGATCAGCAATTGGAACAGTCGCGCAGCAATCTTGCTACTGCCCAGGCCAATCTCAGGCTGGCCGAGATCACCAAGAATCGTTATCAGGGTCTGTTGGCGACCCATGCGGTCGCACAGCAGGATGTAGACAATGCGGTTGGGACTTACGACGCCAACAAGACAGTCGTCGAGGCAGACCAGGCAAATGTGAAACAGCTTGCGGTCCTGCAATCATTCGAGAAAATCTATGCTCCCTTCGATGGAATTATCACTGCGCGAAACACCGACACCGGAGCGTTAATCGCCTCCGGCAACAACGGCGGCAACGTCTTGACCGATCTGTTCCATATCTCTCAACCGGGCAAGCTTCGTGTGTACGTGAATGTTCCGGAACAGTACTCTCAGGCCGCCAAACCGGGCATCACGGCAGACCTGACTCTGGCCGAGTTTCCCGGACGAAAATTCCAGGGAAAATTGGTGCGCACTTCAGAGGCTATCAACTACGCCACTCGCACTCTGGTTGTAGAGGTTGACGTGAATAATCCCGGAGGCGAGTTGCTTTCGGGTGCTTACACGGAAGTTCACCTGAAGATCGACGGACAGGGTTCTTCGTTCCTTCTGCCAGTCTCGGCTCTCATCTTTCGTTCGCAAGGATTGGAGGTCGCGGTTGTGAAAAATGGCAGCGCCGTGCTCACTCCAGTCATGCCGGGGCGGGATTTCGGGGATCAGATCGAAATCGTTTCCGGTCTTAATGGGAACGATCCGGTTATTTCGAATCCGCCCGATTCCATCGTGACCGGACAGAGAGTACAAGTCGTGCAGCCAACGGCAACAGCAGGAGGCGGACAGTGAACCTACGTCGCGATCTGAAACCACAGGTTCGAATCCGGAATCTCAGCCTGGGAACCATGTGTGTTGCGGCTGCGCTCCTATTCAGCGGCTGTGCGGTCGGTCCGAAGTATCAACGTCCGTCCGTCGAAGTGCCGCCAGCCTATAAGGAGGTTGGCAATTGGAAGCCTGCTGAGCCGAGCGAACAGAAACTCGGCGGCAATTGGTGGGAGATATTTCAGGATTCCGAATTGAATGCACTGGAGCAGCAAGTCAACGTTTCCAATCAGAACCTGAAGATTGCCGAGGCTCAATACACCCAGGTTCGGGCACTGCTCCGCTACAATCGCGCCGACTACTTCCCGACCGTCGCCGCCGCTCCATCGGTGACACGGGGGAGAGTCTCCAGCAACCGTCCGCCGGCCCAGGAGCAGCTTCTCAACTCGACGGTTGCGCAGTATGAGCAGGCGCTGCAGCTAAATGAGGATCGATTTCGAGGAGGCGTTGGGTCGGAGGTCGAAGTCGAGCAGGCCAAAACGCAACTTGAAACAACGCGCGCTCAGGCGACCGACATCGGTGTGCAACGTTCGCAGTTCGAGCACGCAGTCGCAATCTTGATCGGAAAGCCTCCAGCATCGTTCAGCCTTCCACCACTTCCTCTGCGCACTCCACCGCCCGCAATTCCTGCCGGTGTGCCGTCGGAGATACTCGAGCGGCGTCCCGACATCGCGTCTGCGGAAAGATTGGTGGCGGCGGCGAACGCACGGATCGGAGTTGCAAAAGCGGCTTACTATCCCCTTTTGAACCTGACGGCCGCCGGAGGTTTTGAAAGCGGGACCATCACAACATTACTGCAAGGCCCAGCCGGACTGTGGGCCGTAGGTGGCCAGGCGATACAAACATTGTTTGACGGCGGAAGACGCCGCGCTGCTTCCGACCAAGCCGTCGCCGCCTATGATCAGACTGTGGCCGCATATCGCGAAACCGTGCTCACCAGCTTCCAGCAAGTCGAAGACAGTCTCGCCGCGCTGCGCATTCTGGAGAATGAAGCGCAGACGCAGCACACGGCAGTTGTCGCCGCGCAGAAGTCGCTGGACCTCTCCGTCCAGCGGTACAACGGCGGCGTCACTAGTTACCTTGAAGTGACGGTAGCCCAGAGCGCGGCTCTCGCCGACGAAGTTACGGCGGTAAATATCCTCGGTCGTCGAATGGTTGCTGCGGTCCAGTTGGTTCAGGCCCTTGGCGGGGGTTGGGATAGATCGAGTCTTCCTCAACGTCCCGAATGCTGCGGGAAATTAGTCGGACAAAAACAGGAACAAGCTGACTCTGGAAGCAACAGTTCGAGATGAGCGAAGGCGCCCGGTCCTCGCGCAAATCCAGATCGATCCAGAGTTGGCGAATTGCCACTCTCGGAACATTGTCATCCGGAGCGGAGGGTTCCGCGCGCTTTCAACCAACGCGGGAGACCGTAGTCGAAGAATCCTGCGGTTGCTCCTGGCTGCTTGGCCGTTGCGCTCATTGTGTCGAACCACCGGCCACGGATCCACGCGGCGCATTGGTGCCCAACTTTCATTGACACGCGCCCGCATGCCGACGTCATCGACACACGACTCCGCCTCCACGCCTTGTGTTTGCAATCTCTTCCGAGTGGCACGCCGCTTGCAATCGTAGAGGCTGGATCTGTTGTCAAGTGACGACACTTCCACGGAAAGGAATTATTCAAATGAAAAGCAATCGAATTCTCACCATCGTACTGGCCCTGATCACTACTCCATTTGCAGCCGCTGCGCAAGGGCGTGCAATCAGCAATGAGGGTGCGACAGCTCCAACGCCTCCGGTGCTGGCTGGCATTCGCGACAGCGGGGACGCCGCAGAGTTAGCGGAGGTCCTTGCAGTTCCAACGCCCGTGCCGCTGGGCCCCGCGAATATTCTCGACGAGTACGAACAAGCGATGGCGGCGACGGCGCAAAGCTTCAATATTGAAGTGAGTCGAATCGCTGATGCCGTGCAACAAAAGGCGATTACCGAAGACCAGGGCGAATATCTCTGCAAAGAGGCATACGAACGAGCGTTGATGCAGTTTCAGGTACTCAGCAGCTTGCATGACATGCTGGAGGGAGAGGTGAGCCAGACCCCAACCCCTGCGCCACCTGCAAAACAGGCACCCACGGCAGGAATGAACGGGAACGGATATCACAAAGCCCTCCGCACAATTCCAGCGGGCAGCAAGGCTATCTAAGAGGGCGGGCCATAATGGGAATAACTGGGACAAGGCCGCTCAAGCAAGATAGTTGAGTTGCATCGGCTCGCCGCTGCCGGATAGCTGAAGGAGTTGCCAAAATACTCAATGCATTACGTACAAGCGGGCGGTTTCCAGCCGCCTGCCGTCAAGGTTCTGCCCGCTTGTCATCAGATCTTGGACGAAACTGCCGGGGGCTACACTCATCACGCGCTTGAAAGCTTTGCTGAACGCTGCGTCAGAGTCGTAGCCGACTGACTTTGCCACGTCGATTAACTTGGGGTCGCCTCTCTGTAGCAAGGCTGCGGCTTTCTGCATTCTCCAATTGGTCAAATACTCGAGTGGCGTCTCTCCGACCATTTCTTTGAAGCGCAACGCGAAAGCGGAACGAGACATGCCCGCAGCCGTTGCCAGTGCTTCCACCGTCCAGGGAGCCTCGACTTTATCGTGCATGGATTGGAGAGCCATGCCAATCTGTGGATCGAATATCGCTCGCAGCAAACCCTTGTTGCAGCTTCTTGATTGCGACGTTATGTGGGCCCGCAGACACTGTATGAACAAGACGTCGGCAAGTCGGTTAATAACCATCCCCGAGCCAGGCGTCGGCTCCGACACCTCGGATCCCAGCATATTTATAGTCCTGCGCAGTGCCAGAGTTTGCGGCTGATCGGCCGTCACCAATATCAGTGGGGGGAACAAGCGCGAGACAGGCTTTAGCGTGGTTGCGCTGAATCTGAACCATCCCGAAATGATCGTGGTCGGCGCTCCTCCACCACCGTACTGGATTAGCTGAGTCCCCATCTTCCCTGCGACGTCACAGAAACTACGAGCACGAGCCCATGGGTTATCCCGCAGCGCGTATGAGCTCCCCGGCGCAAGCAGGAAGCAATCGCCACCTGCGAGTGGAAGCGCGTCTGGAATACCCTCTACCGTGAGCCAACAGTTGCCTCGGCTCAGCATCCCAAAATGGGCGAACTGAC